>DTYI01000301.1 GCA_012961935.1 Thiotrichales bacterium | reverse complement strand
TAAATATCGGCCAATCGTTCGGCCGTCTCCTCGGTAATCACCGCCGCTTCAGCCAGCGATTCGAGGATGCGGATATTATCCGTCCAGACCGTCAATTGCGGTTTTTCATGCGCGTGCGCCAGAACCAGATATTGCACCATAAATTCAATGTCAGTGATACCACCTGGCGACTTTTTCAGGTTAAATTTTTCACCGGCATTATGTGTCTGCCACATTTTCTCGCGCATTTTCTTCACTTCGGCCGCTACATTTGCGGCGTCCCTTTTCTGGCAGAGTATCTCTCTGCGTATCTCGACAAACCGTGCTGACAGCTTTTCAGAGCCACACACGGGCCGGGCTCGAACCAGCGCCTGATGTTCCCAGAGCCAGGCACTCTCTTTTTGATAGCGCCTGAAGGCGTCAATATTACTCACCAGCAGGCCGGCGCTGCCGCTGGGGCGCAGACGCATATCGACTTCATACAGCTTGCCTGAAGTCGTGAATGTATTGAGTATGCTGATGATGCGTTGGCCCAGGCGGGCAAAAAACTGGCCGTTGGATTGTGGCTTTTCCCCGTTAGTTTGTTGCTCACCTTTCGCATTGTGCAGAAACACAAGGTCGAGGTCAGAGCCATAGCCCATTTCCAGACCACCCAACTTACCGTAGCCAATGATGACAAATTCAGCCGTTATCATCTGTCCATTGATTTCTGCTTGCGGCACACCGGATTTTGCAACAAGCTCCTGCCAGACATAATCCAGGATACGTCCAAGTATCACTTCTGCGATCCAGGTGAGATGATCGCTCACCCGCATCAGCGGCAATGCGTCCATGATGTCGGCTGCCGCGACCCTGAGCGTCTGGGTTTGTTTGAAATGGCGCAACTGGTTTATCCAGGCTTCATGGTCGTTCGGATCGACCAGGCCCAGTGCTTCATCAATCTCATGTTGCAGGCCGAACTTATCGGGTGGTGCAAACAAGGTCGCCGGATTCAGTAATTCATCCAGCAACATCGGATGGCGTGTCAGATAATCGGTAATCCAGTCGCTGGTCTCACACAACTTGATCAGGAGATTCAACGTCTGCGGTCGCTCGGCAAGGAAGGCGAGATAGGATGTGCGTCTGGTAATGCTGGCGATAAAATCCAGCAGCTTCGACAAAGTTCTACTCGAATGCTGGCCCTGGATTATTTCTGACAGGAGCAGTGGCATGAGTTTATCCAGGCGCTGCCTGCCCTGCTCCGACAGCATGCGGACGCTGCGCTCAGCTAAAAAATCCTGTAGCGCTCTTTGTGCAAAGTTGACGTCATCAATTCCCGAAGTTGTGAGTATTTCCGTAACTGTGTCAGCGGAATCCTCCAGCAAAGCGGCACGCCAGATTTTTTCTCCGATTAAATTTTGCTGCTGATCATCCGTCTGGCTTGTCTCATCTGTTTGAAACGTATCCTGAAACAGTTGCTTGACGCGTTCGCGGTATGTATCCAGATCAGAGAGAAAATCCTCCCAGTTCGCATAGCCCATACTTTGCGTCAGACGCCAGCGATCAATCTCATTTTCGGGCAGCGCATGCACCTGTCGATCGTATTGCATTTGCAGGTGATTCTCCGCCTTGCGCAGAAAACGGTAGGCCGCTTCCAGCGCATCAACTGAATCTGCTGACAGCCATCCCTGCGTGCCGATATAACCCAGCGTGGGCAACAGCGACCGCAGCTGCAAAGGCCGGTTGCGACCACCGTGAATGAGCTGAAACATCTGGGCGATGAATTCAATCTCACGGATGCCGCCCGGCCCGAGCTTGAGATCATTTTCCTTGCCACGCATCGCCGCCTGGCGACTGATCAACGCTTTCATTTCACGCAGCGATTCAATCACGCCGTAGTCAAGATAGCGGCGATAGACAAACCCGCGCAGTTGACCCAGCAAGTCTTCCCCAGCGCTGACATCCCCGGCAATCGGACGCGCCTTAACCAGTGCGTAACGCTCCCACTCGCGGCCATGGGATTCGTAATAATGTTCCATCCCGTCAAAATGCATCACCAGCGCACCACTCTCACCAAACGGCCGCAAGCGCATATCTACCCGGTAAACAAAACCATCTGCCGTATTCTGGTCGAGTACCTTGATCAGGCGCTGACCAAGCCGGGTAAAAAAGACTTCGTTATCCAGGGGGGTATCAGCGTCCGTCTGCCCCCGCTCTGGATAGGCAAAAATCAAATCAATGTCCGATGAGAAATTCAGCTCCTCACCGCCCAGCTTACCCATGCCCAGCACAATCATTGACTGTGCGAGTCCTTCAGTATTGCGTGGCACACCAGCGGACGAACAGGCATCTTGATAAAGCCAGCCCAGCGCTTCATCGACCAGTAGATCGGCCAGGTCTGATGTGGCGATCAACGTTTCATCCAGGTCCGCATTTTCTGCAACTTCCCGCCACAGGATACGGAGCATTTCTTGCTGCCGTAACACGCGCAGCTGCTGCATCAATTCGTTTTCGTCTTTGACTGAGGACAGCCTGCCCTGAATACGCTGCTTGAGGGTTTCGCGTTGATGGGGTTGGCTGAACGCGCCCTTGCTTAGATTTTCCAGCAACCAGTTAGCATGACGCTGGCTGACCTGAACCGCAAAATCACTAACCTGCCAGACGGCCACAATTTGTGTTTGATGGTTTTCAGCTTCGGCGGCAAGGTCATCAATCCCTGAGAATGCCTGCCAGTGCGCAGCAAGCTGGTTCTGTAGTGCTTCAGGTACTCCGCTTCCTGATCGGTCATTCATTGGAGAGGCGGGTATTTATATCTGCACTGGTTTCTGAAAAGCCGATTTGCTAAATGCCTTGAGGTAGGCTTCCTCCTCGCTAATCAACCCCTGCTCAAGCATTTTGGCCAGCACGCCATCCATGGTTTGCATACCGCTCGCCCCGCCACCTTGCATCGTCGTTTCAAGCTGATCGGTTTTGCCTTCACGAATCAGGTTGGCAACCGCTGAATTGTTGATCAGGATTTCAATCGCCGCGAGCAAACCATTGCCTTCTTTACGGCGTACCAGTTGCTGGGCAATGACTGCTTTCAACGATGTCGACAGCATCGAGCGTACCTGCGGCTGCTTCTTGGCTGGAAAGGCATTGATGATCCGGTCAACCGTTGCGCTGGCGCGGTT
>DTYI01000300.1 GCA_012961935.1 Thiotrichales bacterium | reverse complement strand
ATTTCATACAGTTATCAGCAACCTATATCTATTTCAAAGCTTAATGAGTATATTGGAGAAACTGTTATAGTCTCTGGAAAAGTTGTAAACATATCTTTTACTAAATCAGGCAGACCTAAACTATTGTTCGGAGTTTTTATATGAAAAAGATAATGACGTGCGCAGCACTGGCACTAAGCATCACGGCATTGCCTATGCTCGCTCAGGCAACGCCTGAAGATGATCTAAAGGCATTTCGTGCATATTTTCACAAACGCTTTGCCAACGTACCAAAAGATGATTTCATCAATGGTGTTTATTCCATCGACAAGGCATCAAGGGAACAATGGGAATCCATTGAAGAATTTCCACCTTATGAGATTAATATTGAAAAAGGTGAAACGTTGTTCAATAAGCCTTTTAAGAATGGTAAAACTTATGCCGACTGTTTCAAAAATGGGGGTAAGGCCATCAAGCAAAATTATCCCTACTTTGATACGGCTACAGGCAAGGTAAAAACGCTTGAAGGTGAAATCAATGAGTGTCGCGTTGCCAATGGTGAAAAACCATTGCCTTATAAAAAAGGTAAAATCGCTGATATCTCTGCTTACATGGCTTATACATCGAGGGGGAACAAGATTAGCGTCCAGATCCCTGATGATCCCAAAGCCCTGGCAGCTTACGAGCGTGGTAAAAAACATTTCTACGCCAAACGCGGTCAGCTGAATATGGCCTGTGCGGATTGTCATGTTTACTATGCAGGCAATCGTATTCGTGCTGATATTTTAAGCCCGGCTCTGGGACAAGTATCTCACTTCCCTGTTTATCGCTCTAAATGGGGTGGTTTGGGTACAATCCACCGTCGCTACGGTGGTTGTAACAAGCAGGTTCGAGCCAAACCTTTCAAGGCGCAAAGTGACGAGTATAATGCGCTTGAATATTTCCATACATACATGAGTAATGGCCTGGAAATGAATGGACCTGGCGTTCGTAAATAATTAAAAACAATTGAGCTTTAATTAAACCCGGCCTCGCGCCGGGTTTTTTATTGGCCGGAAAACGCTATCGACAACTACAAACTAAGCAAATAATTGCAGTCGATCAAACATCCAGTACAGGCCAGTAACCGAGATAATCAGTGAAGCAGGAATTACCACAGCTTGACGATACAGAGGGCTGGATCTAAACCAGATGGATATTCCCAACCACGCCAGCATTACAACTGCAAGCTGACCAAATTCCACACCCACATTAAAACTAATTAATGCAGTCGCAAATGCATCTTTGGGCATACCAAAATCAGACAACACGCTGGCAAATCCCAGTCCGTGTAACAATCCGAATAAAAATACCAGCACTAATCGACTCTTGTGCAACGAATGGGCAAAGATATTTTCTATACCGATATAGGCAATGGATAATGCAATAAGTGGTTCAACAATTCTTGCAGGCAGTTCAACCACACCATTCATGGACAAACCCAACGTAATGGTATGTGCAATGGTGAACATCGTAACCTGCAAGAGCAGTGGTTTCAGATGTTTACTGAGGAGGAAAATTCCCAGTATAAATAGAATATGGTCGAGTCCTTTGGGTACGATGTGTTCAAATCCCAGCACGATATAAGCGCCGATCACTTCATGCACAGGACGTTTGAGAAACAGCTCCTCCAGTGAAAACGGTTCACTGGGTTTATCTTTACGTAACCACTGCCACTCCGACCAGTGCCACGCTTCATTTTCCGTGTCGACCTGTCGCACCCTGACAGCGTTGTCACCAAATTTTTCCGGGTAATACCAGACAAGACTTTTGGTTGAACGATCCAGTCCAGCGCGTAATTCAATCAGGCTGATTCGCGGGACTTTGGTATAGCCTGGCTCTGGAATATCAATATCAGTTATTTCAAGTGGTACAAGTTTCCCGTCAGCGAGCAAATAAATGTACTGAAGAAACTCGTTCTTGAACGGGAGAAATTTCTCATTCAGTTTGTCTGGTCCTAATACCCGCAAAGCATCATAGGCTTCGGCATTAGGTGCATCCTGTGTATTCCGATAACGCGTATTAATCCCGGTCAACAATGCTTCGATACTGGCACGAACTTCAATGATTACATGCCCGCTCGTATCCGCCGTGATTTCAACCAGAGCCGGCTTCACCACATCACTCGAGGCGAAAACGGGTATCAGCCAAAGTAATAGTGAAATAAAAAACCGGGTTCTACCGTCATGAAGATGTCTGTGCATATTTACCCGGAAACTTTGAGAATATTTTGAGGTATACTTCTACGCAGCATTTCCCAGAAGGACACACTGCTGTTATGTAACTCAGCAGACAATAATTAAATAGCCGCGTTGCTGCGGCATATTACTACGAAATCAGAGGTAATTACATGTCACAATTTGACCGTAGGGCTTTCCTGAAACTATTGAGTATGGGCGTGATCAGCGCATCCACATTGGCATCTATTGCCTGTTCAAAAACAGAAGGAGAAGCCAAGGAAAAAATCAAGGAAGCTGTAAAAGAAGCCAGTAAAAAAGTAGATGCCCTTGCCGATATGTACTCGGTTCCAATGAAAGGCAGCGCCAGAATTCTGCATATTACAGACGTACATGGTCAGCTCAAGCCGGTCTATTTCCGCGAACCCAATGTGAACCTGGGTGTGGGAGATGCCTACGGCCGCACGCCACATCTCGTCGGTAAAAAATTGCTGGAAAATGCAGGGCTTCCTCTGCAGGGCCGTGAAGCTTACGCCTACACCTATCTTGATTTTGACAAGTACGCAGAAGAATTTGGGCGCATGGGTGGCTTTGCTCACATCAAAACCCTGCTGGATAAATTACGCGAGTCCGCAGGTGGTCGTGAAAATACATTAACCTTCGATGGTGGAGACCTCTGGCAAGGTTCAGGCACTTCGCTGTGGACGCGCGGCGTGGATATGGTCGAAGCTTCCAATATTCTCGGCATTGATGTCATGGTAGGTCACTGGGAATTCACTTACCGGGAAGATGAGGTACTCAGTAATGTCGCTTTGTTTAAAGGCGATTTTATCGGTCAAAATGTTCGCGTTAAAGAAGAAGCATTGTTTGGTGACGAGTACGCAGCCATGGTAGAAAAATACGATGGCAGAGGCCTTTATGATGAAGAAAGCGGCCACGCATTCCAGCCCTACGTAATCAAAAATGCTGGCGGCAAACGCATTGCCGTCATCGGCCAGGCCTTCCCGCGTACCGGCAACGCCAACCCACCAGAATTTTTTCCGGACTGGTCATTCGGTTTGCGAGAAGATGACATGATCGCGCTGGTGAAAAAAATTCGCAACGAAGAAAAACCAGATGCGATTGTCCTGGTTTCACACAATGGTATGGATGTGGACATCAAGATGGCAGAACGTGCGCCTGGCATCAACGCTGTATTTGGTGGCCACACACACGATGGCGTCCCTGCCCCAATCACTGTGAAGAATACTGAAGGTGGCACCTGTATCGTAACCAACGCGGGTTCAAACGGTAAATATGTAGGTGTGATGGATTTTGAGTTCGAAGGCGACAAACTCAAGGACATGCACTATAAAATGCTCCCGGTGTTTGAAGATCAATTGCCTGCGAACAAAGAAATGGAAGCTTATATCACCCAGATGCGTAGCAAAAAATACGATGAAAAAATCATTGAAAGCCGTGCTAAAGATCGATACTTCAACAAAAAAAGGCTCGGCAAAAGTTTTGAGGAAATCCTCTCGGAAAAACTCGCCATCGCAGACCGCACGCTCTACCGCCGTGGTAATTTCATGGGCACCTGGGATCAGGTCATCTGTAATGCATTGCGTGAAGAATACGGTGCAGATGTCGCGATGTCTGCCGGCGTGCGCTGGGGAACCACCACACCTAAAGGACACTGGATCACGATGGAAGATGTCATGACACAGTGCTCACTCACCTATGGCGAAACTTACGCAAATGAAATGACAGGTGAACAGTTGCTCAACGTTCTGGAACAAGTGGCTGACAATCTGTTTGACCCAGACCCTTACCTTCAGTCCGGTGGCGACATGGTGCGTGTCGGTGGCCTTGATTACACGATTGACCCTACCAAAAAATTATACGAGCGGATAACAGATGCCCGTCTGGACAATGGTGAGGCAATCGACCCGAAGAAAACTTACAAAGTCGCTGGCTGGGCCGTGGTTAACCGTACACCAGAAGGCCGCCTGATCTGGGACGTCGTGCGCGACCACATCGTCAAGAACAAGGGTAAAGACAACGTTCTTAAACTGCCTAAAATTAATCATCCCAAGCTGATCGGGATTTCTGACAATCCTGGCATTGCTGATTATGAGGGTGAGCTGGGTTAAATAAGAACCTCTGATTGTATAGCCCCGCTCAGGCGGGGCTTTT
>DTYI01000299.1 GCA_012961935.1 Thiotrichales bacterium | reverse complement strand
ATAAAGGAAGGCATGGAGCTGACCCTGAAAATGCTGAACGACGTGTTCGAGAAATTTGGTATCGAAGTGGTGAATCCGGAAGGCGAAAAATTCAACCCCGAGCATCACCAGGCTATGTCGATGCAGGAAAATGCAGAACTTGAGCCCAACACCGTGATGGCTGTGATGCAGAAAGGGTATCTGCTCAATGGTCGTTTGATTCGACCTGCGATGGTTATGGTTTCGAAGGCTGTTGAATAAATAGTGATTTAAGCCCTTGATATCTGGAAGGTTGACCGCATATCAGGATTAACGAATTTTATAGTTTTTTTGGAGAATGAAATGGGAAAAATAATTGGCATTGATCTCGGCACCACCAACTCGTGCGTAGCCGTGATGGAAGGTGACAAACCGAAAGTAATCGAAAATAGCGAAGGCGATCGCACGACGCCATCTGTCGTTGCTTATACAGACAGCGGTGAGATTCTGGTTGGCCAGGGCGCCAAGCGTCAGGCTGTGACCAATCCCAAGCACACTCTGTATGCGATCAAGCGACTGATCGGGCGTCGTTTTGATGAAAAAGAAGTACAGAAAGATATTGAGCTGGTACCTTATAAAATCGTCAAGGCCGATAATGGTGACGCCTGGGTCGAAGTGGATGGCAAGAAAATGTCACCCCCTGAAATTTCCGCAAAAATCCTGCAGAAAATGAAGAAAACGGCTGAGGATTACCTGGGTGAAACAGTCACAGAGGCGGTCATCACAGTACCTGCCTACTTCAATGATTCCCAACGTCAGGCTACCAAGGACGCAGGCAAAATTGCTGGCCTGGATGTCAAACGGATTATCAACGAGCCGACTGCCGCAGCGCTGGCTTATGGTCTGGACAAGCGAGGTGGAGACAGCAAGATTGCCGTTTACGACCTGGGTGGTGGTACTTTTGATATTTCCATTATTGAAATTGCTGAAGTCGACGGCGAATATCAGTTTGAAGTTTTAGCAACCAATGGCGACACATTCCTGGGTGGTGAAGATTTTGATATGCGCCTGATCGACTATCTGGTCGAAGAATTCAAGAAAGATCAGGGCGTCGATTTAAAAGGCGATCCACTGGCGATGCAGCGCCTGAAAGAATCGGCAGAAAAAGCCAAGATTGAGCTGTCTACCAGTCAGCAGACTGATGTGAACCTGCCTTACATTACAGCAGACAGCAGCGGTCCCAAGCACATGAATATCAGGGTCACCCGCGCCAAGCTGGAATCTCTGCTGGAAGAATTGATCAAACGCACGATTGAGCCATGCAAGATTGCACTGAAAGACGCAGGTATATCGGCCTCTGAAATTGATGATGTGATTCTGGTCGGCGGTCAGACCCGCATGCCGAAGGTGCAAAAAACGGTACAGGACTTCTTCGGCAAAGAGCCACGCAAAGATGTGAATCCGGATGAGGCGGTTGCCGTTGGCGCTGCGATTCAGGGTGGTGTACTCGGTGGTCATGTCAAAGATGTACTGCTGCTCGACGTAACACCGCTATCTCTGGGTATTGAAACCATGGGTGGCGTCATGACCAAGCTGATCGAGAAAAACACCACGATCCCGACCAAGGCGAGCCAGATTTTTTCAACGGCGGATGACAATCAGTCTGCTGTCACCGTGCACGTTCTTCAGGGTGAACGCGAACAGGCTGCGGCGAACAAATCGCTGGGTCGTTTTGATCTCGCGGATATTCCACCTGCACCGCGCGGTGTGCCGCAGATCGAGGTCAGCTTTGACATTGACGCCAACGGCATTCTGAATGTTTCGGCCAAAGACAAGGCGACTGGTAAAGAGCAGTCCATCGTGATCAAAGCTTCCAGCGGTCTGTCTGAGGAAGAGATCGAAAAGATGGTCAAGGATGCAGAGATGCATGCCGATGAGGATCGCCAGTTTCATGAACTGGTCTCAGCCAGAAATGCTGGTGATGCACTCGTGCATTCAGTCGAGAAATCACTGAAAGACCTGGGCGACAAGGTCGATGCTGCCGAACGTGGCAAGATCGAATCTGCATTGTCCGAACTGAAAGAGGCGATCAAAGGTGACAACAAGGATGTGATCGAAACCAAAACTCAGGCGCTGTCCGATGCGGCGGCTAAAATTGCCGAGCAGGCTTACGCCCAGGAGCAGGGTGCTGCTACTGCTGAGGAAGCCCAGGCAGAAGCCGCCACCGATGACGATGTTGTCGATGCCGAGTTTGAAGAAGTGGACGACAGCAAGCAGGCTTAACACTGCTTTTACAGAAAGTCTGGTAACCAGACTTTCTAAATTATTAACCTAATGGGTTTGGGGGGTATCCTCCCCAAGCCCTTTGTTGTATTGGAAAGCCATGTCAAAACGCGATTTTTACGAAGTTTTGGGTGTCGCCAAAAATGCCAGTGAAGCCGAAATCAAGAAGGCTTATCGGCGGATGGCGATGAAACACCACCCTGACAGAAATCATGACAACGAAGAATCGGAACATCAGTTCAAGGAAGTCAAAGAAGCCTATGAAATCCTGAGTGACGCCCAGAAAAGAGCGGCCTACGACCAGTTTGGCCATGCGGGTGTTGATCCGTCAGCAGGCGCGGGCGGATTTGGTGGCGGTGCGGCTGGATTCGGTGATATTTTCGGTGATGTATTTGGTGATATTTTCGGTGGTGGCGGCGGCCGTACACGCCAGCGTGTTTACCGTGGTGCGGATTTACAATACGAACTCGAACTGACACTCGAAGAAGCAGTTTTTGGAACGGAAACCCAAATTGAAGTGCCGACGCATATTCAATGTGAAGCCTGCGATGGCAGCGGCGCCAAAGCCGGCACTGAACCTGTCATTTGTCATACCTGCAACGGCATCGGTCAGGTGCGTATGCAGCAAGGATTTTTCTCGGTGCAACAAACCTGTCCGACCTGTCACGGAACTGGCAAGGTTATCAAGGAACCCTGTGAAAGTTGTCATGGACAGGGCAGGGTTGAGAAAATCAATAAACTCTCAGTACAAATTCCCGCAGGCGTTGATAGCGGTGACCGCGTGCGTTTATCCGGCGAAGGTGAAGCCGGGGTGAATGGTGGCCCGGCGGGTGATTTATTTGTGCGGGTGCACGTCAAGCCACACAAACTTTTTCGTCGTGTGGAAGACGACCTGCACAGCGAAGTCCCGATCAGTTTTTCGTTAGCCGCTTTAGGTGGCGAAGTCGAAGTCCCCACACTGGATGGTCGCATCAAGCTAAAAATACCAGCGGAAACCCAATCCGGAAAATTATTCAAACTACGCGGCAAGGGCGTCAAGCCTGTTCGCGGTGGCCGTCAGGGCGACATGATCTGCAAAGTGCAAATCGAGACACCCATAAACCTGACCAGTGAGCAAAAAGAAATCCTGCAACAGTTCGAAAAAAGCCTGGGTAAAGGTGGTAAACGCCACAATCCACAGGAAGCCAGTTGGATAGATGGCGCAAAAGGTTTTTTTGAGGATTTAAAATCCTGGGTTAAAGAGAAAAAATAAACCCCGTTATTTTGCCTGAGCGTAGAAAAATAACAGGACAAACGGTTGCCAGCGATTTTGTTCGCCCACAGGCCGTCTGAAGTAATAATTTTTAATGATAAATTGGGTTCTATTTTTCAGGTAATGCTGCGTACAGGCCTGTAATTTCATTCATGATGATGAGTAATTTTTCGCTGGTCATCGCCATGATTAATGGAATTTGTTTTTCTTTTCTTTCAAGGCCATGCTTGTACAAATCCCATTGCAGTTTAGCCTGCTTCAGTTTTTTTTCAGTTCTGTGGTGTTTTCTGGCGCAGCGATCAGTTCATCCAGTGCGCCTCTAAATTCATTTTTTGCGCGCTCCATTTCATTCAGAATCTCACTCTGTTTAAAGCCCCATACCGTGTAAGTGTAAAACTTGGCCAGGCGTTGCGACAGCATCCGCTGACGACCTGAAATATTAACCAGCCTGCCGCTTGAAGTGCCTGCTATATCCTGCAGCATATTGACGACATTGTGAGCAGCACGTAGCAAATCATCGTTGGTTTCAAGCAATTTTTTTGCGCCTTCACGTGTAATTGGTCCAGTCGCCGTGGCTTTGAAAGGAAGCCATAACTTTTCTACTTTTTCCAGGCCTTTTCGGACTCGCTTGTTTGGTTAGAATGACTTTAATTCCGCCAGTTGTTTTTCAAAAAGAATTACTGCGTCTTCAAGCTGTTTTTTAGCTTCTTTTTCCTGGATGTGGATGCCCTGCAAGGCATAGGCTTTAACGATGCGTTGACTTAACATGCGTTGTCGACCAGCTTTGTTTATTGCCTCGTTCATGTTCTTGATATCGACGGCAGGTGCAGGCATGGCAATCAATAACGCTAAGATAAAAAGCGTTATTTTAGTCAATGAAAAACATCGGAATGGTTTCATATCAAGGCTAGTCTCTGCAAACTATAAACATAAGTATGAATATTAATCGTCACTAATGTAGTTTTAGAAGCTTATCAAGATAGGCGTAGTCAATAATCAGATAAAAATAATTGTGAATTCATACATGCTTTCGCCTACTTGATCGTGGCACCGTATATATCTGGAAATTATGTTGAACAGCATGCAAACTACTGAGCGTCAGCATGGGTTATCAACTTAATGAAAAAAAGTGTTTTGAATCGAAAGGTGTTTGCCTGGGCTTTATATGACTGGGCTAATTCAGCTTTTACTCTGATTGTGATAACCGGATTTTTCCCGATTTTTTTTCGTCAGTACTGGGCGGTCGGAGAAACTAGTACTTCCATCACTTTTTATCTGGGACTGGTAAACGCTGCTGCCAGTCTGATCATCGCTTTGCTGGCGCCTTTTCTGGGTACGGTTGCGGATCTGGGCAATCTGAAAAAACGTTTTCTGGGTTTGTTTGCTTTTCTGGGCGTGTTGATGACGTTGTCGCTTTTTTGGGTGACGTCCGGGCAATGGCAACTTGCGCTGATGCTTTATTTGTTCGGCACTTTTGGTTTCATGGGCGCGAATGTTTTTTATGATGCCATGCTGGTAGATGTCAGTGATAGAAAACATCTTGACCAGGTTTCTGCCTGGGGTTATGCGTTGGGTTATATCGGCAGCGCTTTATTATTTAGTTTTTGTGTCTGGATGACGCTTTCACCTGATACGTTTGGATTAAAAAGCAACACAGAAGCTGTACGCTATTCTTTTTTGCTGGTCGCTATCTGGTGGTCAATCTTCAGTTTACCGTTATTTTTCTTTGTGAAAGAAGCGGGCGGTGTTGTTGAAAAATCTGGATTAATCAAAAAAAGCTGGCGGCAATTAATCGGCACCCTGAAACATATTCGCCAGCACAAACCGGTTATTATTTTTCTGTTGGCTTATTGGTTATATATCGATGGTGTTGACAGTATTGTTCGCATGGCTGTTGATTATGGACAGTCACTTGGATTTGATTCTAGTTCACTGATCAAAGCATTATTACTAACACAATTCATCGCATTCCCGGCTGCCGTATTGTTCGGTTATCTGGGCGCATCCATCGGTACACGTAAAGCATTGTTGCTGGGAATTGGTGTTTATATGCTGGTGACCATCTGGGCCGCCACAATTGATGAGACCTGGGAATTTTATGTGCTGGCTGTCGCGATTGGCCTGGTTCAAGGTGGCGTGCAGGCTCTCAGCAGATCATTGTATGCGCAGCTTATTCCTAAAGAACAGGCGGCAGAATTTTTTGGGTTTTATAACATGTTGGGCAAGTCAGCAGCAGTTTTGGGGCCGATGATGATTGGCGGCGTCACGCTGGTGACAGGCTCACATCGTATCGCGATGTTGACGCTGTTGATTTTATTCATCGCCGGGGCGGCTTTGCTCATTAAAGTGCCTTTGGGAAGTAGAGAATAAGTGTTTTAGTTGATTGCAGTCTGAGAATAACGATTGTTACAATCACCTGGGTATTACCAGCAGATTATTTAGTGACTTCAAAAATCTATTTTAAACAGTGGCAAAAATACAGCATCGTTCTGATGTTTGTGTTGACGCTGTTCGCACAGATATTTCTGCCCATTCAGTCGCACACGCGAGCGGTACAGACTGACTCTGGCAGGACAGTTGTGCTTTGTACCTTGCAAGGTTATCAGACGGTACAGCTCGATGAACAAGGACGGATCATTGAGAGTCAGTACGAGTCTCAGACTCAAACATCAGCTGCGGTTAAATTTTCACAATTGCTGGCACATGCAACACCGGTCGTATTTTCTTTTGAGGATTTATCACCAGAACCCGCACCTTCCAAATTTACAAAATATAATTATTCGATACCGGCTATAAATGTCGACTGGCATTTTTCTGTTCGTGCTCCACCTCTTCACGCCTAATTTCAATTATTAAAAACCAGCTTGCGCTCTTCATTCAGACGCGGATTCATTCTGCCTGCATGAATCGTAGCGCATAAAGGTAAAACAGTTTTAAACGGGCACGTTGATATTTGCTCGTTGTGGAGAGAAACGTATGAAAAATTTTTCAAGGCCCTTGCTGGGTTTATCAATTTGTACAGCCGTGATGGCCGCTCAAGCAGACGAGTTGCCAACCATTCTTATCGAAGAAAGCGTTGCAATTAACCCAAATGCATCCGAGCCTGATCGTTACAATCGGACACGGGGACTCAGCTCCGATGGTGGTGAATTTTTACGCCAGTTAAATGGTGTTTCCACTAGCCGCTTCGGTGGCCGCGGGCTTGAACCCATTATTCGTGGACAATCACAGACGCGGCTGAACATTTTACTGGATGGTGCTTACGTACATGGCGGTTGCCCTAACCGGATGGATCCGCCTGCAAGCTGGGCAGCGCTGGAAACTTATGAGGAAGTGACGGTGCTCAAAGGTGTGCAGTCCCTTATTTATGGCGCGGGCGGTAGTGGTGGCACGGTGCTTTTTGAACGTGATACGCGCGATCTGGCTGAAGAAAAAGGTATTCACGGTCGGGTCAGTGTGGCAGGGAGTGACAATGGTGTTCAGTATGATGTGCTGGGTGATGTGGTCGCCGCTGGCGAGAAAACATATTTGCGCGCCTTCGCAGAAATCAAGGATGCAGAAAATTATCAAGATGGTGATGGGCGCGAAGTACGCAGTGCTTACGATCATAGACAGGGTGGTGTGATATTGGGACTGACACCCAGTGACACGCAACTGTTTGAACTTACCTATGAGCGCAATGATTTTGAAGACGCTTTATACCCTGGCGCCGGCATGGACAGCCCGGAAGAGAAGGGCAATTTTTATCGCCTGAAGTATGAGGATGAATTTCAGACTGGCTGGCTGGATGCGATCAAGCTGGAAACATATTTAAATGACGTTGATCATTTAATGAATAATTTCAGTTTACGCACGCCACCTGTTTACACGATGGGCCCTAATATTGGTTTGCCGATGAAACGGGAAACGCCAACCACTTCAGAAACAACGGGTGGCCGGCTTGTCATGGATTCGGGCGCAGGCAAAACGAACTGGCAGTATGGCGTCGACCTGCAACGCAACGAGCGGGATGCTGTGTTGAATAACGTCGATAGCGGTCAGCCGGTTGCGCTTTCATTCATGTGGCCCGGCGTGACCATCGAACAGTATGGTGTGTTTGCCGAGGCAACGACCGCATTGTCTGAAAAGAATCGTTTGAAATATGGTCTGCGTGTCGACCAGGTTAATTATTCAGCAGACAAGGCCGATGACAAACCTGTGATGGCCAGCCCAAACATGGCTTACACGACCTACTATGGTATTACCGCAACGGATGATGACGAAACCAACATCGGTGGGCTGCTACGTTTTGAGAAAGATTTAACGCAGGATTTAACGTTGTTCGCGGGTCTTTCGCGTAGCGTCAGAACAGCCGATGCAACTGAGCGCTACATGAATAAATGGAACAGTAATGCATCGAATCGATGGGTGGGCAATCCCGGTCTGGAGTCTGAAAAACATCATCAGATTGATCTGGGCGTGACCCAAAAAACCAGACGTTACGAAGTCAACGCGGTCGTGTTTTATGATGACGTCAGCGATTACATTTTGCGTGATACCGCACGTGGACAATCCGGCATTTTGCAAACGGATAATGCGGAAATCTACAGGAATGTTGACGCGGAATTATGGGGTGTCGAACTGGATGGCAGCACTCGTCTTACTGAAACACTAGACCTCAGTACTAGCCTGGCTTATGTCCGCGCAAGCAATATGACAGATAATGATCGCCCCATCGCGCAGACGCCACCCTTAAATGGCAAGGTTCAACTCGACTATTCTGCAGAAAACTGGGGTCTTGGTTCTCGAATACGTTTTGCCGACAGGCAGGACAGGATTGATGATCTGAGTAAGCAGGAAGT
>DTYI01000298.1 GCA_012961935.1 Thiotrichales bacterium | reverse complement strand
TTTCACCGTTCGGGATAATCTAATTCGTATTATTTCTGCACGGGATATGAGTAAAAAAGAAAGAGAGGTGTATTTAAAATGAAAAAGATTCCTAAATTTTCTTCAGAAAGTGAAGAAAGGAAGTTCTGGTCTAAAGCTGATTCAACGGAATATATTGACTGGGATAAAGCTAAAAAAATAGTCTTGCCAAACCTGAAGCCGTCTACTAAAAAAATATCTCTCAGACTACCCGAGAGCATGATTGAAGAGTTGAAGCTATTGGCAAATAAACGTGATGTTCCGTATCAATCACTGCTGAAAATATATTTATCTGAAAAAATAAATGAAGAGCTTCATTCAGATTAACAGAAAAAATCGGCCAATTATAAAAGGGATCATTACCATATGAATATACAGGCTTCAACAGATGTCGAAGGCTACCTGGTTAACCCCGATGACTGGAATGAGGAGATTGCAAATGCTCTGGCCAAAGAAGAAGGCATTGAGTTAAATGAAGCATACTGGCCGGTATTGAATTTTATCCGGGAATATTACGGTGAGCATCATATTGTACCGGATGTTCGCCACGTAATAGATTATCTGGCAGCTGAAAATCAATGTGGCAAAAAAACAGCAAAGAAGATTATTTTTGAATTGTTCCCATATGGGTATGTTAAGCAGGCCTGCAAGATTGCTGGGATGAGAAAGCCGCGCGCATGGAGCACGGGTTAGAAGTGCATTTCTCATTGCTCATGATGTTGCCAGTTGTGTGTGAATGTCGACACAGTTATGAATGGTCTGATGTATCGTACAAAGATGTGCCGCGCGCTCCACAGATTTGAGACGTTTTTCAGGTAATTCGGGCCAGCGAATTTGCATGTTGATTTTGCTGATGCGAGTGGGTTGTTGGCTGTACTCCCAGGTTAATTGCATGGTGATATTGTCCAGCGGCAAATCAAGGCGCATGGCATAGCTGTTTAAAACTGCGTAAGTACATCGTCCCAATGAGGCGACAAACATGGAGATGGCGCCGAAATAAAGCGCCTCGCTTTTCAATTCCACGTTTAATTCGTCTGATTCAAAGTCAGAGAGTTGTAGTGTTTCTTGTGTGATGACATTAATATTCATTTAGGATTCCATCGTTGTTAGTTAGCAGGGAACCTTTCGATTATTTTAGCCACTATAATATTAGTGGCAGAATTTAGACAGGTTTCCTTGTATTATGTCGTCTAAATACTACACTTTAACGTAACAATAAAAAGAAAGTGTGTGTTGATCCATTTTTACCAGAGGAGGTATTTTAATGCCAGAGTTACTCAGCCTTTCCAGAGCCGCACGTCTTGCAGGTGTCAGTCGCGGGGAGATTCAGAAGGAAATACGCAAAGGACATTTAATGACTTTTGAGGGTGAGGTGTCTTTATCTCAGCTTAAAAATGTTTACCCGAATATTTCACTTAGCGATTCGACCATGATCGAACGGCTGGAACGTATTCAGGAAAGGGCGGCCAATAAAATTCAAAATCTGGAGCCACCCAGCCGTAGAGTGCTCATGGATGAAATTGAGCGATTACAGTTGGGGCTGGATGACGCATACGCAGAAATTGATAAGTATCATGAACTGGTTATGACCTTGTCCAGGCGAATTGAGAAAATTCGCCAGGGCAGCGATTGCCCACATGAACAGCGGATGGTATTACAGGCTCTGACGGCGTGGATCTACACACAAATGAAGCAACGCGTTTAGCCCGAATTTATTTCAGTTCTTCAATATAGGAGCGGGCGATCGGCGTTTGCACATAGTATTTTTTACCTGTTTCCTGATTTCTGGCCCAGAAATAATAGTAGCCTTTTGCCGGTTCACTGGTAACTTTCCCACCCTTTACTAACCATATTTTGACATGTTCACCATCGGCATAAGTGATTCTATAATCACCTTCCAGCCAGGTTACGCCAAGCCGGGAGAGTCGGTTTTGTTGCTCTTCGCTACAGGCTGAAAGTAAAGCAAGGCTTATTATAAAAACAAGGGTAAGGATATTTTTTTGCGTCGTCTTCATGGTAGATACGAAAGGTTGTTTCCAGAGAGTTTGGTATAGTAATCATACAGTAAAATAAACAAGACCATTCAGTCAATTAGACCGCGCATAACATCAACTAATAAAAAACCAAGGCTCGAAATCAATCCTAAAATCGGCACGATCAGTGGGAGAGAAAGCGTTGCTGGTGGCTCAGGCTGAGTTACTTTAATCCGGATCAGCGCCAGGTTACATAGGGTAAAAATGATCAGCGCGGTTAGTGCAGTCCAACGCGCGAGTTTGTCAATTGGAAAAAAAAGAGCCAGCGCGAGCACCAGGCCCGTAATAAGTAATGTTGCATAAAGTGGTGTGCGTGTTTTGGGATGAACCTTGCCTAAAAACACCGGCAAAGCATGCTGCCGACTTAATCCATAAAGCACGCGTGGCGCCATGACTATTTGAATTAATATGCCGTTAATTGCAGCGACGGCGCCGATTAAACTCAAAATCTGTATTGGCCAGCCGGTTGTGGTACTGAAAACAAGTGCGAGTGGTGTTTTTGAGGCTGCCAGCAGATCGGGTGGGACGGTTGCTATGGCGACTGTCGCGACGGATACGTACAAAAAAGTGGTTAAGAGCAGGGCTAATAAAATACTTAAAGGCAGATTTCGTTCCGGTTTTTTGACCTCTTCTGCAACATTGACCATATCCTCAAAGCCAATGAAGGCGTAAAAAGCAAGGATGCTGGCCGCCAGAATTCCATTCCATGCCGGCATTTCGCCTACTAAAAAGGCCGTCGATAAAAAATCCGGATCGTCCAGAACGTTGGGTGCACCTGCTATTACCACCGCAAGCAGTCCTCCGATTTCAACCAGCGCGAGGATGGCGGCGACCAGCACAGACTGGGTGATGCCCCAGGCTGCCAGGCCACCCAGCAATATGACGACCAGGAAGATGACGGCCATGGAGGGGATGGCAACCAGACTCTGAATATAACCGACACTGCCGACGACAATACTGGCGGCTGAGACAGTGCCCGCCATCACAACCAGCAAACCCACAATCAGCGCTAACAGGCTAGAGTCAAGTCCGACCCGTACATACAGTGCTTCACCCGCGCTTTTCGGAAACCGGGCTGACAGCTCGCCAAAAGAAAGTGCAGTGGGTGCTACGACAAGGGCTGCCAGTAAAAAAGCGATCGGCGTATGCATGCCTGCTCGCCCAGCCGCTTCACCGAGCAATACATAAATACCCGCGCCGACCATCGTCCCGAGGCCATATAAAGTTAGCAGCGACAGAGAGAGGCTGCGTTTTAACTTGACGTCAGAATCGGCGTTACCTGAAGTTGCCACAGTTTATTGCTACCTACGTTTTTTTGATTTTATGATCAGGGAATCACCGGCTAGCTATGGACAGAGGCTAACTAACACTGCTCCCAGGGTAAACCTTCAAATCGCCATCCAGAAATTGTGCTGCGATGGTGCTCATCATCTCGGGGGCCTTCAAAACCTTCTTTGATGTTATAAATATTTTTGAATCCTGCTTCGATCAGTTTCTCACCCGCAACATGGGAGCGCCTGCCGCTACGACAAATGAGCAGAATAGGCGGGCAGTCCCCGCTTTCCTGATCACAAATAACTTTGCCCAGCATGAGCTCACGCACCTCACGCGCAAAATCTGGATTGGGCTCCCATTCCGGCTCATCAATCCACGCAAGATGCACCGAGCCGATTGGATGGCCGATAAACAGGAATTCCATATTAGAGCGCACATCGATTAAAACGGCAGACGGTTCATCCTGCATAAGCTGCCATGCTTCTTTACAGGTGATGGTTTGAACTTCATCTTTTTTCTTGGCTGACACGATGTTACCTTTTTGCTGTTGTTACTTCGGTAAGTGTAGGCCAAAATTAAAGTGGCTGATTAATTTTTTATTTTTTTAATGTGGGAATAGATTCTTACTGATAATGCTTTTTAACGTAGGATTCAACCATAACCTGAAACTCTTCTGCTATGTGATCACCTTTCAAGGTGACATCTTTTTCGCCGTCAATATACACGGGTGCAACTGGTCGCTCACCTGTACCGGGCAGGCTAATACCAATATTGGCATGTTTACTTTCGCCGGGTCCGTTGACGACACAACCCATGACAGCCACGGTCATTTCTTCAACGCCATGATATTGCTTTCGCCACTCCGGCATTTTGTGCCGCAGGTAAGTCTGGATATCTTTTGCCAGATGCTGGAAGTAATCACTGCTGGTGCGTCCACAGCCAGGGCAGGCAACCACGGCGGGTGTAAATGAGCGCAAACCGAGAGTTTGCAAGATTTCCTGTGCGACGATGACTTCCTGTGTACGCTCGCCGCCAGGTTCTGGTGTGAGTGAGATGCGGATTGTGTCGCCGATACCCTGTTGTAAAAGAACGGCCAGTGCAGCGGTGGAGGCGACAATGCCTTTGCTGCCCATACCGGCTTCGGTTAAACCCAGGTGCAACGCGTAGTCAGATTGCGCCGCCAGATCGGTATAGACTTTGATCAAATCCTGTACGCCGCTCATTTTGCAGGAAAGTATAATTTGATTTTTGCCAAGGCCAATTTCTTCTGCGCGCGCGGCACTGGTCAGTGCGGATTCGATCAGTGCGTCGTGGGTAATTTCCGGTAATTCTTTTGGCGTTTCCAGCTTTGCATTTTCGTCCAGTTTTTTCGCCAGTAGTTCCTGATCGAGCGATCCCCAGTTGACACCGATACGCACAGGTTTGTCATAGCGGCAGGCGATTTCAATCATCTGACTGAATTGTTCATCACGCTTTTTGCCTCGACCCACATTGCCGGGATTGATGCGGTATTTCGCCAGTGCTTCGGCACATGCCGGATATTTTTCGAGCAGCTTGTGGCCATTGAAATGAAAATCGCCAATCAAAGGCACATCGCAATCCATTTCCAAAAGGCGTTCCCGAATTTCCGGTACCGCTTTGGCAGCGTCTTCATTGTTGACCGTGATGCGTACCAGCTCTGACCCTGCGCGATATAGTTCGGTGATCTGTTTTGTGCTGCGAATGACATCAGCCGTGTCGGTGTTAGTCATGGATTGCACCACAATGGGAGCGGAACCGCCCAGGGTGACGTTGCCGATTTTGACGGGATGAGTTTGATGTCGCATTAGCTGGTAATTAGTTTAGCTTGTCTAAGGGACTAAAAGCCAAAGTTCAGAATTTTTGAGAGGACAATGCCATCGCGTGCTGTCAGTTTATGATCGCCGGGTGTGGGAACAATATGGGCGCGTTGTCCGATGGCAGGTATGTAACGCATGTCCTGACTGTAATGCGGTATGAGTATATCTCCGCCTGTGAAACGGTTTTCGACACGGACAATGGAAACATAACTCGCCCAGGGGTGTGGCTGCCGGTTCAACCAGTAGAGAAAAGTACCTGTGTCCTCTGGCCGAAGATCAGAAAATAGTTGACGGGATCGGGGCAGGGAATCCAGACCTAGCCAGTCGGCCATGTCGCCCATCGGACTTTTGGCCATGATGTAGGCAAAATAGGCCGCTTCTGTTCCGCGGTGGGGAGAGGTGATGGTAATCAGCTGAGAAATACGGTGCTCAGGATGGAATACCATGGTTGCTCTGGCGACAACGCCACCAGTTGAATAGCCAATCAGGATGATGCGTTCGTCTTCCGCCATCTTGCGAATGGCCTGCAAATATTTATTCAGTGCTTCAACCTGATAAAGAATAGGGGCCTCATTCGGCAGATCCAGGGTGTAGACAACATGGTGCGTTTCACCCCGTTCTGTTGGGCCGAGGATGCCTCGAGGACCCTGGGTAAAATGCCCACCATCGTACCAGCCTTGAGCATGTAACTGATTGACCACCCCACGTGAGCGCCATTGATGTCCACTGGACTGGTAGCCATGAATGAGGATAGCAATATCCGCGTATGAAAAAGTGCTGTATAAACAAAATAATAGGAGTGATATATAAGGAAGAACTTTACGCACAGAATTACCCTGAACATGGTTAGAAGCAATGGGGTCATTGTCACCAATTTTGATTAGAAATGAAAGTGCTGCCTGGGACCAGCTAACACTCAAGTGGACCGTCGTGATGCAGGATATAGTTGTAGACTTCTGTCGCGGCTGAATGTTTCTGTTGTGCGGCTCGTGAAATCCAACGCAATGCCTCGGCTGAATTTTCTGTTACACCAACGCCCTCAAGGTACATCACCCCGAGATGAAATTGTGCTTCGGCATTTCCCTGGATTGCTGCAATCTTGTACCACTTGGCTGCTTCAACAGAGTCCGGTTTAACATTTATGCCAAGACGATAAAGTCTGGCCAGTTGAATTTGCGCTTTTGAATCACCCTGGTGGGCACAACTCTGTAGCTGTGGGATGTGTTGACGCTGTATCTGCTGCAGATTGTCCCACTCACCACATTTTGCCTGCACACCACCTGCAAGGCTTGTTGAAAAAGCCAGCCCTGCTACAACCGACGATGCCAATTTACTGTTCATTCTGATACTCCCTCTATGAAGAAACACCATTTTACATACGTATATTTTAGTTCAGCTGCGTAGCTTCACCAGTAAATATTCACACGTTATATGTGGAAAATTTACCATCTGAAATACGCTGACAAGATAGTTGTTGGTCGCCAAATGATGCGACGGGTAAATACCAATGGCGTTGATCACTGTTGAACTGAGGATAGTGAATATCCAGCAGGCAGGCAGTTTGGGATATCGTAGAAAGTTTATGGATAAGGCTAGAATCCGCTGGCAGTGAAGCAAAATCACCTGGCTGTAATTGCAGAGTTTCCTTGAACACCAGTTGACTTAAATTCTCTGGAGGGTTTTCGGCACGCCGATAAATGGAGATATTCACTGCGCCTGATAACAGTAGCGACAACGCGAAACTTTCAGCATGATCGTGCAATGGTGTAGCACTTTGTTCTCCCAGGAATAAAAAACCTGAATGAAACTGGTCTTGTTTAAATCCAGGGTGAGATTGAATTTTGTTTTTCCCTGCATGAATCTGTTTGTGATGCTGGTGTTGTTTATAAATTTTCCGGCAAATTTGAGTTAATTGTTTTTGTTGATGCTCTGGTATGTCCTGTTTTATTGGCCATCGATTTTTTAACCAATGGTGAAGTTCCTTCAACGCAGCATACTGCTGTCTGGAATCGGTCACCACGTCAGCTCCAGATCAACCAGCTCAAAACCGAGACTCAAATAGTCTTCGACCTGCGCCGGGCCATAAGGCACAACGTCAACATAATCCGGAAAATCATCTTGATCCAGTCCATTCATACGCGCCATGGTGCCGCAGATATGGAATAATAAATCGCCCTGTGTAACCAGTTTTTGTAGTAGTTTGTGTGTGGTTTTATGGTTGTGTTTGTTTTCCTGGCTTAAAGAAATTATTTCATCGCCGTGTGACACCATGGCGATTGTTAGCTTTGGAAAACGTTGCCGCAGTTCCAGCATGTATTTTTCAACTCGCGGCAATACCCAGTACAAAGCATCTTCATCGTATTCCCGAACGGTAAATATCACACCAGCAGGAAGGGAATCTGCATTCAATATCTGATTGACAAAAGCCTGTTCAGGGAAGTCGTCATCTGTGAATCCAGTTGTTGCATATAAAAACAAAGCTAGAATAAATAATGTTTTGGAAATACTTGTTTTTTTCATAATGATAAAAGTATAGTCAAGTTTTTTACACAGAGATTATTTATGTATTTCACGCAATTCAGTTTTACAGTTGCAACAGAGGGTCGTGGCAGTTACGCAATCGATCATGAAATAAATAGAGGCACACAGCAATCAGAAATGGAGAAAGGTCTGGCACATATATTTATTCACCATACCAGCGCTTCGTTGATGATTTGCGAAAATGCTGACCCGGCAGTTCGACAGGATCTGGAAACTTTTATGGCCGACCTGGTGCCCGATGGAGACAGTCGTTTTATCCATCAGGATGAGGGCCCGGACGACATGCCAGCACACATTCGCAGTATCCTGACCCAGCCATCACTTTCAGTACCGGTTACAATGGGGAAACTGGCGCTTGGAACCTGGCAAAGTGTTTATTTGTGGGAACATCGAACCGTGCCACATCAACGCAGGATTACGGTCAGCCTGACTGGCGATTTTTATGTGCCTTAGGGAAAGTCTGGTTAAACCGAATTAATCAGAGGTCCCTAAAGTTTCCTTAGGCGCTCGCCTTCTTGATGTTGACAATATTTTCTGTCTGGGGAATTGAGGCAGGTTTGCCAATGCAATAGCCTTGCGCATAATCAAAACCGAGATTTCTAATAATTGCGAATATTTCTTCATTAGCACAATATTCGGCAACAGTTTCCATACCATTTTTCTTTGCCAGCTTGACCAGCGCTTTGATCAGATGATCAGCATCAGGATTTTTTTCAATATGCTGAATGATGGTGTGATCAACTTTGATAAAATCAAAAGGCAGATTAATCAGCCTTTCGTAATTGGAATAATCCCGGCCAAGATCATCTATACCGATTCGACAACCCAGGGACTTTAACTGATTCAGAAAATACCGCGTGGTTTTATAATCACTAACCTGTTCTGTTTCCAGTATTTCAAGTTCGATTTTTTCTCCCACGCCAGTCGCCTTGATCCTGCGATACAAAAATTGGCTGGTTCGTGGGTCGTTAATATCGGTTGTAGAAATATTGACGCTAATGGTATACCCGGTTTCCCTTATTTTTTCAATGGCATGATTCAGGACGGTGCGCGTTATTTGACGATAGAGTTTTGCGCGATAGGCAATGGGCAGGAAATCATCCGGCATGCTGATAATATTTCCTTTGTCATCGGTGATCCTGGCCAGGCATTCAAACTTTGCTACAGCACCCGTTTTAATATTCAATATGGGCATGTAATAAGGCACCAGGCGGTTTTCTTGCAAGGCTGCTTTAAGTTCGGTCACTTCTTGCAAGTTTTGTCGATAAGCATCCGGGAGTAATATTTCATTATCGTAAGTGACGATAGGTTGATTGGATTTCTCAGCTTCATGAAATGCCATTTCGGCCAGTTCCAGCGGATCTGAAACATGAGTAACAGCACCGATGGTCAGGGACAGGTTAATCTGTTTTGCACCGATGTAAAAATTTGCAGTAATGTCATCAGTAAATTTTAATAAAACTCTTTTCAGATCGTTGTAACTGATCGACTCATCAATTAGAAAAGCGAACGTGTCGCCATGCAGACGATAGACAGTATGGCTCTTTATTTGAGGGTGAGATAAATCAAGCAGCCGTTGCGCAAAGCGTTGTAAAATTTGATCACCAACTGCAAAACCATAAGCTGCGTTAACTTCATGAAACTTGTCAAAACTCATGACTGCTAATTTAGGATGTTTGCTATGTTTTAAGTCTTCAATTAGTTTATAACGATTGGGCAGCCCGGTTAACGGATCATGATAAAGGCGGTTAATCTCAAGCTCTGTTTCACGGCGAATGGACTTGATGTAATTCCAGACCAAAGGCAGAACAATCAGGCTCAGGAACAGCCATGCAAGAAGAGTTTTCAGCGTGCTTTTTACAGCCAGCGCTTTCACCTCACTGATGGATATATCTGCACCGACAACATATTTTCTTCCGTCCGTTGCAGTCAGCGGCAGAAAAATAGAACGAAACTCTCCCCACTGATCTTTGTATTCGGCGAATTGTTCTTTACCCGTTTCAAATGCATCGAAAATAGCCTGATCAGCATCATCATATGGGTCGAAATAAACAGTTTCTTTTTTTGCGAATTCTTCCACGGTCTGGCTGGAGCTTGCAAACAGGATTTTGCCGTTCTCCATAATTAACGAGTAGAGGTAGACAACATTTATATCGCTGACAAAATCATTCAGCAATAAAATCGTTTCTTGCTCTTTATTTTTTGAAATGCTGGTCTTGTCCTTCAACCCCGCATGATATTCATCACCCAGGAGTTTTGCGGTCGCATGCGCCGCGACATGTAATTTTTCATCAATGGTTTGCAGATGATCTTTGTAAGTGCTGTGGTACATCCAGAAGGCAAATAGCAGGCTACCGATAAGGTAAGTGAGTATTGCGGTGAGTAGCTGGGCGCGCCTGTTTTTCATTCTGTTCGTTTTATTTTTGTACTGTCAAACCTGTCAGTTAAGGAAATAGTATAGAACAACACTCCAACATTTTGTGACACGCGTCACTTTTTTATGTGCGCCCCTTTTGAGGGAATAGCCGCGTAGAGGTCATAATGGTCAGCGTCAATAATTTCCACCTCAACAAATTCACCAACGGGTAATTCTTTATTTGCGATCACGACCTGCCCATCAATTTCAGGCGCATCCGACTGGCTGCGCGCGATGCTGTTTCCGTTTTCTACGGCGTCAACCAGCACAGTTTCCTGTTGGCCAATTTTTTTATTTAGAATTTCCTGGCTTATTTCTGCTTGTACTGACATAAATTGTTCAAAGCGCGCATGTTGAATTTCTACGGGAATATGATCAGCTATTTTGTTAGCCCTTGCACCTTCAACGGGTGAGTATTCAAAACAACCGACACGATCCAGACGCGCCTCGCGTATAAAATCCAGTAGTTCAGAAAACTCCGCTTCGGTTTCACCGGGAAAGCCGACAATAAACGTACTGCGAATTGTCAGTTCCGGACAGATTTCCCGCCAGCTTTGAATGCGTTCCAGCATTTTTTCAGCATGGGCAGGACGACGCATCGCTTTTAAAATGCGTGAGCTGGCATGCTGCATGGGAATATCGAGATAGGGCAGAATTTTTCCCTCGGCCATCAGTGGGATTAATTTGTCGACATGCGGATAAGGGTAGATGTAGTGAAGCCGAATCCAGATGCCGAATTCTCCCAGCGCTTCAGCTAGCTGCTGAATATGACTTTTAACCGGGCGGCCCTGCCAGAAACCTGTGCGGTATTGAATGTCCACACCGTAGGCGCTGGTGTCCTGTGC
>DTYI01000297.1 GCA_012961935.1 Thiotrichales bacterium | reverse complement strand
TCTCGACAAGCTTGAGCAACTTTTGCACCCACTGGTTGAAGACGCAATCAAACAACGCCTGGAAGAATTATCACAACAAGCACACGACTATGTCATCGTTGTCATACCTCTGCTTATTGAAACAAAAATGTACTCCCTGGTAGACAGAGTGCTGGTTATTGATTGCCCTGAACCGTTACAAATTAAACGCGTAACAGCTCGTGATAACAGCAGCGTGGAAACAATTAAAAAAATTCTGGCGCAACAAATAAATAGTGAGGAGCGATTAAAACACGCAGACGATATTATCGTTAACACCGGCACTCTGAACGAACTAAAACCACAAATTGAGAAGCTGGATAAATTCTACCGCCAACAAGCGTAATACACATTGACACAAGGCATCCTGTATACTCTGGTACAGCAACAAAAACCTGGTTAGGTTTTCAGCAAAGTTATTAACGTCTGGATTTAATTTTACGTGTCCAACAACATTATTTACGAACAACCTTTAACCGAACGTATTCGTTTGTTCATGCGTTTTGAACAGCTGATGCACCGGTTCAAGGCAACCGCAAATAATCTATCGGTTCACGACACACACTCTGCTACCCTGACGCTGCTTGAACTCTACGCGCTGACCTCCCGTATAGACCTTAAAGCTGATGTTATTCGTGAAATTGAACGGATTATTGTTAATCTGGAAAAATTAAACGGAGTCAAATCAATCGACCAACAAAGACGTGGGTCAATTGTTGACAAACTGCGTGAGGAAATGAACAAGCTACATTCAGCAAGTGGACCTTTGGGGGGGCACCTCAAGGAACATGAATTATTTAACATGTTACGTCAAAGAGATTCAATACCGGGGGGAATTAATTCGTTTGACCTGCCACAATATCATCATTGGTTATGCAACCCAGCAGAGCAACGTCAGCAACAATTACTCAACTGGATTATGCCTTATGAAATACTCAACCACCCAATCAGCTTGTTGTTAACTTTAATTAGAGAAAGCAGCAGCAAGAAAATTCTTTTAGCAAAAGAGGGATTTTTTCAGCAAATGCTGGACACCCGTCATCCACATTTAATGTTGCGAATCTGGCTACCTAAAGAGCGCGCATGCTACCCCGAAGTAAGCTCGGGAAAACACCGCTTTAATATACGTTTTCTTGAACTCAAAGACCTCGCAGTACGGCCGCAACAAACGCTGGAAGATGTCAGTTTTGAATTAATGTGCTGCAGTTTATAAAATAACTACTGTGTATTAAATGGGTAAACAATATTAATTTTTTCACCACCAACCAGGTCAACATAAAACTCAGCCAGCCAGTCCTTTCGCCGTGCAGTGCAAACAGGCAAAACAACTGAAGCTTCAAAAAAACCCGCCTCCTTCTGCTTAAATACAAAACGGTTAACCCCCATATCCATATCAACCATAGACATATTCACGACCACATGTTGCGCTGCCTTACCCCGCAGTTGAATACTAAACCGTTCTAACGGTGTAACTTTTCCCTGAACGATTATAGATAAGATTTTTCCATTAAGCTTAATATCACAAGGGTCTGAATTAAATCTACAGTTAATGGGTACTTTATAATTTTCCCGCTGTGTGAAGTCCTGCTGTTGAGATTGTCGCTGAAAATATGCAATGCCATAACCACCTAAAAATATCAGGATAAAAAATAGCCAGGGCCAGTAGCGTGAGTAAGATTTCAATTACTTTTCCAGAACTGACTGATACCAGCAACACCTTGTGCGCCATGTTCCCATGCAGTCAAAAGGTCGGCTCTGGAAACACCACCTAATGCAAAGACAGGTCTATTTACCTGTTCAGATAAGAATGCAAATTGCCTCCATCCCATCGACTCGGTCTGGGGGTGCGATAGTGTTTGATTGACTGGCGAAAGAAAAATAAAATCCGCATCAATTTTTATTGCCTGCTTAAGTTCTTTGACATTGTGACAGGCAGCTGAGAAATATTTATCTTTTCCAATCGGACGCTTAACAGCAGACATTAAACGTCGTGTCGAATAGTGTAAACCGGCCGCATTAAATTCATAAACAGATTCAGCGTCGCTGTTTAATAATAATTTTGTTTGGCATCTGCTCGTTATTTTTGCAAGTTTTTTTGCAAGCTCATAATAACCACCTCTGGCCAATAAAGGTGTGCGCAATAAAACCATGGGATGATTGATAATCATTTCTTCAACACGGGAAAATACTTCAGAATTTAACGTCATATCGACTGGCGTAATAGCGCAATAATCTGGTAATTCTAAAGCATTTAAAACTGGAATATTTGCTTCGGGAAACTCATATTGATCTAGTGTTTCCCGCAGCACCCAGGCGACGGGCTGACCTTCTTTTCCAACTGCTTCTCCCTGAAACTCATCCACCTGCCAGACATCAAGTAGAACTTTTTTTTCTGAATATTCATGCCGAATTTTGATCAACGGCCGAAATCTGGTCACTTTGATTCCAAGTTCTTCTTTTAATTCACGTACGAGTGCGTCCGTTACAGATTCATCATTTTCAATCTTGCCACCTGGAAATTCCCACTTACCACCCTGGTGAACATTCCCTGTTCGGCGTGCAATTAACACGCGATTATTTTGGATGACAACCGCTGCAACTACATGAATATACTCTGATTTTCCCATAACAAAATTTTAATCAACTTCGATAATCCGCATTAATACTGACATATTCATGCGACAAATCTGATGTCCAGATTGTCGCCGATTCAGGACCACGCCCTAAAGAAATTCTCAGCAAAACTTCATCCTCCTGCAGAATTTCCTGTCCTTTTTCTTCTGTGTAATCGGGTGCGGGTTCACCACCACGAATGACACAGATATCGCCGAGGTTGAAGTCTACTTTGGCGATATCCAGTTGATCCACGGGCGCACGACCAACAGCAGCAAGCACGCGACCCCAATTTGGATCACTGGCAAACAACGCTGTTTTTACCAACGGAGAATGGGCTACCGTATAAGCAACTTCACGCGCCTCATTTTTATTTAATGCCGACTCAACCTGGATGGTTATAAATTTGGTCGCGCCTTCTGCATCACGAATAATGGCCTGCGCAAGAAAAATAAATACTTCTGCTAATACCTGTTTAAATATTTCGAGCGCAGCATCGTCCTTGATCTGGATTTCTGACATACCACTCGCCATCAACACGCAAGCATCATTTGTTGAGGTATCGCCATCAACCGTAATGCTGTTAAAACTTTTTCCCACGATTTCCTGCAAACAGGTTTGCAATAATTTTTTTTCAACGGCTGCATCTGTCGCAACAAAGGCCAGCATAGTGGCCATGTCTGGGCAGATCATGCCTGACCCTTTTGCTATGCCAGTGATGGTAACTTTTTTACCGTCAATCTCAACTTGCCGGCTGATACCTTTCGCCACCGTATCAGTTGTCATAATTGCCTGTGCAGCGGACAACCAATTGCTTTTATTTAATGATGAAAATAGCGCTGGAATATTACGATTAATTTTCTCAATCAGTAATTGTTCACCGATTACGCCGGTCGAAAAAGGCAGCACTGCAGCCGGAGTGACAGAGGCCTCTTTTGCGACTGCGCGACAACTCAATTGTGCAATTTCCAGACCGGCCCGACCAGTTCCTGCGTTGGCATTGCCAGAGTTGATTAAGAGAAAGCGCGGACTGGTTTCATGCAGGTGTTTTTTCGCTGTAATAACCGGCGCGGCACAAAAAGCATTTTGTGTAAAAACAGCTGCTGTACTGGTGCTCTCCGTGAGCGCAATCAGTACCAGATCGTCACGATCCTGATAGCGAATTCCTGCTGCTGCCGTGGCAAGTTTGATGCCGGGTACGGGTAACAGAGCACCTGGTGCAGATAATCCAACAGCCACTATAAAACATCTCTTTTGACGCGGAGACGCAGAGACGCAGAGTTTAAAACTACAAGAATATTTTCTCTGCGCCTCTGCGTCTCTGCGTCAAATAAAAGCTTAATCTTCACGCCTACCCACGATGTAATTATGTCAGCTTCCCATGGCACTGTTTGTATTTTTTACCTGAGCCACAAGGACAAGGTTCATTACGCCCAACCTTTTTTTCCGCACGACGAAACGGTTGTTCAGGCGCTGGCTCCTGCGACAGTTCCGGTTCACTTTCTGCAAAGGCAGTTTCAGCATCCGGATGCTGAAATTGCATATCTGCTTCCACCTGTTCTTCATCCGGCAATTGCGGTATGTCTTCGCTGGTCTGAATTTCAAGACGCATGAGTAGAGAAACCACGTCAAACTTAATTCGTTCAAGCAGCATCTGGAACATCTCGAAAGATTCCCGTTTATATTCCTGCTTGGGGTTTTTCTGTGCATAGCCACGTAGCCCAACCGACTGACGTAAATAATCCATCGCGGCCAGATGATCTTTCCAGTGGCTATCCAGAATCTGTAACATGACATCCTTTTCAATTCTGCGCATTACCTCTGAACTATAGCGTTCATCCTTGGCTTTATAATATTTTTCAGCTTCTTCCTGAATACGCCTGACCAATGTTTCTTCGTGCAGTTTTTCATCCTCATCCAGCCACTTCTGCAGTGGCAGGTCGAGCGCAAATTCCGTTTGTAGTTTTTCAGTGAGCCCAGGAATATCCCACATTTCTTCCAGGCTGCCGGGTGGAATAAATTCTGCAACCGTTTCTGCGATCACATCATCACGCATATCCGCAATTGTGTCAGCGATATCTTCTGCTTCCAGCAATTCATCGCGCTGCTGATAGACCACTTTACGCTGGTCGTTATTGACATCATCATATTCAAGCAGGTTTTTGCGAATATCAAAGTTATGGGCTTCAACTTTGCGCTGGGCATTTTCGATCGAGCGTGTCACCAGTGCATTTTCTATCGCTTCTTCGCCTTCCAGACCAAAGCGCTGCATCATGCTGCGCATCCGGTCTGATGCAAAAATTCGCATCAGGTTATCTTCCAGTGAAATAAAGAACCGGCTGTACCCAGGATCACCCTGACGTCCTGCTCGGCCGCGCAACTGGTTATCCACACGGCGAGATTCATGTCGTTCTGTGCCGACGATATGCAATCCGCCTGCTTGAATGACAGCATCATGACGCTTTTGCCAATCCGCTTTTACTTTTTCTTTTTCCGCATCCGTTGCATCTTCTCCCAACGCAGCCAGTTCGGCTTCCAGGTTGCCACCTAAAACAATATCCGTACCGCGACCTGCCATGTTGGTCGCAATGGTGATTGCGCCAGGTCGGCCAGCGGCCTCGATAATATGCGCTTCACGCTCATGCTGTTTGGCGTTGAGCACTTCGTGCTCGATATTCATTTTATTTAAAAGCGAAGACAGTAACTCCGAGGTCTCAATCGATGCTGTGCCGACAAGAACAGGCTGCCCTTTTTCACGGCACTCCTTGATATATTTCGCAATGGCGTTAAATTTTCCTTCCTGCTGCAGGTAAATCAGGTCATTGTCATCTATCCGGATCATGGGTTTGTGGGTCGGTATGACAACCACTTCCAGTCCATAGATCTGCTGAAATTCAAAAGCTTCCGTATCGGCCGTACCCGTCATGCCGGAAAGCTTGTTGTACATGCGAAAATAATTCTGGAATGTAATCGAAGCCAGCGTCTGATTTTCCTGCTGAATCTCGACCCCTTCCTTTGCCTCGATAGCCTGATGCAAACCATCCGACCAGCGTCTTCCCTGCATTGTTCGGCCGGTGAATTCATCAACAATGATGACCTGATTATCACGCACAATATAATCAACATTTTTCTGGAACAATGCGTGCGCGCGAAGTGCGGCATTCAGGTGGTGTACTAAACTGATGTTGGCGGGATTGTATAGATTATCACCCTCTTCCATCAGCCCAGCTTTAATCAGCAGTTCGTCGACATGATCGTGACCTTCTTCACTGATAAAAACCTGCTTGGACTTTTCATCAGCAAAATAATCACCAAGACTCTCTTCAGTTTCCTGGCGACTTAATTTAGGAACTATTTCGTTTATTTTTTGATATAACTCAGATGAGTCATTTACCGGGCCAGAAATGATTAATGGCGTGCGCGCCTCATCGATCAGAATCGAGTCCACTTCATCGACGATGGCAAAATTCAGCCCGCGTTGTACCCGGTGCTCCGAAGTAAACGCCATGTTATCGCGCAGGTAGTCGAAGCCAAATTCGTTATTGGTTCCATAGGTTATGTCAGCATCATATGCGGCTTTGCGCTCATCGTGTTCCAGGCCAGCGACAATCACGCCTGTGCTTAGACCCAGAAAACTGTACAGTTTACCCATCCACTCTGCATCACGTTTCGCGAGATAATCATTCACGGTGATCACATGCACACCTTTGCCAGTTAGTGCGTTTAGATAGACAGCCAGAGTCGCCATCAGCGTCTTACCCTCACCCGTACGCATCTCCGCGATATTGCCGTCATTCAGCACCATCGCGCCGATCAGCTGCACGTCAAAGTGGCGCATCCCCATCACGCGGACACTGGCTTCTCGCACGACGGCAAAGGCTTCTGGCAATAAATCTTCCAGCGACACTCCCTGTTCAAGGCGGTTTTTGAATTCGACTGTTTTAGCCTGCAACGCAGCATCATCCAGCGCCTGCATCTCTGGCTCGAGCGCTGTAATCTGGTCTGCGATTTTTCGATAAGCTTTAATCAGGCGGTCATTTCGACTGCCGAAAACTTTTTTGGCGATTTTGCCAAGCATGATGATCCGTTATGGTAAAAAAGACGCGTTATGATAACGCAAGTTAGTGCGATTGTTACAGCAGAAATGCCGTGACTTATAGTTTTGTAGACTAGCCGCCAATCATGTTGCTAGGGTTGATTGTATTACCTTCCTTGATCACTTCAAAATGAACATGTGGCCCAGTTGAGCGACCTGTGTTTCCAATCTCTGCGACCTGCTGCCCGCGCTTCACAACCTGGCCCACTTCTACAAGAATTTTTGAGGTGTGTGCATAACGTGTGATATAGCCATTGCCGTGGTCAATTTCAAGCATGTTGCCATACTGCGGGTGTTTCTTAACATTGGCGACGATGCCGCTGGCTACTGTAAATATCGGACTGCCCTCTGCTCCAGCGAAATCCACACCGTGGTGAAACTGGCGCTTACCAGAAAATGGATCATTGCGATAACCATATGCCGACGATATCCAGCCATCGACAACAGGCCGACCTTCCGGTTTGGTTTTGCCCTGTAGTGTTTTATCAATAATGACATCATCAAGCAGGCTAAGCTGTTGTTCTTTTTCAAGTAATTGTAGTTCCAGCAGTTCGAGAATTTTATTGATTTCCTGACTTTCATACCCACCTGGTGAAAGCTCAGAATCAGGTCCACCCATCGCAGGCGTATGGAGGAAATCAAACTCTTTGGCCTCAATCTCAGCCATTGTAACCAGCCGACTACCGAGTGCGTTAATACGATTCACATGCGCCTGAAGTAAACCAATACGCTGAGTCAAGGCATCCAGGTTCGCATTCATTTTCAGTTTGGCTTGTCCAAGCAACTGCTGCTGCTCGGTCAAACTTTTTCTCCAGGCACCGGCTTCGGCTACTGGATTCTTACTGGCTCCGTAACGATAACCGCCATAAACCAACGCTATAGCCATTATCGCAAGAACCAAAACTGGCAGAGCATATCGCGACAGATAAGCTACATTTGAAGCCAAAGCAAAATGCGTTGACCTGCTTAACGGGATAATTTTCATTTGTTTTTCATAATATCTGGGAGCCGAGTGAACGCAATACTACCCTAAGTAGTGATGTATTTGGTAGTATTTTATCTCTAAATACTTGTTATCTGGTCAGGTTTATGCAACCGCTGAAGCATTACATAGGTACCGAATTGAAGGAAAAAGCACAGGCTAATCATCTGCTTAATACTGTACTGAAGCGGTTATTACCTAGTCCGCTTAACCAGCATGTTTGGGTTGTTGGAATCGAAAAGAACAGTCTACAGCTAATGACAGATCGCGCAGTATGGGCTACCCGGCTGCGTTATCAACAGCGGGAGCTACTCAAGCAAATCAATAGTGATCCTGATTTGAAACTGACAGAAATAGAGATTACTGTCAGTAGCCAGGCTTCCAGGATATCAAAGCACGATCAATTACAACGCAAGACATTGACAACTTCTGCAAAAAAAGCGATCAGGAACGCAGCATTAACCGTAACAGACGAAGAAATCCGGACAATATTTGAAAAAATCGCAACTCGTTAAGGGTAACTAGCTTGCGAGATCAAGTGCATGGACATAAGAGATCGGTGCTTTTTCACTATCATCAAACGTTACCTCTTCCCAGGCATCTTCCTCTGCAATCAGGGTACGTAAAAGATGGTTGTTCAGAGCATGTCCGGACTTATGACCAGTAAATGCGCCAATCAAGCTATGGCCCAATAAGTATAAGTCACCAATTGCATCAAGAATCTTGTGCTTCACAAATTCATCTTCATAGCGTAGGCCATCTTCATTCACAACCCTGAACTCATCCAGTCCGATAGCGTTATCAAGACTTGCACCAAGAGCAAGGTTATTATTTTGCAGCATTTCCAAATCGCGCATAAAGCCAAAGGTACGCGCACGACTGACTTCCTTGACGAATGAAGTGGCCGAGAAATCCAGCTCAGCAAGCTGGTGTGCAGAATCAATTGCCGGATGGTCAAAATCAATATTAAATCCAACCTTGAATCCATCGAAAGGTTCAAATCGCGCCCATTTATCACCGTCTCTGACTTCCACCGACCGCTTGATTCGGATGAATTTTTTGGCCGCATTTTGTTCCTGAATACCAGCAGACTGGATCAGGAACACAAACGGACCCGCACTGCCGTCCATGATGGGTACTTCCGGAGCGCTGAGATCGATATACAGATTATCAATTCCCAAACCGGCTACCGCTGAAAGCAAATGTTCGACGGTAGAAATCCGGATATTATCTTTAGTCAAGGTCGTCGATAATGATGTATCACCGACATTTTCTGCCTTGGCTTCAATTTCAACAGGCTCGTCCAGATCAACACGACGAAAAACCACACCGGTATTCACAGGCGCAGGCCGAAGTGTCAGGTAGACCTTTTCGCCATTATGCAATCCCACACCTGTGGCACGAATACTACTTTTTAGCGTTCTTTGTTTAATCATGTTGAAACCATCACTGCAGTTGATCTTGCAACCAAATAGATTATTCCATCTGTTGTATTTACAAGACATTATACAACAAAAAAAGTTTCATGTTGTAAAAATCCAACATGAAAGGCCGCTAATTGTACTTATTTAAAATAATTTCGCAAACATATCCATCATTTAGTGTTGAAATTTCCGACAACTGTCACCTGTAGCTTAGTAATAGCAGACATTTACAGTAACAGCACAACTTTATTTATATGCACCCTTTAACTGATCAATCTGCCTGATTGCGTAAAAACGCGGGTATATCCAGCAAATCCATATCCAGTTCTTCAGCCATCGCAGCCGCTCCACCTGCTGCAGCAACGCGCTGCTTGGCATACTGAATATCTTCGGCTGCAGGGACTTCAGGCACCTGCTCGCTTTTTGACTTTTCAACCAGTCTGACAGAAGGCTGCAACAACTCCTGTTTGGGTTCGATGGCTCCTCTTTTAGACGCGGATAATCCGGTAGCAACTAACGTGACCCGTAGTTCATTGCTCATTTCTGGATCAATCACTGTCCCGATCACAACGGTTGCATCATCTGAAGCAAAGGCTTTGATGGTATTACCGACCTCATCAAATTCACCAATAGACATATCCATTCCTGCCGTGACATTAACGAGAATACCTGCAGCGCCTTTAATATCCACATCCTCAAGTAAAGGGCTGGCGATCGCTGCCTCTGCCGCTTCGCGCGCACGGTCCTGACCCTGTGCCGTACCACTGCCCATCATCGCCATACCCATTTCAGCCATCACCGTACGCACATCGGCAAAGTCGACGTTGATCAGACCAGGGCGGGTAATCAATTCAGCGATACCTTGCACTGCACCCAACAAAACGTCATTGGCTGATTTGAATGCATCCAGCAGGCTCACGCCTTTGCCCAGCACAGTGAGCAACTTTTCGTTCGGGATGGTTATTAATGAATCAACATATTTGCCGAGTTCCTGAATACCATTATCGGCAATATGCATCCGTTTTGAGCCTTCAAACGGAAACGGCCTTGTGACTACCGCAACGGTCAAGACACCCATATCACGCGCAATCTCAGCAACGACCGGTGCACCACCTGTACCCGTGCCACCACCCATACCTGCTGTTATAAATAGCATGTCGGCACCATTGATCATTTCCTCAATGCGCTCACGGTCTTCCAATGCCGCCTGACGACCCACTTCCGGGTTGGCACCCGCACCCAGCCCCTTGGTCATATTACTACCCAACTGGATGATGGCTTTTGCCTCAGTGTTTTTAAGCGCCTGCGCGTCGGTATTGGCACAAATAAAATCAACACCGTCAATCTCTGCCTGCACCATGTGTTGCACGGCATTACCGCCACCGCCACCAACACCAATGACCTTCAATACTGCACCTTGCTGGAATGTATCCATTAATTCAAACATGACTTTACCCTCCTTCCGGGTTTCTACCTGACTAAAATTGACTCAACCAGCGCTTGACGCGCTGCCACAAATTCGCAAACGAGTGTTTACCCGTCTGCCCATACTGACGTTGATCCTCTTCCCGGCTGTGATGGCCGAAAAGTAGCAAACCAACGCCTGTTGCATAAATTGGATTTCTGACCACATCGGCCAGCCCTTTAACTGAGTGCGGCATGCCCAATCGAACCGGCATATGAAAAACTTCTTCAGCCAGCTCAATCACGCCTTCCAGCTTTGAAGACCCACCGGTCAGCACAATGCCTGCACCCATTAATTCCAGAAAGCCGCTGCGCTGCAGCTCAGCACTAACGAGTTGCAATAGCTCCTCATAACGTGGTTCAACCACACTGGCTAATGTCTGTCGGGATAATTCGCGTGGCGCGCGATCACCTACGCTGGGCACCTCGATAATTTCATCAACACTGGCCAGTTGCTGTAACGCACAGGCGTACTTGATCTTGATATCTTCGGCATGCTGGGTCGGGGTACGGAGTGCGACTGCTATATCATTGGTGACCTGATCTCCGGCAATCGGTATCACAGCGGTGTGGCGAATTGCACCACCCGTGAAGACGGCAATATCAGTGGTGCCACCGCCAATATCGACCATGCAAACGCCGAGTTCTTTTTCATCCTCGGTTAGAACGGCATAGCTGGATGCCAGTTGTTCCAGAATCACATCGTCCACTTCCAGACCACAGCGGCGAACACATTTTTCGATATTTTGCACGGCAGATTCAGCAGCGGTCACCAGATGCACCTTGGCATCTAGACGGATACCGGCCATACCCACTGGCTCGCGAATACCTTCCTGCTGATCAATGATGAATTCCTGCGGAATGATATGCAGCACGCGTTGGTCAGCCGGCATCGCCACGGCGCGCGCCGCATCCACAACACGCTCCACATCCATCGGTGAAACCTCACGCTTGTCCTTAATCGCCACCATGCCATGAGAATTCAGACTCTGAATATGACTACCTGCGATTCCGGCGAAAACGCTGTGCACCTGGCAATCGGCCATCAACTCTGCCTCTTCAACAGCGCGCTGGATAGATTGCACGGTGGATTCAATATTGACGACCACACCTTTTTTCAGTCCGCGCGAAACATGTGAGCCGATACCCACCACTTCAATCTCATTATCGGCGTTGACTTCACCGACAATGGCGACCACTTTGGAAGTACCAATATCCAGACCAACAATCATTTCCTGCTGATGTTTTTTAGACATGGCCCTTACCTCGCTTGAGTGCCTGAGGATCAGGTTCATGCCAGCGAATACTAAAGCCATTGCTATAACGCAAATCCAGCGCAGCAATCTGCGACGCAACCGTTGATAAGGTCTGCGCAAAAACTCTTGTAAACCGTACAAGGCGTTTGTCGTGACCCTCACGCCCAAGCGCCAGTTGCATACCATTGGCTAACACAAGGTGCTGATCCTGGCGCGCATCCTCCTCAAGTCGGGCCAATACCAGACCTGTTTCACTCAGCATCTGGTCATAGCGAATAAAGTCATCGATCAATACTTTTTCTCGTCCAGACTCACCCACAATCTGCGGCAACCCTTCTGGCTGGATTTCATCCAGGCCGGGTTTAAATATTTCGCCATACCGGTTCAGCAGTGCTGTTTTGCGCCAGCGTGCGATCGGAGTTTGCTCTTCAAAATAAACATGCAAGCGATCCGGCCATTCACGACGTAGTGCAACACGGTAAACCCAGGGCAAGGTTTCCAGTTCCTCCCGTAGCTGCTCTAGATCGAGACTGAAAAAACCACCCTTAACTTCGCTCGCAAGTTTTTCCTGTAGTACTTCAGGTTGTAAATATTTGAAATCACCACTCACCGACACATGCCTGACCGGCAAGGTATCCACGCGCATCAACCAGCGATAACCCTGCACAGCCGCTGTGGACAGTAACAGCAAAAAAGCGATCATCAACATCGGTTTCAGATAGCTTGCAGAAGGCAACCAGTCGTTGATAACAAACTGACTCTGTCGCCTGCTAGCAGCCTGCTTACGTGGCTTTTTCCGTCTGTTTGATTTATTGGTTCGTTTTGCCATTATTTAAAACTTGTCTCCAGAATACGTTCAACTAATTCATCAAATTCAATCCCGGCGGCTTTAGCCGCTTTGGGTACCAGGCTGTGACTGGTCATGCCGGGCACGGTATTGACTTCAATCAACCAGTCTTTACCTTCAGCATCACGCATGATATCCACCCGTCCCCAGCCACTTGCACCCAGCGTGTTAAACGCCATTAGCGCAAGTTTCTGCATGCTGTCTTCCTGCTCAGGAGATAGCCCGCAGGGACAGAAATACTGGGTATCATCAGCAGCATATTTGGCGTCATAGTCATAAAACTGGTGTGGCGTTTCCAGCCGAATTATTGGCAGACTCTCACCCTTTAAAATCGCGACCGTGTACTCTTCGCCAGCAACCCATTGTTCAGCGAACACGGCTCCATACTCACTGGCTTTTTCCCAGGCAGGTTTCAGCTCAGCCTCCTGTTCGATTTTGTACATGCCGATACTAGAACCTTCGCTGACAGGCTTCACAATCAACGGCAGTCCCAGGGCACTAACAACAGCGGGCCAATCTGTCTCCGCTGTCAGTCGCATAAAAGCGGGTGTCGGCAGACCAGCCGAACGCCATATTCGTTTGGTTAATAACTTGTCCATCGTCAGCGCTGACGCTGCAACACCACTGCCGGTAAAAGGTATATTCAGTATTTCCATCAACCCCTGGATGGCGCCATCTTCTCCACCTGTGCCATGCAGGATGTTAAAGACTCGCTCAAATTTGCTTTCTGTCAGCACCTGACAAATATTGCGGCCGACATCCACACCTTGCGCATCAATTCCTCGCGCCTGCAAACCAGATAAAACAGCCTCACCACTTTTCAGCGAAACCTCACGCTCGGCTGACCAGCCGCCCATCATCACGGCGACCTTTCCAAAGCGTTGTTGTGCTGCCTGGGTCATTGCGCACCTGCTGCAAGTTGCTGTGGCAGTTTTGCAGCCAATGCCCCGACATTGCCGGCGCCCTGGGTGACGACGACGTCACCTTCCCGAATAATATTTTGCAGGGTGTCTGCAAGCTGTTCCGGCTGCTCAACAAACACTGGATCAAGCTTGCCGCGCATGCGAATCGCCCGGCATAAGGAACGGCTATCGGCTCCTGCGATGGGAGCTTCGTTGGCCGCATACACCTCTAGCATGACCAGCACATCCACCTCGGATAACACGCGGGTAAAATCTTCAAACAGATCATGCGTGCGGGTATAACGATGCGGCTGAAAAACCAGCACGAATCGCCGTTTGGGCCAGGCATTTCGCACGGCAGAAATCGTGGCGGCGACCTCGGTCGGGTGATGACCATAATCGTCCACCAGCAGCACTTTTCCGCTTGCTGTATCCACCTCTCCTTTGACATCAAAGCGACGCCCAACCCCGGAAAAATTCTTCAATGCGCGCTGAATTTTTTCATCGCTGACACCCAGCTCATGCGCCACTGCAATCGCAGCCAGCGCATTCAGCACATTGTGCTGCCCCGGCATATTCAGGCGCATTTCCAGCGCGGTTTCTCGCCCTGGAAACTGCACTGTAAACTCACTTGCCGTACCCAGATAACGAATCCCGGTTGCACGAATGTCCGCGGGTTGCTCGATGCCATAGGTAATCACTGGGCGTGTCACTTCATCGATGATGCTGCTGACACCCGGATCATCAATACAGACAATGGCCTGACCATAAAACGGCAAGTGATGTAAAAACTCCACGAAAGTATCCAGTAAGTTCTGGTAATTTCCGCCATAGGTGCTCAGATGATCGGCATCTATATTCGTCACCACCGCCATCATCGGCTGCAAGTGCAAAAATGAGGCATCACTTTCATCCGCTTCGGCCACCAGATATTGTCCTTTGCCCAAATGTGAATGGCTGGCGGTGCTATTCAACTTCCCGCCAATCACAAAGGTCGGATCAAGATCCGCCTCTGCGAGCACACTGGCGATCAGGCTGGTTGTTGTGGTTTTGCCATGCGTGCCGGCGACGGCAATGCCTTCACGAAAACGCATGAGTTCCGCCAGCATTTCAGCGCGGGGAATAACCGGAATCCGCGCCGCACGCGCCGCCTGAATTTCCGGGTTGGACTCATCAATCGCACTGGAGACCACCACCACACCAGCACCCTCAACATTTTCCGCACTATGCCCCAGTGAAATCTTCGCGCCCAGCTCAATCAATCGCCGAGTGACTGCATTTTCTGCAATATCAGAACCACTGACCTGGTAGCCCAAATTCAACAACACCTCGGCAATACCCCCCATCCCGGCGCCACCGACACCGATAAAATGGATCTGGCCTAAACGGGCTGCTGTTTGAGATTCGCCTAATGGCTTCATGCCGCCGCCCCACTACAATTTATTTCGCCCAGACAAACCCGCGCGACCTGCTCCGCTGCTTTTGGTCTGGCCAGACTACGCGCGGCTTCGGCCATGTCTAACAGATGCTTGCGACCAACCAGTAGTTTCACTAATTCTGCTTTCAGACGAGTCGCCGTTAACTCATTATCCGGAATTAATATTGCCGCATCCCGTTCCACAAGCACTCGTGCGTTAACCGTTTGGTGATCATCCACCGCATGTGGATACGGCGCGAGTATCGATGCCAACCCGGCCTGGGCCAGTTCCGCAATCGTCAACGCCCCTGCGCGCGCAATCACCAGGTCGGCCCAGCCATAAACATCAGCCATGTCGTCGATAAACGCCACCACATCGGCCTTTACATTTACCTTGCGGTAATCGTCTTGTGTTGCCTGTATATGCAACTCGCCCGTCTGATGACGAACCTCAGGTCGAAACACTTCATCCAACATCGCAAGCGCTTCGGGAACCACTTCGTTCAAGCGTTTCGCACCCAGGCTGCCACCCATCACGAACAATCTGATTGGCCCAGTGCGATCAACCATGCGTACAAGTGGTGGTGGTAAATTTTCAATTGTTTCACGCACAGGGTTGCCTGTATGCAATACCGGCTTTCTGGAATGCTTGAAGCTACCGGGAAAGCCTTCCATGACACAACGGCTATAGCGTGCCAGCATTCGATTGGTCAAACCGGGTATCGCATTTTGTTCCTGCACGTAAAGTGGTTTACGCAGTAACACAGCGGCCAGTCCACCCGGGCCTGAGGCAAAACCACCCAGCCCCAGCACTGCACGTGGACGGCGTTTGATAATCGCGACAGCGGCCTGTATAACTGCCCATACCAGTTTAAAAGGCGCGACCAACAAAGCGGGTAATCCTTTTCCTCGCAACCCTTTTACGCTTAGCCCAACAAATTCAATACCGCTTGACGGGATCAATCGTTCTTCCATGCTGTCGTTTGAACCGAGCCAGACGACAGGAATATTCCTGTCACGTAAAACATCTGCCACAGCCAATGCGGGGAAGATATGTCCACCCGTACCACCTGCCATGATCATGACCGGACCTTCGGCACTCATGTGCGTAACCCCCGTCCATTGCTGCTTCTTACCGAAGTCGAAACCAGCCCGTGAGTTTCACGATAAACTCGCAGTAACAATCCCAGCACAGCACACATCACAACCATACTGCTACCACCCGCGCTCATCAGTGGTAACGTTAAACCCTTGGTTGGCAAAACACCCATGTTGACACCAATATTGATGAAAGCCTGCAGACCAATCCAGAGGCTCAGGCCGAATGCCAGGTAGGCGCCGAAATAGTGTCCGGCACGTTCCGCTGCCGCACCAATTGCAAAGCCACGAAAAACGACATAGACATAAAGACACAACACGGTGATCACGCCGATCAATCCAAGTTCTTCGGCAAGAATGGCAAACAGAAAATCGTTATGTGGCTCCGGCAGGTAAAGCAGTTTCTGGATGCTGCCGCCCAGCCCCAGACCAGACCACGACCCGCTACCGATTGCAATTAATGAATGTGTTAACTGGAATCCGGTATTGTAGGGGTCTGCCCAGGGATCCAGAAAACTGGTCAGGCGCTGCAGGCGATAAGGGGACGAAATGGCCAGCAAGGCAAACCCAACAGACGTCAGCCCTAGCAACAGCAAAAACTGAATGAGGCGCACACCACCCAGAAACAGCATGCCCAGCGACATGGCCATAATCACCACGGCAGCGCCATAATCTGGCTCGGCAAGCAGCAACGCCGCAACAAAGCTAATGAGCAATACGGGCTTGATAAAACCTGAAAACCGTTCTCTCACCGCCTGACCATGGCGCACCATGTATCCAGCCAGATACAAAGCCACCAGCAACTTGGCCAGCTCAGATACCTGTAGCGGGACAGGCCCAAGGTCGATCCAGCGCGTTGCACCATTCACGGTTTTACCGATACCCGGAATCAATACGGCCGTCAGCAGAAGACAAGCCAGGAATAACAGCAACAGGCTAGTGTGCTCCCATAAGCGAAGTGGAAGCTGATACATGATCCAGCCACCCATGAGGCCAATCGAAATGAACACCAACTGACGCTGTAAATAATAAAAAGGTGAGTCAAAATTTTTCTCGGCCAGTCCGATTGAGGCCGAAGCAACCATCACTAAACCAAGTCCCAGCAGCACTAGCAACGCGACCAGCAGCCCGATATCCAGCCGTTGCTGTAATTGCGCATTCAAGCTCATGCCAGGGCTGCGGGTTGCGTGCAGCATTTAATCTTTCCTCTGCAGGGCAAAAACCTGACGCATAAAGATCTCACCCCGGTTGGCGTAGCCCGTGAACATATCAAAACTGGCGCAGGCTGGTGACAACAACACCACATCCCCTCGACGCGCCAGTTTTGCCGCTTGCCTGACAGCATTTCGCATATCATCAGCACGGTGAACTTCAGTGACGCCGTTCAACACAATTTCTAGTAATTCTGCATCCTCGCCTATCAGCACCACAGCATGTACCTTGTCGGCAACGACTTCTCGAAGTGGCGTCAAGTCCGCACCTTTGGATTGTCCACCTGCAATCAACACCACTGGCTGATCCAGACCTTTGAGTGCAGCCAGGGTTGCGCCCACATTGGTGGCTTTAGAGTCATTGATCCAGGTCGCGCCATTGATATCCGCCACCCACTGCGTTCTGTGTGGAAGCCCCCGATAATTTCGCAATGCAGTCAACATGCTTGACATAGGCAATCCCACTGCCTCCCCCAACGCCAGTGCTGCGAGCACATTGGCCAGATTGTGTCGGCCAACCAGTCTGAGAGCTGTTACCGGCAGCAAGGGTTCTTCACCACGCATGAGCCACTCACTGCTGTCAATTTTTTTCAGGCCATAGTCCTGCTTGCGTTGCGGTTCATCCATACCGAAACTAACGGCGGGACGATCAGCGGCAAGCTGGCTGGCAATCGGGTCATCCCGGTTAATAATCTGCACCCCAGACTGACTGTAGATTTGCGCCTTCGACCGGGCATAATCTTCCAGACTGTCATAGCGGTCCATGTGGTCTTCACTGATATTCAGCACAACGCCGGCCTGGGGCTGGAGAGAAATCGTTGATTCCAACTGGAAGCTGGAAAGCTCCAGCACGTAAAGATCGGGCTCGGGATCCGTCACCAGATCCAGTGCTGGCGTACCGATATTCCCACCCATCGCGACATTGACATCCGCGGTCTCCGCCATTTCATTCAGCAGATCAACGACGGTGCTTTTGCCGTTAGAGCCGGTCACAGCGATCACGGGCGAGTGAGCGACCCGGGCGAATAATTCAATATCCCCGATCACCTCAACACCCGCATCAATCGCTGCCTGGATGGCAGGCATTTTTCGGGATATCCCTGGGCTCAGGACAATCGTTTCAAAGCGTTGCAAATCGATGGCTGAAAAGTCACCTAATACCATCTCGTGATCGGGATAAGCCTCACGCAATGCTTTGGCATCTGGTAAATCCTGGCGCTGATCCGCCATGGCAAAATTAACGCCTTCGCCTAGCAGATAGCGCGCAACAGACTGCCCGGTCACACCCAGACCAGCAATTAATATTTTTGCCATCGCCTGATTGCTCGCTGCATACCATTCATAAACCGATAACCCCACCGCCATTACCGCACCTTCAGTGTCGCCAGTCCAATCAAAACCAGAATCACGGTGATAATCCAGAAGCGGACAATCACCCGCGGCTCTGGCCACCCTTTGAGTTCAAAATGATGGTGGATCGGCGCCATACGAAAAATTCTGCGGCCAGTCAGCTTGAAAGAAACAACCTGCATAATGACCGACACTGTTTCCATCACAAACACACCACCCATAATCATCAGCACCAGCTCCTGACGCGCGATGATGGCAATAATCCCCAACGCTGCCCCCAGCGCCAAAGCGCCCACATCGCCCATAAATACCTGGGCGGGATAAGTGTTGAACCAGAGAAAACCCAGGCCGGCACCCATGAGGGCGGCACAGAAAACTGTCAGCTCACCGACGCCATTGATGTGCGGAATACTCAGGTAGCTTGAAAAATTAGCGTGGCCTGTCAGGTAAACAATCAGACCCAGCGCACCACCGACCAGCACAGTGGGCAAAATCGCCAGGCCATCTAGCCCATCAGTCAGATTGACTGCATTACTTGAACCGACCACTACCAGCCAGGTCAGTGGAATAAACAGCCAGCCTAATTGCCAGGCAACTTGTTTAAAAACAGGCACGAGCAAGGTTGTTTCAGCCGGCGACTGTGCGGTGGCAAAAAGAAACCACCCGGCACCTAGAGCAAATATACTTTGCCAGAATAATTTATTGCGAGCGGATAAGCCTTTGGAATTTCCGTAGCGGAGTTTCAGATAATCATCAACACCTCCGATCAGGCCATAACCCAACGTGACCAGTAACACCACCCAGACAAAACGATTACTCAGATCACTCCATAATAACGTCGTCACCGCAATGGAAATCAGGATTAATGCACCCCCCATCGTCGGTGTGCCTGCTTTGCTGAGATGGGATTGTGGGCCATCAGCTCTAATTTGCTGACCGATTTTGAATGCGCTGAGGCGGCGGATCACCATCGGCCCGAACAGGAATGAAATAACCAGCGCAGTTAAAGCCGCCATAATCACGCGCATGGTAATAAATTCAAACGCACGCAGTCCGCTGTAATACTGGCTCAGATACTCAAACAGACTAAGCAGCATGGTGATGCTCCTGCTGTTTTGCATTATTGTCCTGACTCAGTTCAACCGCGACCTTATCCATCCGCATCATCCGCGAGCCCTTTACCAACACAACTGTGTTGCTATCCAGCACGCCTCGCAGGTGCTCGATTAACTGCTCCTGTTCCAAAAATGAGAGTGCATTTTCACCAAACGCTTCTGCTGCAGCGGCACTCAAAGCACCATAGGTAAACAGATAATCAATGCCTGCCTGCTTCGCCACCTGGCCCACTTCGGCGTGCAAAGCTTCAGCAGCATCTCCCAGCTCCGCCATATCACCCAGAACCAGAATGCGTTTATCAGCAGGCTCATTTGCAAGTACTTCGATTGCTGCACGGACGGATGTCGGGTTGGCGTTATAACTATCGTCGATAACCCGGCTGCCCTGCGCACCTTGTAATAGCGTCAGGCGGCCAGCGACAGGCAACATATTTTCAAGCCCCTGAAGGATGTCATCAACCTTGAGGTCAATCGCCAGAAGAGCGGCCATAGCCGCTGCGGCATTCATAACATTATGCCGACCATACAATGTAAGATTAAGCGGATAGTTTTGTTTCTCAACGACAATTTTTGGCGGTGAAAAATCCTGAATAAATACATCTGCACCTTCACTGCTACCAAATGTAATTATTCGTCGATTGCCTGCGAGGGTTTTCCAGAACGAAGCAAACTGGTCATCTGCATTGATCACCGCAACACCTGATTGATCAAGGCCGGAAAAAATTTCACCTTTTGCGCTGGCGACACCCTCAAGATCACCAAACCCTTCCAGGTGGGCGGCTGCCGCATTGGTAATCAACGCCACATCTGGTCTGACCATTTCAGTGAGAGAGGCAATTTCTCCAGGGTGGTTTGCACCCATTTCTATGACTGCAAAATCATGCTCTTCACGTAGCCGCAGCAAAGTCAACGGCACGCCAATATCATTGTTCAGATTACCCGCCGTCACCAGCGGGTTGCCGACTCGCCGCAGCACAGACCACATCATTTCCTTGACGGTCGTTTTCCCGTTACTACCTGTGAGGGCGATAACAGGTTTGCTAAATCTTTGCCGCCAGGCCGCTGCCAACCGCCCCAGCGCAAGCCGGGTGTCATCAACAATAATTTGTGTCGCCGGATGATCAACCGGACGTTCAACCACCAAAGCAGCAGCAATATCAACTGGCGCATTCGCAACAACTTCGTGGGCATTAAAGTTCGGTCCCTGCAAAGCAAAAAACAGCGCGTCAGAATCCGGTTTACGCGTGTCCGTAAAGACGCCACTCACCATCCGGTTTTCACCACGCAACTCGCCATCAATCAAGTCCGCAATCACCTGGAGCGTTAGCCAACTCATACGCCGTACTCCCGCAAACAAGCGCGAACAATTTCCCGATCATCAAATGGCAATATCTGGTTACCCGTAACTTGAACGGTCTCATGTCCCTTACCTGCTACCAGCACGCAATCCGCCGGAGTCGAACTATTAATCGCGCGGGCAATCGCATCACGTCGATCGTGAATAACCAGCACAGATGATGGATCATTGATACCACTGAGTATTTGATCGGTGATCACATCTGGATCTTCGCTACGCGGATTATCGTCTGTCACAATGACCTGATCAGCCAGACGCTCTGCCACCGCACCCATCAGGGGACGTTTACCCTGATCCCGGTCGCCACCACAACCAAATACACAAACAAGTTTGCCGGTAAAATGATCACGCAATGCCAATATTGCTTGCTCAAGCGCGTCTGGTGTATGCGCATAATCGACCACAACAAGCGGTTGATCTTTCAAGCCAAAACGCTCCATGCGACCACTGACTGGTTTGCTGTCAGCCAGCAACTGACCAACTTGCTCCAGCGGAAAACCCAGCCTCAGCAACACACCCATTGCAGCCAGCAAATTGGCCGCATTAAACCGACCGAGCAAAGCAGTCCGCAGCGTTATGTCACCCCACGGTGTGACGACTTCCATCTGCATACCAGTCGCATCAGACAAAAGGGTGTGTGCATAAATAGAATCAACACCCGCGACCGGCTCATCGAGCGAATAGGCCAACGGTGTCACACGTCGAGGCAACTGACTCAGCCATTCGCGGCCCATGTCGTCATTCGCGTTGATTACGGCGAATTCAAGCTCCGGCCATGAAAACAGCTGTTGTTTTGCTGCGGCGTAACTGGCCATATCACCATGATAGTCAAGGTGATCACGGCTTAAATTGGTAAGCACGGCAACAGTAAATCTAACGGCGTCAACCCGGTTTTGATCGAGCGCGTGAGAAGACACTTCCATCACGGCATAATCACAATCAGCGGCAACAAAACGCGCCAGCCATTCGTGCACTTTCACAACATCAGGTGTTGTGTGCGCACCAGGCTCCAGGTCACCAGCCAGGCCATAACCCAAAGTACCCAGCACCCCACACTGGCCGCTGGTTTTTTTCAAGGCCTGAGAAATAAAGTCAGTCACGGAGGTTTTACCATTCGTGCCGGTCACACCAACCACCGCTAAATGTCTGGATGGGCTGGCAAAAAAACGATCTGCCAGTTTACCGACCTTTTTACTCAACCTGGGCACAGCCACCACGGGTATCGAAAAATCCGGGGCTATTGATGAGTCTGGTTCATAAGCAATTGCGGTCGCACCACCAGAAACAGCCTGAGGTGCGTAGCTCAAACCATGCGTCGTCAGACCTTTACAGGCCAGAAATAAATCACCTGGATGCACATCCCGGCTATCCATTGTCATACCGGTTATGAGAACGCCAGCGTCCACTTCGCCGGCTGAATAACCGTGCAGTAACTCATCAAGCGGCCAGCTATGAGTCTGCGCACTCATATCGCCTGCCCCTCAAGTAACTCATCCACACGTTCGCCCGATAAGTCATCAGGCGGCACGTTCAGTAGTCGCAACGCACCACTCATGATGCGTGAAAACACGGGCGCAGCAACATCTCCACCGTAGAACTTTCCAGCTCTGGGCTCTTTGATAACAACGACGGCCACCAGCCGTGGTTTGTCGGCGGGCACCATTCCCGCAAAGGTTGCTACATACTGATCTTTTGCGTAACCACCCTTGATTGAGACTTTTGATGTGCCCGTTTTCCCGGCCACACGATAACCTTCAACTGCGGCCAGATAACCTGTCCCCTTTGGCGCAACCACGCGTTGCATCATCTTTCGAACAGCTAGCGCGGATTGCGGGCTGATTGCCGCAGTGGCACTATGGTTCTCATCATTCGCGATAAAGCTGACCGGCCTGTACTGGCCATCTCCAGCCAGCACGGCGTATGCCTGAGCCAATTGCAGAGGCGTCACTGAAATACTGTAGCCGAAAGCCACTGTGGCACGCTCCAGCGGATACCAGTGGTTGTAATCTCGCAGCAATCCAGCCTCTTCACCTGGAAACCCACTGCCCGTGGACCGCCCGAAACCAACCTTGTTTAACACGCCCCATAATTCTTCCGGCGGTATCGACATCGCAAGCTTGCTGGCGCCCACGTTACTAGATTTACTGATGATAGTATTCAGATCAATCTCACCCAGATTGTGGATATCTTTAATGATATGACCACTCACTTTAAAATGACCCGGCGCCGTATTGACCAATGTATTCGGCGTGTATTCTCCTGTCTCCAGGGCAGCCGCTACGGTAAAAGGTTTAATGGTTGAACCTGGCTCAAACAGATCTTTCACAGCACGGTTGCGAATTCGCTTATTCCGGAACTGCCTGCGATTATTTGGGTTAAAAGAAGGTTGACTCGCCATTGCCAGCACCTCACCCGTATCCACGTCCAGTACAACAACCGAACCCGATTTCGCCCGGTTTGCCTTGACCGCAGCCTTCAACTCCCGATAGGCCAGATATTGAATTCGCCGATCGATACTTAACCGCAGTTCACGCCCCGGACGCGCGGGCTTCAATAATTCAACATCTTCGATAATGCTACCCAGGCGATCTCTGATCACTCGCTTTTTGCCCGCCACACCGCTGAGCCATTCGTTATAACGTAACTCCAGGCCTTCCTGACCCTGGTCGTCGATATTGGTAAAACCAAGCACGTGCCCGATCACTTCGCCTTGCGGATAATAGCGATGGTATTCGCGCTCAATGTCAATACCCGCAATATTCATCTGCTTGACTTGCGCCGCCAGATCCGGGCTGATGTGTCGTTTCAAATAGACAAATTCCTTATCAGCAAAATCCTGTATGCGTTTACTGATAAAATTCTCGCTCACACCCAACAAGCGACTTAGCTGAGTCAAATTCTCGGGTGACAATTGAACCAGCTGTGGGTTGAGTGTTACCGAGTCCATCGGCGTGGACATCGCCAGCACCTCTCCATGCCGGTCAGTAATGACGCCTCGGTGTGCAGGGATTTCCACGACACGCGTGTGATAATCATTGGCTTTGCCACTGAGAAAATCGTGCTGGAAAATCTGTAACTCAACAGCCCGCACAGCCAACAAACTCATGCCCGCAAAAAAAACCGTCAGCACCAGCAATCTGCGAAAAGTAAAACTGGGTGTTTCATGGCGACGTTTTCTCACGGCAGCACCATGACCGTATCGCCCACTCTGGGGATTTTCATTTTTAATTTTTTGCGTGCCAACTGCTCAACTCTGCCATGCGTGGCCCAGGTACTTTGTTCCAGTTGAAGCTGACCCCATTCGATGATCAGGTCATCACGCGCCTTCTCGAGTTTTTGCAATTGCAAAAACTGCTGGCGACTGGCGTGTTTGCTGGCAACCACGCCCAACGCCGTACCGACAACAGCCAGCCAAAGTACCATCAGAGATGAAATATGCCAGCTCATATCTGTTTCTCCGCGACACGCAAAACAGCACTGCGCGCCCTGGGATTCTCAGTCACCTCAGCATCGTTTGCACGGATAGCCTTACCAATCAGCTTTAACGGCGACACGACCTGTTCTGCAATCACCGGCAGTCTTTTCGGTAATTGGGCAGGCCGTGAATGTTGCCGCATAAATCGTTTAACGATGCGATCTTCCAGAGAATGAAAACTGATAACGACCAGGCGGCCGCCCACGCGTAAAACTTTCAACGCCTGATTAAGACCTGCCTCAAGGTCGCCCAACTCATTGTTAACCGCAATCCGGATTGCCTGAAAACTACGCATCGCAGGATCTTTGTGTTTTTCCCATGCAGGAATCGCGGCACGAATAATTTCAGCCAGCGCTTCTGTTGTTGTAAAGGGATTTTCTTTCTGCCGTTGAATAATCGCGCGCGCAACACGTTTAGCAAAGCGTTCCTCGCCAAAATCTTTTAATACTTTTGCAAGACTTGCCTCATCCTGTTGCTGCAACCATTCTGAAGCAGGCAGCCCTGTCTCGGTATCCATCCTCATGTCTAGCGGCCCATCATGACTAAAACTGAAACCACGTTCAGGGTCATCGAGTTGTGGCGAAGACACACCAAGATCCATCAAGACACCTGCCACGTTGTTATGCAAACCTGCTTCATGGATAAATTCTTCCAGCCTTGCAAATGAACCCCGCCGAATCACAAAACGTGAATCAGCACCAAACTGCTTCTTCGCCGCATCAATGGCCTGCGGATCTTTGTCAATCGCTAACAACCCGCCTTCAGGGCCAAGCTGCTTCAGAATGCCTGCGCTATGGCCACCGCGGCCAAACGTGGCATCAATATAAAAACCATCTGGCTTTATATTTAGAGCTTGTAATGCCTCTGCATATAAAACCGGCCGATGCGCCGTTGACATCTTTACAGCGTCAAAGCGTCAAACACTTCGGCAGAGTCATCATCCTGCTCACGACCCGCCTTGAGCCAGTTGAGTGTCATGGCATCCCAGCTGGCTTCATCCCATAATTCAAATTTTTTGCCTTGCCCAACCAGCGCCACCTGCTTATCAAGACCCGCCAGTTCACGCAGCTTTAGCGGAACCTGAATACGGCCCTGCGCTGTCATCTGGTAATCATGCGCATAGCCCATTAACAATCGTTGCGTCTGGGCAATCTGTGGTCGTGAATTTCTCATCCCGCTCAAATCGGCATACACTCGTTGCCATTCAGGCTCCGGATAAACAAGCAGACATTTTTGAAATGGATTCAGCGTGACAACCATTTGCCCACCACAAGACGCCAAAAGCGATTCGCGATACTTAGCAGGTATCGCAAAGCGACCTTTGTCGTCGAGATTGAGCGAACTGACACCCTGGTACAAAAAATGTCTCCTTATGGGGCAAGAACTCCACTTCTCACCACTATGCTACACATTCCTACACTATAGGCAGCATCCTACACTCCGTCAAGGGGAATCCCCCTGTTTTTCTGCTGGATTTCTCCAAAAAAGACAATGACTTAGCGAAAAACCCGATGAGAAGCACCAGGCCACAAAAGAACATATGATTTAATTCAGAATGTTAAGAAGACAAGGTATAAATCACTTTAACTCTGAGCAAGAAAACAGCCTCTCCTGATTAAAATGGTCAGGAAGCCACGTCAGAATCTTTCAGCAAAGGCAGACCAATGACCGGGTAGCGATAATTCTCCCCCGCCAGCGCTTTACCAAAGCCAATCACGCCAATGACTGACATCGGGATATGGAAGAACACAAAATAGATCGTGACCAGCGGCCAGAAGTAAGCAGACGGGTAACCGCCGGTGACCCAGAGCAACACAGCAAATATCGACACAATCACGATCGCCCAGACAGTTGCAGAGATTGCCTGACGCAAATGATTCATTGCAATAGCCGGTGGGCGTTTACGTTTACAGTAGGGATAAAGCGCCGCCAGCATCATGAAGCCAAGCCCAGGCGCCAGCACCATATTCACGATATAAAATGCCTCTGCTGCGATTGCCAGATCACAACCTTCAGGTAGCGCCTGCTCAGAATATTGTTCTTTTTCTGCCATCTCTAAACCTCCTCAGTCTATTTGCTAACCCGAAAGGTGATTATGCGACACACAGCCGAAGCCTGCGCTTGCATGGCAAGGCATCCAGGCGCCGCTGTAGCCATTCTACAGCAAGTCTGGATAACGCCGTCCATGCAAGCGCAGGCTTCGGCCTGTCTTTATAAATTAATAGGTCAGGGACATCAAGAATGACCCAGCTC
>DTYI01000296.1 GCA_012961935.1 Thiotrichales bacterium | reverse complement strand
TTCTGCCCTGATGCTCGGTGCGAATGAAGTTGAAATGGGCAAACAATTTGCAAGGAGTGAGTTGACTAAAAACCTGGCAAAGGATCGAGAGTATCTTGGAATGATCCGGCGAGGCGAATATGTTACTGTTCTCTACAAGCAAACCCATACACAGAAGGAAGGCGAATGGCTGGGGCGACTGGTGTTGGGTTATGAAGACGGGCAGGTAAGAATCTTTGGCGCAACGCTTTTCTGATTGATTATGAAAGATACGATAGAAGACGGTAAATTCGTCGAACTCATCTATGAAATAGTAGACCGGAAGTCAGGCGAAGTGCTGACCGCAGTTGAGTTCCCGTTAGGTTACGTCCACGGAATAAACGATGCCCTGTCACCCGAAGTCACTGCCGATCTGTACGGACGAAGTGTCGGAGACATAATCGAAGTCCCGATTGACTGTGACAAGCTTTATGGGCCACGAGATGAGTCTCTGGTTTTTACTGATCACATTGACAATGTACCAGAAGAGTATCGGGAAGTAGGTATGACCATTGTGATGGAAAATGAAAAAGGGGAACCGAAAAATTTTATTGTCACAAGAATGGATGACAAGACACTGACCGTCGATGGCAATAATCCTCTTTGCGGTCGAGAAGTTGTATTTAAGCTCAAAGTATTAACTGTTCGCGATGCCAGCGATGAAGAAATTGAAGCGGGTGGCGCTGTTGATGCAGACCCGGACATCCATGAAATTCTCAAATAATTATATTTTATATCCAGACAATAAAGCACTGGAGCAGGCAATTGTCCATTATATAAGCATGCTTGCTGATGACATAGCTGAAGAAACAAAACCAGATACCAAAGTAACCGTGCCGGATAATTTTACCCATACGCGGGGTAATTTCGAACAGCGCCGTTACAACAGCAATATACTCGAAAGCGCGCGCAAAACGCTTGAGTCGAAGCTGACTGAGGAACTCCGCAAACAGGAGCCATTGGAATGGGCTGCGCTTCAAAATAGTCTTGGTAATATCCTGGCAGCGTTAGGGCAACATCAAAGAGATGAGGATTTGTATAACAAGGCGATTGCCGCGTTTAACAATGCCCTCAGAGAGCTTGATCAGGACAATAAACCACAGGACTGGGCATCAACACACTATAACCTGGGTACTGCGACACAAGCGCTAGGCAGGCAACTGAGCGACTCAAAGTTATTGAAAAAATCCATTGATGCCTATACCAATGCGCTACTGGAATGGACCCGGGAAAAGACACCGATGGAATGGGCAACAGCCATGTTCCAGCTCGGCCTGACATTTCATACGCATGGAAAATTGCTCAAAGGCAACCGCACTTTTCAAAAATCCGTTGTCGCCTTTAAAAATGCACTGACAGAACTCGATGCTGATAATACACCTTACGAGCTGGCGTTCACCCATAACAATCGAGGTGCCGTGCTACATCATTTAGGTGAATCAGAAGAGAACCCAGGGCGGCTGGAAGAAGCAATACGGTCATATGAAACAGGACTGCTTGTTTGCATGGAGCAACAGCTGCCCATCCATCTGGCAGTGATGTGCAGAGTTAACAGATCGACTGCGAGAAATGTACTTGCGGAGTTAACGAAAGATTCAGCGCTTGCAGAAGAAGCAGCAGATGATTTTGAATTGATTATTGAATGTTTTACCAACGCCCTGCAACCACTCTGTTTAAAGCACTGCGAGGAGCAGTTGAGCAAGGCCCGGGCAATGGTAGAAGCGTTTAGTGGTGGCGCGCGAGAAGCAGGCCAAACGTAGATCAAATCCGCTCGGAAAGTTTATATTCCACATTAATAAACGCGCCAATTTCAGCCAGGAAGCGAATCGTCCTTGAGCCGAAACCAACCTCCGGAACTGTTTCATCTTTATCAACTGACAAAAGCAAAACCACTCCAACTCTGGGTGATAAATTGTAGTTTTCAATCGCTTGCAGGATCTTGTCCTTGACCGGTTCCAGTTGTTTAATGATGATATCCGTTAAGGCATAAACGTCCACATCGTCAGTGACATTATCCGTCGATAACTCCCATGAACTGATTACAGGCCTGTCAAGCCCGCTGTTTGCACCAGCAGCATTGACCGCGGTGGGCTCTATCCCAAGCAGGCGAGTAATGTCATCAGGATTAAAATGATAACCAGCGAGCGTGAAGAAAGCCCGCCCTTCATTAGTTGCCAATATATTGCCCTCATTGATTAGCCTAAAATATCACGAAAAGATTATAGCGCACTGCGGATATGCCACGAACATTAAACAAAACCCGATCATATTTTTATGCTTTATTTTTATTTATGATCAGAAGAGCGGGTCACACTATAAAACATTTCAGAATAGTCGCGATTTTTAAGATAGTTTCTCACGATGCCGTTTGTATGCTAAACTATGCGCTCTTCTTTTACGCCAGCGGATTACCCACATCCAGATACCGGTCAATGCAAGAAAGATCATGATAATTGCGGCAAGATCCATCAACAAAACACCCGAGTTTCCGCCGAATAAACGACCGCTGTGCAAATCAAGAATCAATCTTTCCAGCGTCACCCCTTCCCCCCGCCAGTTTTTTGCCATAGCTATTTGCAGAGCTTCCGGCAATTTAGCTTGTTGCGACCATTCAAAGTCATTTGTCTCAGACGCCTGCCAGGATAAAAAGTCAGAACTGGCAATCGATATTCCCTGATCAGTCTCCAGAACAAGTTGTGTTTGCTTTGATAAACCCAGGCGCTGAATCTTGCCATCGGGCAAACCACTGGATCGATCGATCACATCGACCAGCTCACCATCCTGAGTTAATAAAACAACTTTGTCTTCACCAGACAGCACTAAAATCTGACCAGTCGTAACTGCGCCTGTTAACTTTTTTAATGCTAAATTTAGAACGCGGTCATCAAAAAATACCGATTTATTCTGATGGCTTAACCAGTGTTTACCAGACTGATAACCACGCTCAGGAATGACCGTATTGATTCCGTACCACTCAAGAATACTATCTGAATGAATTGTGCGATCATCCAGACGCAGCGCTTCCGTGTGGTTAAGCATGATGCCGGTTATCGCCAGCAACAGCACAAACAGTGCCGCGAGCAAACCCAGGTAACGATGCAGAATATAAAACGAAAAATGACGCCGACGATGCGCCTTTGGATTACTGCGCGGTGACATGCTGGTGCAGATAAAGTGCCATTTGTGACAGGCGAGTCATGGCCGAAACAGATAACGTTGCGCCGGTAATCCCATCAATATTTCTATCCAGTTTATTTTTCACGTTCAGGCCTGCACCAATAAATTGCCGTGTAAAAAAAGGGTGTTTAATTTCCCAACCCCGGCTTTCTCGAAAAGCCAGCACTTCAGTTTTTTTCAACTTTCCCTGATCTATAAAAAAACCAGCGGTAATTGGCCGCTCTTTGCCGATTTCTTCCAGCACCCAGGCAGTACTGTTTTTATCCCGCCAGTATTTGACGCGCAATTTTACGTAATTGTGTCCAAGAATTTCTTTTATGCCGTCCTTTATTTCGCCAGTCAACCAGAGCGTCTGCGTGGGAGGTACTTCCTGACCCGGAAAAGATTCCTGTAAAAATTGCGAATTGGTTTTGTATACGCCTTTAGCCGAAACTGGCGTCCAGATAAAAATAACAAGCAGACAGAAAGCAACACTTACTACTTTAATTGCATGTTTCCGGTACTGCATAATAAAAAACCTTCAAAAAAACCTATCTTACAAAAAAAGGGCAGCAAAAGCTGCCCTTGGTCCAACATCTATCAGGGGGGGGTTGACAGATTAAAACTGATATCCGATACCCAAGTTGAAGCCGTCGGCATCACCAGCATCCGCATTCTGGCTTTGGTAATCCGCTTTGATGACCACATCTTTATGCGGCCACCAGTTGATGCCAACATCGGTCTGTTCCTTGTCTTTGACGCTGTCATTGCTCCATGCGTTATGACGGGCAAAGATACCGACCTTTGGCGTGAACTTGTAACCGGCTTCAACATAGTAACCATCCTGCTTGTCCTTGCCGGTTGATTCTGCTGCGACACCTGAAATATCCCAGGCGGCGTACAGGGCGCGCAAACCAAAACCGGCTTTTTCAAGCGCGACATGTGTGGAATACAAAATGGCTTCATCCAGACCGTCGTTATCGGCCTGCGAAATATCATCCTGATACTGAACCGTGCCAGCAATTTCCAGGCCGGGAATACCCGTGTATTTGATGCGCCCGGTATAAGCCAGATTATCCGCTTTGGCCTTTGCAACTTTCTGGCGTCCACTGCGGATTTTTACAGACGCCGGGTCAACTTCCAGGCCGGAAGTGATAGCAACGTCATAACTCAGGCCAGTTGCCCCGATCTGACCACCCAATGCTGCACCCGCTTCCCACCAGGTCGCCGGAATAATATTTTTCTCTACCGGGTTACGCTCCACACCATAGAACGTGGGTGGTTCATGCGTTTCATTGATGATACCGACAGGAATCAGAAATAAACCACCTTTTGCTTGCGTGGAATCAGTAATGTCGAATTCAATGTAAGCCTGCTCCAGCTCAACTTCGCCTGGTTTTCCATCGCCGCTCAACGAGTGCTCAAGCTCCAACTCGGAGAAAAAGCGAATGTCATCATTAAACTCATGCCCAAAAAACAGGACAAAGCGGTGAAAGTCGATGGATTTCTTGTCACCAGATGGCGTGTCAAGATTGTTGTAGTGCAACTCCCCATAACCACCCACTGTTGTCCGATCCATTGCAGAACTACCTTTTGCTTCCACTGCATCGGCTGTTGCATTTACCTGCTGTTTCAATTCCTTTAGTTCTTTTTCCATGCGTTCGATGCGTTCATCAGTTGTTTCCGCCGAAACGGTTAGCGTAGCCGCATATAGTGATAATATGCTGACGATAAGAATTTTCTTTATCATGATACTCCCCAAAAGGTTAATAACTGTACACAGAAAGCTGAACGAACAGCGAATGATAATGATTGTTATTACTATGTCAACAACTATTTTTATCTTGGTAGCAATAAATACTTTGAATTATATAGGTTTAACATTGCATTCATCCGTATAGAGCGATAGAATACTGAAACAGCAATGATTCTTAATACCGTTACCAATCTCATGGAGACAGCCATGCGTGAAAACACAACTACCATCACATTGGATCAACTTCCAATCGGTGAACACGCGCGGATTATTGAGATTAGCGGCGGAAAAAACATGACCCGCAAAATGATGGGGCTGGGATTGAAAGTCGGTAGTGAGGTTGACGTGATTCACCGCCGCGGGCATGGCGTCGTTGTCGGCAGAAACGGTAACCGCATTGCCATCGGTGGGGGCATTTCCAGCCGTCTACTGATGCAAAGGCTCCCTGACAAGCCCGCGCAATAGTGGCCTGCCATTCTCCGGAACGCCCGGAACCCAAACCCCAGTCCGGAATCACCATCGCGCTGGCGGGCAATCCCAATTGTGGTAAATCCGCACTGTTTAATACGTTTACCGGCATTCGCCAGACCACCGGCAACTGGCCGGGTGTCACCGTTGACCGCAAGGAAGGCCGTTTTCGAATTGGTAACACCCAGGTCACGGCGATCGACTTGCCGGGTATATACTCTTTGGACGCCTCCTCAATTGATGAACAGGTAGCCCGAGACTACCTCCTCTCCCGCGAGGCCGACATCATCGTCAACGTGATCGATGCTGCCAATCTGGAACGCAATCTGTACCTCACAGTGCAAATGCTGGAAATGGGCGTACCGATGGTCGTTGCACTGAACATGATGGACATGGCCAAACGCCGCGGAATCCACATCGACACAGAAAAAATGGCCCGGGAACTGGGTTGTCCGGTGGTGCCCGTAATCGCCACCCGAGGCAAGGGACTGGCAGAATTAAAACAGGCCATTCTGGAAACCGCGCAGGGCAAGCACACAGCAGGCTATCACCTGGCCCATGAAGAAACAGTCGAGCAGGCCATCACTGACCTGATTGATGATGTCGTGTGTGAGGCTGACCAATGTTCGAAACACTGGCTGGCACTCAAAATGCTGGAGGGCGATGAGTTTGCGCTGAGTAAAGCCGATGACTCACTTCGCAAGAAAGCCGCATCGTGGCAGCAGGCCATTCTCGACCGATCCGGCGAAGAAGCAGATATCCACATCGCCGACACACGCTATAGCCACGCCCACGCCCTGGCGCAGCGCGTTCTGAACAAACAGGGCGAAGCAGGACGCACATTAACCGACAACATCGATCGCACTGTCCTCAACCGCTGGCTGGGCATTCCAATTTTTATGGCCGTGATGTACCTGATGTTTATGTTCTCCATCAACAGTCTGACCGGATGCCTGAAGTCGCTCGGCCACAAGGCTCCCAAATCCGCCGTGTCGCAATACCTGCAGTGGTTCGAAGACGCCTATTTCCTGTTTAC
>DTYI01000295.1 GCA_012961935.1 Thiotrichales bacterium | reverse complement strand
GGAGGGTATCGACGTGACCAACGCAAAGGAGATGATCGCCGAAGGCCGCCGTGTGCTGGGAAACATTCCGGGCGTGCTGGAAGTCTTCACTGGCGAGGCAGCTTCTCAGTGCGATGGTAAAGCCACTGTAACTGTCGCTGTGTTTGTGCGATTGAGCGGTTAAATTTTCTCTGATTATTTTTTTCAAGAAAATGCCAAGGGCCACGCCAACGATAAACAAAAAGAAAAGAATTATTTTTCCTGTGGAGCCGAGACTTTTCAGCTGGACCTGCTGGATTAAATAATCGATGCCCGGCTGCCACCATGCAGTGGGTTGTTTCAGGTTGTGTTGCAAGATTGCGCCCAGGTGTGGGCCTCGGCTGAAAAGTTTTTCTGCCAGCTCTGCAGCATGGCGTTTATTAATTTCGTCAGCGATATCGCTGCTCTGGATTAACAAAAGATTGCAGGCGTTGAGTCGTTTGTCGAGTTCCCTTTGTTCCTGTTGCAGGGCGCTGCGTTTTGCCAGTACTTCCGAGGATTCTCCGACAGCCGGCTGACCCAGTGCTTCAAGCTTGCTCGAAGTTTTTTTTAACGCCTCGCTGCTTTCATCGACGCAAGTCTGTGCTTTGCCCTTTATTTGCGTTAGTTCCTTTAGCTGGTCGTCATCACCTACCAGGTGTTCTGACTCGCTTTTGAACTGTTGTTCAATGGTTTTTAGTGACAGGGTTGTCTCCACAATCCATTTTTCAGTGCTTTCTTCCGCCCCAAGTGGCGCAGCTGTGATTAATGCTGCAAACAGAAACAGGGTGAGTAAATAGCGTTGAATAGTCATGGCATGGAGTTAGATGAATAAGGCCAAAAGAGTTCCCCGCTGACAGTATATACCTCTCGCACTTGAGAATACCCCATTTAGAGTACCCATCTTTTTGCCAGTAGCTGCGTTGCAAAGACTCGCAATAGCCACACTATTACTCATCTTTGCGCCTTGTTCCTGGCAAAAATCTACGCACTTTAAACGGGGTATTCTCAAGTGCGAGAGGTATCGAGCGTTTTTGTGTATAAATAACCGACAATCGACGCTTGGAAGTTGCTGATTTCCCTGTATAATCGCCGCTCGCTTCTACTCCAGTATCTCCCGTGATTAAGAAACTTCGCAATATCGCCATCATCGCCCATGTCGATCATGGCAAAACCACCCTGGTGGATCAACTCCTGCAACAATCCGGCTCGCTCGGTGAACGCGCCAATGTGTCAGAGCGGATGATGGATTCCAACGATCTGGAGAAAGAGCGCGGGATTACGATTCTTTCCAAGAATACCGCGATTACCTGGAATGACTACCGGATTAATATTGTTGATACACCTGGCCACGCTGATTTCGGTGGTGAGGTTGAGCGGGTGCTGTCGATGGTTGATTCAGTACTGCTGCTGGTCGATGCTGTAGATGGCCCCATGCCCCAGACCCGTTTCGTGACGCAAAAAGCTTTTGCCATGGGCTTTAAGCCGATTGTGGTGATTAACAAGATTGACCGCCCCGGCGCACGACCTCACTGGGTGCTTGATCAGACTTTCGATTTATTCGACCGTCTCGGCGCGACCGATGAACAGCTGGACTTTCCGGTGATCTATGCGTCAGCGCTGAATGGTTATGCCGGCACCGAAGAAACCGTACGCGAAGGCGACATGACGCCGCTGTTTGAAGCCATTGTGGAAAATGTGGCGGCGCCGGATGTCGACCCCGAAGGGCCGTTCCAGATGCAAATCAGTTCGCTGGATTACAACAGTTATGTCGGCCTGATCGGGATTGGCCGTATCACGCGAGGGCGTATCAAAAACAATACGAAGGTTAAAGTAATCGACCTGGAAGGTGAGGTGCGTCAGGGCAGGGTGTTACAGATTCTTGGCTTTCACGGTCTGGAAAGAGTGGACCTTGAAGAAGCGCAGGCGGGCGACATCATCGCTTTTACCGGCATGGAAAAGCTTTATATTTCAGATACCTTGTGCGATCCGGAAAATGTTGAGGCTTTGCCTGCGCTGACGGTCGATGAGCCGACCGTGAGTATGACTTTTCAGGTCAATAATTCGCCTTTCGCGGGCCAGGATGGCAAGTATGTGACATCACGTAATATTCAGGAGCGGCTTGAAGAGGAACTGCTGCACAATGTGGCGTTGCAGGTAGAACCAACCGAAGACCCGGATAAATTCCGCGTTTCCGGTCGGGGTGAATTGCACCTTGGCATCCTGATCGAGAATATGCGCCGCGAAGGTTATGAACTAGGCGTGTCGCGTCCTGAAGTGGTTATTCATGAAGTGGATGGTGAGCAACAGGAACCCTACGAGCAATTGACGGTTGATATCGAAGAGCAACATCAGGGCGCCGTGATGGAAAAACTCGGTGAGCGCAAAGGTGAGCTGAAAGATATGGTGCCTGACGGCAAGGGTCGGGTGCGGCTGGATTACATGATTCCGGCGCGTGGGCTGATTGGGTTTCAAACAGATTTCATGACCGACACATCCGGAACCGGCCTGATGTACCACGTTTTTGATCACTATGGCCCGCATAAGGGCGGCCAGATTGGTCAGCGCAACAATGGGGTGCTGATCAGCAAAGGTCAGGGAAAGGCGCTGGCCTATGCGCTGTTTAATCTGCAGGAGCGTGGACGGTTGTTTATTGGTCATGGCGAAGAAGTTTATGAAGGTATGATTATCGGTATTCATTCGCGCGACAACGATCTGGTGGTGAACCCGCTGAAAGCGAAACAGCTCACCAATATTCGCGCCGCCGGAACCGATGAAAACCTGATTCTGACCCCGCCTATACGCATGACTCTGGAACAGGCGCTGGAATTCATCGATGATGATGAGTTGGTTGAAGTCACACCGAATCACCTCCGGATACGCAAAAAACACCTTAAAGAGCATGAGCGCAAGCGGGCTTCGCGGGTTGCATAAAAGCGCCTGAAATGAAACCTGGATAACACTTTTACCCTAAGGAGCTCTGCTTTTCTGAAAACTGCGAGCATTGTCACGATGGGTGGACACTATTAACACGGTGGAAATGTTATGGTTCTGCTGATATGGATAATGCTTCGACCACACAAAATTACAAACCCAGAGTACTGGTTGCCGATGACTCGTCGCTCACGCGCAAGTCTGTGCAGCGGATTCTTGCCGATGATTTTGAAATCATTGAGGCCAGGGATGGGCAACAGGCGTTAGGGATTCTATACGCAGATGAAGATATTCATGCTGTGTTTGTGGATTTCATGATGCCGGAAGTTGATGGTTTTGAAGTGCTTAAAACTTTGCGCGAATCGAATAATCTACGGCTCAGAAAACTACCGGTTATCATGATGTCTTCACATGAAGACGGTGCTTCCTTGCGACGCAAGGCCTCAGTTCTGGGCGCAACCGACTTTATTACCAAGCCTTTTGATTCCCTTTTATTGAAAACTCGTGCCCGTGCACATGCGCGTTTACCTGATGACTATCACCCTTCTACAGATGCACCGAATCAGGAAAACAAGGCCGACGATAAAACTGCTGAATTAATGGAATATACTGCCCTTGAGCAAAGTTGCCCACAATTAATTACGGACAGCTACGATCAGCAGCAATCCGTATCCCTGCTTTACCTCAAAGTCGATGCATTTGAGGCGCTGCGTCAGACAACTGGCAAGAAAGAGGCGGCAGCAGTTGTTAAACAGACAGGTAGATTGATTGCAAAACAGCTGCGCGCACAAGACAAAGTAGCGCCAGTAGATGCGGATGACTTTATTATTCTATTGCCGAATACCGATGCAAATCTTGCAAAGGAACTGGTGAAATTAATTTTTCGGGCAGTTAGAAAAAGTCACCCTGATCTTGGCAATATGCGAATCAGTGTCACCTTGAGTGGCGGCATGGTTTCCAATGGGCCGGAAAGCGGTTATTCGCTGGAAAAATTGAAAGATATCGCAGCAGAGCGATTACAAAAGGCCGTCAATAAAGGTGGCAATCAACTGGTTTATGCTGACTTAAAACGGCAGAAAATTGTTCCTGAAAAAACTCAGGATATTTCACTGGTCGCTGCGCTGGAATTACTGAATGAGGGCGAAACAGAAGCGGTTAATTTGCAGATACCTGCATTGCTTGAAGAAGTATTTCCACTACTTGTGGTTGCCAATGCGCGTTTAGACCTGGGCATCGATGATGCTTTGCGCAGAATCCAGGCCCGGCTTGAAAATTCAAAACCAAAGCTTAACCGCCAACTTCATTGATTCCTTCAAAGCTTGATACCCTGAAATAATGTGACGTTGTCACGAGTATCAGGGTAGAAAAACAGGCTTTATCGTAGGTGCTTGTTGCGTTTTAAATGCTGCAGAATATGATTTTCAATTTCAGCAAGGTCATTACTTCTTTCTTTCGCTGTCAGGCTCAGTAAAGTGGTTACTTCAATACGCTTGGCGTTGAAATAGTCCAGTACGAACTGTTCAGATTTAAGCGTAAACTGAATGACCTTTTCGGGGTTTGCACGCAGGAACGGATTCTTGGCGATGTTGAGTGCGGAGGTTTCCTGGTTTTGACAGTATCTGAGTAAAAGCTGCAGTAAATTGTTTCTGGCTTTATTGAGGATCATATGGCCCCGAAGTTTACGGTTTTTATACAAACTATAGTCAACGACCGCATCCAGCCACATCGTCAGGTCAGTATCAGAAACCGGAACTTCGTTTGATTTTATTTTACTGGATAAAGCAGAAATTTCCTTTTGTATCGCTTCGCGAGTTTCCTGGGCTTTGCCGCGCAGAAAAGTTCGCTTAACACGACTTTGGGAAGCTAGCAGTTCTTTATTCAACTGATCGATTTTCTCAGCATCCGCTCTGTCTTCTCTGTCCTGTTTGGAAATAGCAGCCAGTTTTTTTGCCATGAGATAATGACAGGCAAGTAGACGCTCCAGATAAAAAACACTGATTAATTGGTGGCTGATCGTTGCATGCTGGCGCAGTTTTTCATGTGCGGGCAAAATTAGTTTGCTGTAAGCAGGGTTTTGAATGGCCTTGCTTTTGAGCGTGTGTAATGCAACTGAAGCCTGGGCGTGTTCCTGGCGAACTTCAGCAATTAGTTTTTCATTCATCATCGCAAATTCAATTTGCTTCTGAGCGATGATGGTGTTGCTCAGGTTATAGTGTTTGCTCTGTTTGATTTTTTTCAAGTCGAGCAATTTATTTTTAATCTGATTAATACTGCCGTTAATGCTGACATGTTTAGATGTGTCCAGCGCAGCAACCGTTTCCTGGCCTAGTTCGCTTTTAATTTTCTGGCGTAATTTGATCATCCGCATATTGCGTGAAAAAACCAGGTCTTCTACAGATTTTCTGGTCTCTGCGGGTAGCTTGGTGATGAATTTTGACGGTATGTTTTCCGGGATTTTTTCCGGATTAATCATCTCAATTTCTGCAGGAGACATATCTGCTATGACTTTCCTGAATTCCTCAATACCACGCATCTCGGGGATGGTGTCATCCGCGTTGGGGGGTATCGTAGTTTTGTCACTAGCCATAATAGATGTTCTGTTGTTTTGTTGCTTGACTGTTTGTTTGAGTCGATGTTCTGACAAGTCTAGCCGAATTTAGCCTGTAGAACCTTTATCTAGTGCAAGTTTATATTTGTTGGCCCACAAAAAAGTGTGAACAAGCTAGCATTTCTGCGTCAAAGACTGTTACCTGGTCAGGAAGCTACTTTGTTTCAGCTCCTGTAATAGTTCTTTTTCAATCTTATCGATTTCATCTGTTTTCATTTCTGCAGCCAGGCTGAGTTGGTTTGTGGCTTCAATACGCTTCTGTTGAAAATAATTCAGTATGAATTGTTCGGATTGCATTGTGTATTTAATCACTTTCCGGGGATCAACCTGCACAAATGGATTTCGGGCAACATGCCTTGCGGAAGCCTCTTGCTGCTCGCAATAACGCTGGAGTAAAAAAAGCAGGTTATGCTTTGCCATATGTGTGGCCATTTTTGCTCTTTCCAGCGCAGCAGGATTCAGGCTGGTTTCCACCAGCGCATCCAGCCAGAGTGTCAATTCGGTTTCGTCGACGGGAATTTCGCTGACTTTCATTTGCGTTGAAAGCTGCGTAATTTGAAGACGCAGCGCATCACTATCTTCAATGTGTTTTCTTTTGCCGAAAGGCAAGCGTAATTTTTTCTGCAGAGTCACCAGTTCTGAACGAAGGTTTTCGATTTCTTCTGCCTGATGTCTTTGTTCTGTTTCATGTTCTTCGATGGCATGAATCCGGTGCTGCATGACCTGATGTGAAATGGTGATTTTTTCACTATAGTAATCACCGAGAAACTTGCTGATCATATCTCGCTGCTCTTTTAAACGCTTCCTGGCTCGATCAACCAGCCGCAGCAAATCTTTTGGCAGTCTGCCAGTTTCTTTTAGCGCTTCCATCCCTTTATGAATCTGTAATTGCTCAGAGAGAACATCCGGCAGAAGCTTGTCGATATTTTGCAAGAAGCGGGTCAGCAATTTATCGCCTTCCAGTGGTTCCATGCGAACGCATCGCTGACGTAACTGTTTGAGTTCAAGCAGCTTGGTTGCAAAGATTCTCAGGGTAGCTTTATCTTCAGTTTGTTGCGCGGTATCCAGTGCTTCGAGCCCCGGTTCTCCCAGGTTGTCTTTGATCATCTGGCGGGTGCGCAGGGCGAGTGAGTTTCGTTCCAGCAGCAATGTTTCAACAATAGGCCGGACATACAGAGGCGCCTCATTCACGAGACTCATGGGAATGTCTTCTGGCAGTTTTTCTGGTGGAATAGCGGCCAGCTTCTCAGCAGGTAACGTCGCGATCATTTCACGAAAAATCTCGAGTGAGATTTTTGGCATTTCAGTGCGTAATGTCGGTTTCTTACTCAAGGTGCATTCCTGTCAGGCGTTTCCATGCTTCAGTACAGGCGAGTCCAGCGAACGGGCGAAGTCAAGCATGCGCTGGGTAGATTGCAATGCTTTAATCCGAATAGCCTCATCCACGTGAATTTCATTCTTACCGGTTTTTAATGTTGACAACAGATTGTCCAGACTGTTCATCGCCATCCACGGGCAATGAGCACAGCTGCGACAGGTCGCGCCGACGCCACCGGTTGGCGCTTCGATGATTTCTTTGTCTGGTGCAGCCTGTTGCATTTTATAGAAAATACCTTTGTCGGTCGCAACAATCAGCTGCTTATTGGGTAGCGTCTGGGCGGCTTTGATAATCTGGGTCGTTGATCCCACCACATCGGCCAGATTAATCACCTCTTCCGGCGATTCCGGGTGCACGAGCACTGCGGCATCCGGATACTGTTCGATGAGGTTGCCCAGAGCGCGGGACTTGAATTCGTCGTGCACAATGCAGGAGCCGTTCCAGAGTAGTATGTCGGCTCCGGTCACACGCTCGATGTAGCGTCCCAGATGCTTGTCAGGCGCCCACAGGACTTTTTTGCCTTCCTCGTCCAGGTGTTCGATGAGTTTCACGGCGATACTGGATGTGACCACATAATCCGCACGGGCTTTCACTTCCGCGCTGGTGTTGGCGTAGACGACGATGGTGCGATCAGGGTGCTGATCGCAGAATTCAGAAAACTCCTTGACCGGGCAACCCAGATCCAGCGAGCATTCAGCTTCCAGTGTTGGCATCAATACGCGCTTTTCAGGGTTCAGGATTTTGGCCGTCTCGCCCATGAAACGCACGCCGGCGACCACCAGTGTGCTTGCAGCGTGTTCGTTTCCAAAACGCGCCATATCAAGCGAATCAGAAACGTAACCACCTGTCTCTTCAGCAATTTCCTGCAAGTCGGCAGAGGTGTAGTAGTGCGCGACCAGGACAGCGTCCTGGCGTTTCAGCTCGGCTTTGATTTCAGTTATCAGCGCACGTCGTTCTGCAGGGCTGTGCCTGGGGATGGCCGCAGTGATCGAGGCAGTGCGAGGCACATCCGTGACAGGAATACTGAAATCAGCAATATTTGATCTGGAAGCCATTAAGATAAGTTTACCGCTTATTGTTGTATTTATGTGTTTTTTCACAGCTTTTTCAAGGTTTCGTTAGCCAAACCGTGATCTGTTTAGGGTAGCATAGCCGGGATAGGTAGAATATTGCCAGTTTAGCAATGTTCATTTTCCGACAGGACCGGTATGTTTTTTCGAACACGTAATCAATCAACCCGGCGGCGCGCAATCACTTTGGTTGCCGAGGTGCTGTTTTTTCTACTGATTTACCTGGGCGTCAGAGCCTGGATGCAGCGCGATATGGTTGAAGGTCAGGCGCCAATCATTCAAGCAGTAGATGTGGCTGGACAGTCCGTGAGCCTGTCTGATTTTCATGGCCAACCGCTGTTACTACACTTCTGGGCCAGCTGGTGTCGAATTTGTCAGTTTGAGCAAGGTGCTGTGAGTGCGGTCGCTGCCGACTGGCCGGTGCTGACCATTGCGATGCAGTCAGGAAATTCGGAGCAGGTTCGGGCGTTTATGGAAAAGCGAAAGCTTAACTGGCAGACGGTTGTTGATGAATCCGGGGAGCTCGCCAATAAGTATGGCGTTGCAGGCGTACCGACGAGCTTCATTCTGGATGGGGATGGAGAAATCCGGTTTCATGAATCAGGCTATACGACTTCTGCAGGGTTACGTTTGCGCCTGTGGCTGACCAGGCTGCTTTATTAGAGCCAGTCAGGTTGGCCCGCATATTGCATGAAGGCGGCTCCTGAATTTTGATTTATTTAGGTTTATCAAATGTTGGGTAACTTTTTACCAATTTTCAAAAAATACGGTATGTGCCTGAATGGTTTTCTGAAAAAATCAGCTTCACAGCCTGCACAAAATCG
>DTYI01000294.1 GCA_012961935.1 Thiotrichales bacterium | reverse complement strand
GGTTTTTCCGCCAGCCTGTTGGGACCGTGTTCGCGCAGACGGTCTCCAGCCTCCGCTTCGCTCAGACCGGTGATGGCATCCGTATCAAGTCGATCTGCGATAACTTCTGTTGTCAGAGTGTGCCAGGCGGTGCTGTGAAGTGAACTCGCTTTACCCATACCAGAAAGTGTACCCTGATAACCCTTCCCCTGCTTCACCCAGAGCCTGCCAATATATTTATTTAAGGATGACAAAATAGCGATCCGCTCGACCTGACCGTCGCTGTGGATTATGCTGACAGCATGTTTTTATCGAAAACAGTTTCATGAAAGTTCAGGGCAAGCCATACCGTTCAATCTGGGTCAATAATAAAACCGGCAAGGTTGAAATTATTGACCAGACAAAGCTGCCGCATGAATTTTCTGTCACTCAGTTAACAACACTTGATGACGCCGCGACAGCTATCCGGAAAATGTGGGTGCGTGGTGCACCTTTGGTCGGCGCAACGGCGGCGTATGGGTTGTGCCTTGCATTAGAAAAAAACGCTTCGATATCGACGATGGCCGAAGCAATTAAACTTTTATTAGCAACGCGCCCTACTGCGGTTAATTTACGCTGGGCGCTGGAAAGCATGCAGGAAAAACTGAAACTCCTACCTGAAAGTAAACGCAGCAAAACCGCCTGGAAACTGGCGGCTGAAATCTGCGATGAAGATGTTGAAATTAATTCAGCTATTGGTGATAACGGGTTTAAAATTATTCAGGAAATCTGGAACCAGAAAAACCAGCAAGGCACAGTGAATATTCTCACCCACTGCAATGCAGGATGGCTCGCAACGGTCGACTGGGGCACCGCGCTTTCTCCCATTTACAAAGCACATGACGCGGGGATTCCAGTCCATGTCTGGGTCGATGAAACCCGGCCACGCAACCGGGGTTCTAACCTGACTGCGTGGGAATTAAGTTCTCACGAAGTACCCCATCATATTATCGTCGATAACGCCGGTGGACACTTAATGCAACAGGGCGAAGTTGATCTTTGCATTGTCGGCACAGACCGCACCACCGCCTCAGGCAATGTCTGCAATAAAATCGGTACTTATTTAAAAGCATTGGCTGCAAAAGATAACAATATTCCGTTTTACGTCGCACTTCCCTCACCAACAATCGACTGGCAGATTGACGATGGAAATCATATCCCCATCGAGCAGAGAGATGCAGGGGAAGTCTCGTCCATTCAAGGAAAAAATCGGCGAGGGAAACTGGAGACAATTCAATTAACACCTGACGAAAGTCCGGCGACAAACCCGGCTTTTGATGTGACGCCCTCCAGGTTAGTCACCGGACTGATTACCGAGCGCGGCGTTTGCGATGCAAGCCAAAAGGGGCTGGCAGAATTATTTCCCGAAAAGGCTATCTGATGGAAAACCCTGAACTATGCCAACAACTTGTAGATACTACACGTGCAACGATAAAGTCTGGATTAAATCAGGGCGCTTCCGGAAATTTAAGTGTGCGCGTTAATGATGGGTTTCTTATTACGCCCTCTGGTTTACCGCATGAAAAAATGTCTGCCGAAGATATTGTTTTTATGAACCTTGAAGGCAAACATGAAGGCAATTTAAAACCGTCCAGCGAATGGCGTTTCCACCGTGACATTTATCTGCACCGAAAAGATGCCGGAGCAGTTTTACATGCACACCCGACTGCCTGCACCACACTGGCCTGCCTGCACCAGGAAATTCCGGCTTTTCATTATATGGTTGCGCTAGCAGGTGGAAACAACATTCGCTGCGCACCCTATGCTGTGTTTGGCAGCCAGGCACTTTCTGACCATGCCATCAAGGCACTGGAAAATCGTAAAGCCTGCCTGCTGGCCAACCATGGCATGCTCTGCCTTGATAAAAATCTGGAAAAAGTTTTTGCCCTGGCAACCGAAGTCGAAAACCTGGCGCAGATCTATATGCAGGTTTTACAAACAGGCGATCCGATTATTTTAAATGATGAAGAAATGAATTTGGTGCAGGAAAAATTCACAGATTACCAAAAACAAAATCAATAATGGCCCACCAGGCACGCAAACGCTTCGGCCAGCATTTCCTGCATGACAATCATGTCCTGGAAAATATCGTTACCGCGATCAATCCTCAAGCTGAGGACAATATGGTGGAAATCGGTCCTGGCAAAGGCGCACTGACTTTTCCACTGGCTGAACATTTAAATCAATTAACTGTCATTGAGCTGGACCGCGATTTAATTTCGCAACTTGAAGCAACCGGAGAAAATCTGGTCATTCATAACGCCGATGCTTTAAAATTTGATTTTAATTCGTTAGCTGACGAACCTCGAGGTAAGTTGAACTTTTCACCTGGACACTACAAGATGTAAACAATGCGATTTGACTGCAGATGAATATTGGATTTCAATTGGTCAGAG
>DTYI01000293.1 GCA_012961935.1 Thiotrichales bacterium | reverse complement strand
AGACAACTCAGGCGGCCGTTGAGTTGAAAGTGTTGATCGAACAGATGCGCGAACAGGTGCAAAATATCGAATAAAAAGCTGCTTGAAATTATGTCATTTAACCCCATTAAGAAAACACGTTAATGAATTTCCTTGAATGGAGGTAAATAAAATGACTTTAATGAATGTTTACAGACCAGGTGGTTTAATCAGCCAGCTGAACGATGAAATGAACCGTGTTTTTTCCATGGCTGCGGGGCAGGATGATGTCACCGCAAACTCAGGTGACTGGGTGCCAGCAGTGGATATTTCCGAAGATGAAAAAGCTTATACTATCCGCGCGGATGTGCCAGGCGTGAAACCGGAAGATGTGGACGTTGAGTTGGAGAATGGTGTGCTGACACTGAAAGGTGAACGCGAAGAAAGCAAAGAGGAAGAGCGCGAAGGTTACAAACGTATTGAGCGCGTTTCTGGCAAGTTTTATCGTCGTTTCACGCTGCCTGAAACAGTCGACGCAGATGCCATCAGTGCAAAGACTGAGCATGGTGTGCTGGAAATTGTCATTCCAAAACAACCCAAGCCTGAACCCAAACGCATTAAAGTAAACGGCTAACTTATAAACGTTTACCAGTTATTAACCCGGTAACAATATATTGTCGCCGGATTGACAAGATCAAAGCGTCGCTTTTGCGGCGCTTTGTTATTCATAACTCTTCGGGTTAGCATGAGGAAGGTATGCAATATATTGATTACTACAAAGTGCTGGGTGTGGAGCGCGATGCCAGTCAGGATGAAATTAAAAAGGCATATCGTCGTCTCGCCCGTAAATACCATCCTGATGTCAGTAAGGCGGCTGACGCTGAAGCAAAATTTAAAGAGATTGGTGAGTCTTACGAAGTTTTAAAAGACAAGGAAAAACGTGCCGCCTACGATCAGCTGGGCGCGAATTGGAAGTCCGGACAGGAATTTCATGCGCCACCCGGATGGGAAGGCCATGTTGACATGGGTGGTGGCTTTTCCGGCGCGGGGTTCAGTGATTTTTTTGAAAGTATTTTTGGTGGTGGGTTCGCTGGCGATCAGTTTGGTGCAGGTGGTTTTCAGGGTCAGCGGCGATCTACCCGACGCAAGGGTGCAAATCAAAGCGCCAGTATTTCAGTTACACTGGAGCAAGTCTGGCGGGGTGATGAAATCAATGTCAGCGTAAATGGTAAAAACCTGAAAATAAAAATTCCCAAAGGCGTTAAGGATGGACAGAAAATACGCCTTGCCGGTCAGGGATCGCCTGGCATCGGCGGCGGGCCGAAAGGGGATTTAGTCATACAGGTGAATATAAAGCCACATCACCTGTACCAGCGTGACGGTAAAAATATTGAAATAGAATTACCGATTGCGCCCTGGGAAGCGGCACTTGGAACACAGGTTAAAGTACCGCTATTATCAGGTAAAAAAATACAGCTTAAAGTACCCGCGGGTTCCAGTAGCGGTAAGCGTTTACGTTTGGCCGGGAAAGGTATGCCGGGAAATCCACCGGGTGATTTTTATGTGCGCCTGAAAGTGGATGTGCCTGCTATCGAGTCGGACAAGCAACGTGAATTATTTGAGCAAATGCAAGCGGAATTTGATTTTAACCCCAGAGAAAATCTGGAGAGAATGTGAGGATGAGCGAACTTTTTGGTTCGACTGTTCTCTGTTAAATTAGAGATTACTAACAAGAGGAAATCCGAGTGAAATTACCGGTCATTAAAAAACGTTTCCTGGCACTTATCATGCTGGCTTTTTCATTAATTTCATTGCCGGCTTTTACAGCTATTCCCGCGTTGACCGAGGAGGGGACGGTTGTCCCCACTTTAGCGCCCATGCTGGAAGTGGTGATGCCTGCAGTTGTACATATAGCGACCGAAGGCAAGCGCACGGTTGAGACTTCTCCTTTTTTTAATGATCCACTTTTCGAGCGGTTTTTTGGCGTCCCCAGACAACCACGAGAGCGTCGCACGCAAGGCCTGGGTTCCGGTGTCGTGTTTGACGCAAAGCGTGGTTACATCATCACCAATAGTCATGTGATTGATGGCGCTGACAATATCAAGGTAACGCTGAAAGACGGTCGTAGTTTTGAGGCATCCCTGATTGGTGCGGATCCGGGTGCGGACATCGCGGTCATCAAAATTGATGCCAGTAATCTGAAATCGATTCCGCTTGCAAAGCCAGGTGAAACCCGAGTGGGTGATTTTGTGCTGGCCATCGGTAATCCTTTTGGTCTGCAGCAAACGGTCACCTCAGGTATCGTCAGTGCATTGGGTCGAAGCGGTCTGGGTATTGAATCCTATGAAGACTTTATTCAAACCGATGCCTCGATTAACCCCGGGAATTCTGGCGGTGCGCTGGTCAACCTTAAAGGTGAATTGATCGGCATTAATACTGCGATCCTGGGGCCGAATGGTGGCAATGTCGGTATTGGTTTTGCCATCCCGATTAATATGGTGCAGTCAATTACTGATCAGTTAATTGAACACGGAGAAGTACGGCGTGGACGGTTGGGAATCGGCATTCAGGATTTAACGCCTGAACTGGCCAGAGCATTCAATATCAGTGCTCGCCGAGGCGCAGTTGTCTCGCAGGTTGAGGAAGACAGTCCCGCGGCTGAAGCGGATATTCAGGTCGGTGATGTGATTGTTGCGGTCAATGGAAAAGCGGTTAAGAGCGCTTCCGAATTACGCAATGCCGTTGGCCTGCTACGAGCCGGGACAAAAATCGACCTGGTGCTGCTCAGAGAAGGTAAGCGCAAGCAAATCATGGTGCGAATCGAAGAACCTAAAAAGGAAAAATTCAAGGGCAACCTGCTCAGCAATAAACTGGGTGGCGCCACGTTCAGTAATAACCCAAATGGTGAGCAGGGTGTGCTGGTGCTGGAAATCCAACCCGGCAGCCCGGCATCGCGTGCCGGCCTGATGCAGGGCGACATCATCCTTTCAGTCAACCGGCGACCGGTGAATTCGGTTGAAGAGATGAAAGCGGCTGTCTCAGGCAATCAACAGACGCTGGTGATGAATATCCTGCGCGGTGGGCGAGGGTTGTTCCTTTTGATCCAGTAGGCGCAGTAACCCTCTTGTAAAACCCCGGTGGTTTTGTCGCCGGGGTTTCATCCTTTTTATTAATGTAATGGAATACTCTACCATTTTGTGCGTCTCCCTTCTGTAACAATCTCTAAAATAACCTAAGGAGGAATACGTATGAAATCAAAAATAATGCTTGTTTTACTGGCTCTGTTTCCAATGCTGTTTTCTGCACAGCTCATGGCTGAAAATGGCTATGGAAAACAGAAAGTTGTTTATCATATTAATTATGATGATCCCAAAGCACAGGCAGGCGCTTTGAGGAATATCCAGAATCATATTAATGCGGTTGGCGCTGAAAATCTGGATCTGAAAGTGGTAATGCACGGCAAAGGACTTTCTTTGTTGCTGGAGCCGGATGCATTGAAAAACACCAAATTAAAATATGGTAATGCCACAGATAAAATGCAGGCAAAAATTTCTGGACTCAAAGACCAGGGGATTGGTTTCAAGGTCTGTTCTAACACCCTGAAAGGCAAGAAAATAGATTTCGAGAACGACCTCTATGATGTCGAAAAGGCGGATATCGTACCCAGCGGCGTGGCTGAACTTGCCCGCCTGCAGGCGATGGGATATACCTATATCAAACCCTGATTTGAACCACTTGCACCAGTCAGCATTACTCAAGTATTACGCTGGCTGGTGCAGTTTTTTTACTCACGCGGACTCGCGTTCCAGACTGCAACAGTGGACATTGCTTTCTTCGTCTGGCAGAGCTTTTAGCACAGCACCCGTTACCGGGTTGGGCCGGTAAGTCGTACAACCTTTTAAACCAAGTTTATAGGCATTTTGGTAAATCAATTGATAATCATTAAAGGCATAATCTGCCGGGATATTAATTGTTTTTGAGATGGCATTATCGACATAGGCCTGAATGGCCGCCTGCATTTGCAGATGTGCATCCGGTGGTAAAGACTGTGCTTCACAAAAGACAGATGATAGTGGTTCACCGGGATGCAATTTTCTCCACATTGCCGCCGCATAATCTTCAACTTCAAATGATTCATAATTCCCGTCAGCCAACCGTAACTTGCGGTGAAAGCGGGTAGCAAAAATGGGTTCGATCCCGCTGGATATATTGTTGGCCAACAGGCTGATGGTGCCGGTGGGCGCAATGGCAAGGAGGTGGCTGTTACGTAAGCCGTGGGTGGCAATCTGCTCACGGATTTCCCTGGGCAATGCGCGCGCGAACCCGCTCTGTAAAAACTTCTCAGCGTCGAAAAATGGAAATACACCCTTATCCCGCGCCAGCTCAATTGAACATCGGTAGGCTGACTGACAAATGAGTCGCATCCATTCTGCTGCACTGTTTCGTCCCGCTTCAGAATCGTAGTGGATACCGAGCATGATCAGCGCGTCGGCCAGTCCGGAAATGCCGAGCCCGATGCGGCGGCTGCCCTGTGCCTGTTCTTTTTGTTGCGATAGGGGGAACTGCGAAGCGTCGATAACATTATCAAGCAGCCGTACCGCAACAATGACTGCATCGGCGATCGCGTCCAGGTTCATGCTTGCGGAGTTTGTAAAGGGTTGCACAATAAATTGCGTCAGGTTGATTGAACCCAGATTACAGGCGCCATAGGCAGGCAGTGGAATTTCCCCACAGGGATTGGTCACGCTGATCTGTTCACGGTAGCTGAGGTTATTGAAGGCGTTGATGCGGTCGATGAACAGTACGCCGGGTTCAGCCACATCGTAACTGGCGTGTATCAGACGATCCCATAATTCACGCGCGCTGACTACTTTGTGAACTTTGCAGGGAACGGGTTCTTTGGCTGCGGACCATTGCCGTAGAATCTGATTCTCGGATTGCTCGTTTTCAGCCAGCGGGAATACCAGCGGCCAGTCGGCATCTTCCCTGACTGCCCGCATGAATTCATCGGAAACCAGTACCGAGAGGTTGAAATGTCTCAGTCGCCGAGAATCGCGTTTGGCATCAATAAAGGCCTCGATGTCAGGATGATCGCAACGCAGGGTTGCCATCATCGCACCACGACGATTGCCGGTTGAGACCAGGGTGGCGCACATGGCATCCCAGATATGCATGAATGAGACCGGACCAGAAGCGATATTAGCGCTGGTCTGGGCGGCAGAACCCGACGGGCGCAGCGTTGAAAAATCATAACCGACACCCCCACCTGCCTGCATGGTGATCGCACCCTCTTTCAAGGCGGTGAAAATGCCATCAAGAGAATCCTCAATCGTGCCCATCACAAAACAGTTGAACAGTGTGACCCGATGTTCGGTTCCCGCGCCTGCGAGGATACGGCCACCGGGTAGAAATTTGAAACCCTGCATGAGCTTGAAAAAGCGCTCTGCCCAGTATTTTTGATTGTCAGGCTCTACTGCGGCCAGTGTGTTTGCGACTCGCCACCAGCTGTCTTCGAGTGTGTTATCCAGAATTTCTTCACCTTTATGGAAACGGTATTTGCTCTCCCAGATTTGTCTGGAGATGCTGCTGGTGAAGTAGTTTTCAGACATGCTGGCGTTTAAATTTTGAGCGCCTGCATTAACCCGGATATTTCATAAAGTCGGTTGTAATCAAGCAAAAACATATCTCTATCCAAATAGTAGTACAGCAAAATAGCTATTTTCAAAAATGACAGTTTGTACCTGAATGGTTTTCTGAAAAATCTGGCTTCGAATCTTGAACAAAATCGCTCAAACCTTGGCCTGCCAAGGTATTCGCGATATTTGTCCAACCTTCTTCGCCAGATTTCCCAGAAATTCCATTCCCTTCATGAAATATCCGGGTTAACCAGCCGTGTTGGTCGTTACCCAGCGAGCTTCGCCAGAATTAAGTGTTTCTTTTTTCCAGAAAGGGGCGTTATGTTT
>DTYI01000292.1 GCA_012961935.1 Thiotrichales bacterium | reverse complement strand
GGAAGGGTTTCTGGAGGTGCTGCGCGTGCTGGAGGCAGCTGCGGATGAAAGCATGGTAGCCGCGGCGGTTGAGGTCTCCTGCGCGGAGATGATCCGCACCGTTCCGCTGGTAATCAATGGTGTATTCCACTTCATCAGTCAATCCGGCAAGGGTAATGCTACCATTGTTTATACCACAATCAAATTTGATCTGTCACCAAAGAGAAATTTCAGCAAGCCGAATTGTGAACTTCCTTCATATATTCCGTAGGTCTTGATTCATCGGCCGACACCAAGGTTATACCCGAGCTTCCGGCCGATTCTCGAAAAGAAAACCCCATCAGTTTCACTACGCTACTTAAATTTTACAATCGGCACCAAAAACGATTGAATGGCGATTATATTGCACTCTATGCATGCCTGCCAAAAACAGCGTAATGAGGCCAGCGATATCTGCTGTCTGAATTTCAGTACTGGGAGCAGGAACCGCTGAATAATTCGCCATCAGTTACGCCAATATCGCTAAAACTGCTATACAAAACTGCTATACAATATAAAAACGAAAAGACAGAAGAAGCAGCTCATGCAAAAAATCGCAATCATCGGTGCTGGACGTGTGGGTGAATCCACCGCTCAGTTTCTCGCCACCAAAGACGCTGCCCACGAAATCGTTCTGATTGATATAAAAGAAGGTCAGGCCGAAGGCGCAGCACTGGATATTCAGGAAACTGCTCCGCTGTTTGAATTCGACAGCCGAGTCAGTGGCAGCACGGAATCTGAAACGATGCAGGACGCGGATCTGGTCATCGTCACCGCCGGCATCCCGAGAAAACCTGGCATGTCGCGCTCAGACGTGCTCGAAACCAATATCAAAATTCTGGACGGAATCATCGACGACGTGCTCAAACATGCCCCAGATGCGATGCTGTTGCTTGTGTCCAACCCGGTTGATGTGCTCACCTGGCGCGCATGGACAAGGACAGGCTGGCCACGCGAACGCGTGTTTGGTCAGGCCGGTGTACTCGACTCTTCCCGGATGGCCGCTTTTATCGCGTTGGAAACCGGCTATTCGACGCAAGATATTCAAACCATGGTATTGGGTGGCCACGGAGATTCGATGGTACCCATGATTCGCTACACCACCATTTCAGGAATTGGTGTAGAAAACTTTCTATCAACAGAAAAAATCGAGGATATCATTACACGCACTCGCAATGGCGGGGCTGAAGTACTGGCCCTGCGGCAAAGCAGTAGCGCCTACGATGCGCCCGCCGCCGCTGTCGCCGAAATGGTCGATGCGATTGTTCATGACCGCAAACGCATTCTGCCATCGGTAGCCATTCTCCAGGGTGAATATGGCCATGATCAGGCTGCAATGGGTGTGCCCTGCGTACTGGGGAAAAATGGTATGGAAAATATCATCGAACTAAACCTGAATGAGGATGAAAGAGCTCAATTTGAACGCTCATTAAGCGGCGTGAAAAAAGATATCGACCGTCTATAGGCACCCAATAATTCATGCCACCAAACAACGATTGCTACCTGGTCGACGCCAGCATCTACGTCTTTCGTGCCTGGCACACGCTGCCGGGTGACCTGACTGGCCAGGATGGACATCCTATCAATGCCCTGCTGGGTTTTTCCGATTTTGTTTTCCGCCTGCTAAATGAACAACAGCCCGAGCATATTGCTTTTGCCTTTGATGGCAGCCTGACCTCTTCCTGTCGAAATGAGATTTACCCTGAATATAAAGCAAACCGCCCGCCCGCTCCTGATGAACTAAAACACCAATTTCAACTGTGCCAGGAATTTCTCAGGCACCTTGGCTTGCCTGAGCTGATCAGCAACCGCTTCGAAGCCGATGATTTAATCGGCGCACTGACAGAGCAGGCACAAACAAACGGACAACGCGTCATTATCCTCACCGCCGACAAAGACCTGACACAACTCATCGGCCCGGATGATATCTGGTGGAATTATGCGCAAAACAAACGACTAACCTGGCGCGGTGTGGAAAAAAAATTCGGTGTTAGACCTGATCAGATTGCTGATCTGCTAGCGATTGCCGGGGACAAGGTGGATAACATTCCGGGCGTACCGGGTGTGGGGATGGCGACTGCCGCACGCCTGCTAACACGCTTCGATAATATTGATAACCTGCTGGATCAGATCGAGCAAATCAGCGACATGAAAATCCGAGGTGCAAAACGGGTGCAATCACTTATCGATGAACATCAGTCGGAAATTCAACTTGCGCGAAAATTAACCCGGATTTTTTCACAGGAAGCATCCTCGGAAATTTGCCATCCTGTTCGAGGCAAGACAGATAAAAATGCGTTGACCGATTTTATGCAGCAGACTGGTTTCAGCCCGACGCGTCAACAGCGCTGGTTAAAATTAAGTAACGTCTGATTAATTATGAAACACAAAACCAATACCGAAGCGGATGGGGATACCCTGTCTTTCTGATTGTACAGGCCAGAGATAAATTTCCTCTGGAGAAAGAATCGCGTAGCGATATTTCGCCTCACCGATCTGCCCCATTTCTGTGCCCTGCACGACCCCCTTCACTGTGATCTTTCTACCCTTCGCATAATCCAGTGGCTCAAGATAGCCTTTTTGCACAATGATAAAACGCCCGTTTGTGGCGCCTTCTGTTTTCGGCCGTTGGCTACTGCGAGCCAGAGGATAAGCAATGATTTCCAGACGGGTTTCATCAGAGAGGTTCTTGCTGGAAGCAATGACACCACCCCAGACAACCCTGGCCTGATTCGCTAGCTCAGGCTGCGTGGAAACCTGACCCGGCTGAATATCGCGGTTGGCCTCCGGCACTGAAAACCCGGGACCCGTTGCACAAGATGCAAGCAGTAACGTTGTCAGCAGAAAAATGAGTCGCCACATAATTACCACCAGTAATGCGGGTGATGATGCAAATAAAACGGTGAATACCAAGGGTCGTACCAGGGATCATAATAACCAGGATAAGGATAATAATCGTAACGGCTTCTCTGTGGCACAGGCTCCCACAAATGATAAGCCTCCGCAGTGACGACCGGATAGTTGTATTGATACGCATCGATCGCCTGTTCCATCGAACCGGTGATCGTGCCTGTCACCGTAAACTGACGCCCTTTCTCATAAACGGTAGGGTCAAGAAAATCTGCCACCGTCACCATAAAGCGTCCCTGGGTTTGATCGGTTTCCTTTGGACGGCCACTGCGATATAGCTGTCTGGCCACAACCTCAACAAGGGTTGAATCAGTCTGGGGTTTTACGCTGGCAATCTCACCACCCCAGCGAACCTTTTTACCGAGATACTGATTCAGGTTGCTGCGAACGGCATCTACAGTGATTGCAGGTTCCGGTTGCGTGGAAATTGCTTTGGGCACATTGCTCGCACAAGCTGCTGCAAGCAGAGACAGGCACATTATCAAAACAACTTTTGTGTGGCTGCGCAACACATTCACCCCTGATCATTACCGAAAACAATATCTTACCATTTTAGGCTGAATGCAGGCTGAACAGACAAATTCCCAGGGTATATTGCAACTTTTTACAAGCAGTCATGGCTCGAAGTCAGACAACTACCACCACCTCGGGTTCTCTCTAATGAACGTCAGGATGGCATTGTATTTTGGCGCCTCAGCCGGTGTTTGGTTCAGGTTTTCCATCACACCCCAGCTGCCCACCTTTGTCCACATTCTAGGGCTAGTGTAATGAACAAAGAGCTTTCCACCAGCCTTTCTCCAACTTTGTAGATACTGATAATAGAGTATACCCATCCGTGGATCGCGGTTGGCCCGGTAAAATAGTGGATTGGGATGTTGTTCATCTTCACTGGTATCCCAGTCTGCCAGGTGCTGACCACCCTCATAAGCAATGAGATCAACATTGTATTTTTTTGTCAGCTTTCCCAGCTCTGCAATATTCTTTTCAATATTGGGTAGTGATTCAGGATATCGGCGGCTATTCAGTATTTTGAAAATTTCATTGACACTGGAGACGGATCTAAATGGTTCTGGATCACCGCCAAAATAGGGGGCGACTGCCAGTGCATCCGTTTTTTTGTAGGCCTCTTCGAAATCCAGAACCGTTTCTGATGCATCTATGTTCGGCGCATGGGTAGACATCACACGAACCAAACGTTCTCTACCTCCAAAACTGTTCTCCCAAATATTAAATATTTGAACTGAGCGCCGCGAATAATATTTCATTTGCGCTTTATATGAATCGCCATCAAGATTCCGAAACTTACCTTGTTCATCGGCGTAATCACTCTGTGTAAATATGCTGTTCCAGACTTCATTGGAATATTCAACGTAGGCTTTAAGCTCTGGCTTTAGATGTTCTTTTACAGAATCGGCAAAATTACGAATGTACTCGTCATTGGCTTTATGTGGCATACAAAACCATGCATCAGCATTAAGTTGGTTGGCTAGCTTCACCATGACCTCTATAGGCGCACCACCTTTATCAGCCTCATATCCACTCCAGGTAGCGCCAGAAAAACTGGTTATGTCCGACCATTCAGTAATGCTACTATCGTTCGTGTTCATAAAGTCCATAAAGCGTAAAACTTTGAAGCTTTGCATATAACGCAGGTAGTCTGGATTAAACAGAATCTCCTCGTGGTATTCTTCATAGGAACGATAGTCACCATCTGGACAATCATCCTCACTGGCTGCATGGTGGAAACGGTCACTCAGGCAAATCCCACCCGGCATCAGAACCCGAATGTTACGAATATAATCTGTGGGATCCGTTTCAGTTATGGTAATATTCAATGTGCCATTCAGATCACTTATATAAAGCACATCGTGACCAGGCTTCGAACCCACAAGCTTGCCAAGCCCCCCATAATTAATTTTTCCTTTGCCATCATATAATACGGTGTAAAGCCCCAGGGGGATCACATTGTCGCCCCCTCTGTTCAACTCAGTCAGTAAATAAGTTTCAGCCTGTCCGCCATTCAATCTGGTTGGCCAACCATTTTCATCATAGTTCACGCCCTCTGAACTATGGACTGTAAAAGGCCGCGCTGTTTTAAATACGTCAACAAACGGTTGGCTTGTGGTCCAGTCACGAATAACCGCAACGTTGGTACCAATCGGCGAAGTAGTGTTGCCAACAACCTCTGATGGAGATAAATACTGTAATACTTCTGGTGTATTGACACTGGAATCGTCTGAACCTCGGCAGGCAAAAAGCAAAACGAGGGTGATCAAGAATACTGGAAATCTCATAAAGCATTTGGAATGAAAAAATGACATATCTACCCTTCCTGGAATACCCTAATATAAAATTTTATCCTCAATCATATGCCAGCAATTATTTTATTCAACAAACCTTTCAGAACGCTGTCTCAGTATACGGATGCATCGCAACGATCAACGCTGGCAGACTACATTTCTGAAACAGGCTTTTACCCAGCTGGCCGTCTTGATTATGAAAGTGAAGGACTGCTTATTTTAACAAACGATGGCCGCCTCCAGGCGAAAATCGCAAACCCGCATCACAAAATGAGCAAAGCCTACTGGGTGCAGGTCGAAGGCATTCCGGATGAAGCTGCTTTGCAACAACTTCGGCAGGGGATAGCACTAAGAGATGGCCTGACCCGCCCCGCTAAAGCCGAACTGATTCCCGAACCTCCGATTATTTGGCCTCGCAATCCACCGATTCGGGAAAGAAAAAATATCCCGACTCAGTGGATAAAAACCACACTGACTGAAGGGCGCAACCGACAGGTTCGTCGCATGACTGCGGCTGTCGGTCACCCGGCACTACGACTCATCCGTTACCGTGTCGGCTCCTGGACACTGGATGGAATTGCGCCGGGCGAATGGCGTAAAATTAATGTTTAAGCAATCAGATAATTTTGAATATGTGGGACATTCTTGCTCAGGAAATCAGCAAAGTAACCGGTACTCATTTTTCGATTGAGAAACATCATTCAGTCGGCGGGGGCGATATCAATCAGGCCTGGCAGATCAGCGATGCTCACACCACCTTTTTCCTCAAAACCAATGATGCCGACAAAGCCGATATGTTTGCGGCCGAAGCGAAAGGTTTGAATGCGCTGGCAGAAGCCGAAGCCATCCGCGTACCCAAACCCGTTTGCTGGGGCGTCATTAACGATCAAAGTTATCTGGTTATGGAATCGCTGTCTCTGGGGGGCCGGGAAAATTCAACTTTGTTCGGTCAGCAACTGGCAAAGATGCATCAGCACACTCAGCAACAGTTCGGCTGGCATCGCAACAATACGATTGGCTCAACACTGCAAGTTAACGACCTGGAAGAGAGCTGGATTACATTCTGGCGCAAGCACCGGCTGGACTTTCAGATCGATCTTGCGCTGCGCAATGGCGCCTCCTGCAGGCTGGCTGACAAAGGCGAACACCTGATGACCAACCTGTCCGCACTGTTCGGTGGGTATTCTCCCCGCCCTTCCATCCTGCATGGCGATTTATGGTCAGGCAACTGGGGCAGTGACGAGCTGGGTAACCCGGTTATTTACGACCCCGCCGTTTATTTTGGTGACCACGAAGCCGACCTGGCGATGATGGAGCTTTTCGGCAGTCCCGGCGCGTCATTTTTCGCAGCCTACCGCGAGGTCTATCCGATTGATGCCGGCTACTCTGTACGTCGAACCTTGTATAACCTTTACCATATCCTCAACCACTACAATCTGTTTCGTGGTGGTTATGCCGCCCAGGCTGAAAGCATGATCGACTGGCTACTTGCTGAAATATAAATTCTGTTCAGTCTCCATTCAGGCAACCCGCGTTAATCTATCGCCACAATTTGAAAACCGTGGAGATAATCATGAAACAGAAATTACTCACAGCCGCAATCATTACTTCTCTGGCGATGGCGCCTGCTGCCTTTGCCGGTCATGGCAAGCACCGGGGTCATCAGAAGCATAGCTTCACCGACACCGCCAGGGTCACGAATGTTGAGCCTATTTACAGAACCGTCAGTGTCTCTCGCCCACAGCAAGAATGCTGGACGGAAGAAGTAGAATATACCCGCCCCGGACATGGCAATGCCGCAGGCATGATTATCGGCGGCCTGATTGGTGGCGCCATTGGCCACAATGTCGATGACAGTCATAACGCCCCGCTGGTGGGTGCGCTGATTGGTTCTGCGATCGGACACGATGTTTCGGGCAGACGCGCAGGTCACAGCCGTCATATCGGTTACGAAGAACAATGCCGGACAGTCAATAATTATTATGACGAAGAACGGCTGGATGGTTACCGCGTCACCTACCGCTATAAAGGTCACAGCTATACGACCACCATGGATCATGATCCGGGCGATCGCATCAAGGTTCGGGTCAACGTTAGCCCTGTCTACTAATACTGATATACTGGCAATATGAATCGACTAAGCAAATACCTGCTGATCGCCCTGGTTCTGCTGCTCAGCCTGCCTGTACAGGCTGACCGTCGGGGCCGTGAATACCGAGAGCATCGAGATGATGACAGAGACTATTCTATCAGCCGGGAAGAGGCGGCCAGAATTGCACGCGAACGCAATGGCGGCCGCATACTCGATATCAAGCCACGGCGAGATGGATATCGGGTAAAAACCTTGCGCAAAGGCCGGGTTCGCGTGTACGACATTGACGGTCACAGCGGTGAAGTCAGAGACTGATGAGAGCCCTCATCATTGAAGATGAGCAGGCACTACTGCTGCAACTCAAGACTACACTGGAAGAAAACGGCTACGTTGTCGATACCGCCGCCGAAGGCACGGAAGGCGGCTGGATGGCATGTGAATATCCACTGGATATCGCCATAATAGATCTTGGCCTGCCCGGCCAGGACGGCATCAGCATCATTCAACAACTACGTGCAGCCGAGCGGGATTACCCGGTACTCATTCTCACCGCCCGCAGCCGCTGGCAAGACAAAGTAGAAGGCCTGGAAGCCGGCGCCGATGATTACCTCACCAAGCCTTTCCAGATGGAAGAGCTACTCGCCCGTGTTCGCGCCCTCATCCGGCGCAGTGGCCGCTGGACACAATCGGAGCTGGTAAGCGGCCCGTTCACGCTAGACACGACCAGCCAGATCGTCAGCAATAACGGCAAGGCCATCAACCTGACCGCCTACGAATATCGCCTGCTGGAATATTTAATCCTGCACGCCGGTGAAGTCCTCTCCAAAACCCGGCTGACAGAACACATCTACGCCGAAGACGATGAACGTGACAGCAACGTCATCGAAGTTTTTATTCGCCGCCTGCGTAAAAAACTGGACCCGGACGGCTCACTCAAACCCATCGAAACCCTGCGAGGACGTGGCTACTGCTGGCAACTGCAAAGAAGCAACTCAGACAAAACGACCGCATGAACTCCCTGCGATTGCGCTTTTTACTGGGTGCAACATTATTACTATTGCTGTTCGTCATCCTCACCGGGCTGGCTTTACAGAAAGCACTCGACCACTACAGCGAACAGGCGGAATACAACCGTCTTCAGGGGCTGGTTTTTTCCCTACTGGCCGCAATCGAAGTTGATGCCGATGGCCGGGTCTCAGTCGCAGTCGACGAGATTCCAGAACCCAGATTAAGACAGTTTGACTCCGGACTTTCTGCCGTCATTTACAACAACGAAAAACGGGCAGTCTGGCAATCCGATCCCTTGTTAATCAACCCACCTGAAATCAATCCTCCCGCCCCGGGCCAATGGATTTTCAATTCCAGCCCTGACTATCAGCTGACTTTTGGATTCGAATGGGAACTGGCAAATCAGTCACTGCACACATTTGCTTTACAGATCACCGACAGCGCCAGCCCGATTGCCAGTCAGCGTCAGGCTTTCGCAAAACAACTCTGGTGGTGGCTGTTAGGCATCGCGCTTTTACTGCTTACGCTTATGCTTGCTTTACTACACTGGGGACTCAAACCCCTGCGCGGCGTCACCCGAGAACTTGAGCAGGTTCGCACAGGAAAACAACAAAGCCTGCAAAAGAAAGTACCCCGCGAAATTCAGCCACTGGCAGAAGGCATCAACACGCTGCTGGGTCACGAACGGCAACAACAACAACGCTACCGCAATGCGCTGGATGATCTTGCCCACAGCCTGAAAACACCGCTGGCTGTGATGCAAAGTCAGGCAGACAAACCTGAAAGCAAAACGATTAATGAACAGGTTGAACGCATGGAGCAAATCATCGGCCACCAGTTACAACGTGCAGCGACGGCCGGTCGACAGGCGCTGCGTAAACCCATCGCAGTGCGCCCAATTGTTCAACGACTTATCCATGTCATGCAGAAAGTTTACGTCGAAAAAAATATTCAGTTTAAAAATGCAGTACCGGAAAATATACAGCTTGCCATTGACGAGGCAGACCTCATGGAACTGTTAGGCAATCTGCTGGATAACGCTGCAAAATTTACAAACGATGCGGTCACGATTGGCTACGAAAAAAACCCAACACAAGAAATCATCACAATTAAAGATGACGGCCCCGGTATTGAAGCCGCAAATCATAAAGATGTTTTTAAACGTGGTGTGCGCGCTGATACGCAGCATGCAGGACAGGGAATTGGCCTGACCGTTGCGCGTGATATTATTGAGGCCTACAGTGGTCAGTTAATTATCGACGAAACCGTACAAAAAGGCACAAAAATAAAACTGGTTTTTCAGCGGCCAGGCGCCCAGTTACGCAGTAAATGATCCAGTGAAATTTTTCCCGGCCCATGGAAAAAAGTCACCAGCAATAAGGCACCCCAAAGCCAGTGTTCCTTGATACCGGCAGGGCTGATATCCGGATAGGAAGTCATCGCCACATAATTAAAAATAAACAGTGCTAATGCAGCCGGCCTGCTGAGCAAACCCAATGCAAGCAAAACAGGTAAACTTAATTCTGCTGCCGTTCCTAGAAAAGCCGCCAGCTTGGGTGACAGTAATGGCACAGTATATTCGTATTCAAATAATTGCACAGTCGAGTTCCAGCTTTTTATTTTTGTCAGACCCGACAGAAAAAAAGCCTTGGCGACATAAAGACGAATGACCAGATCAAAAACCGGCGCAAGCCAGATTGAAATTTTGTCGACCAGAGCAATTACTTTTTTTAAATATTTCATTGCTTCAGGCTCGTATTTCAAAACGATTTATCCAGCCTTTTGCAACACACTGCGGTAGTAATTCATCGAGCGGGTATTCAGGAATTTTTTCAGTAATGCCAGAGAGACTAACACCCAACTGGATTAGCTGTAAAAATTTCCACTCATCATCATTTAGCGGATGCATCTCTATTTCGTAGCCATTACGTGTCACCAATAACTGTACGCCACCTTCGTCGAGGTCAACGCTTTCTTCATCCTTGCAGTCATCCTGGTTAAGCTGCCAGATACGATGTACAGGATAGGGTGATGCCAACAGGCGGGCGCCATCTCGTAGATAAAATTGTAATTGACCGTGTTGCTCTACAGGGATTTTTGCGAGCTCGTTAAAATCCAGATTTTCTTCATCGGCGGCGTGAAAGATTCGATGCCAGATCCATTCGAGCTTTGCCACATCGGCTAAATAAGGTAACGACTTTGCCGGCTCAAAATCCTGTAAAAACTCTGCCATCTGACCGCCCAGATTGTGCAGATCACCAGAAGGGGAAAAATACTTGCGTAAATACGCTTTCCCCATGGCCAGAAAAAATTCATCCCCAACCAGCTTTTTGATGACGGGATAAACCGCAGCAAGTGCATCTGTTTGTATGCCCAGTATGCTGCTTTGATAAACTTTTAATCTTGACTCGCCATTCAGGCCTTTGGCGTCTTTTATTTCACTGGAAAGGGAAAATTCATTTTCATACACCACACGAAAAAACGCCTGTTGAATATCATGCAACGGCTGCATTTTTTTCACTCTGTAAAATAGATTGTGCTTTACTGGCTTCTTGCAACAACACATCCAGTTCTGGAATATCCGCATCCCATTCAATCAAACTCGGACGGGGGCCGATTATCTCCAGCGTAAATTGATACAAATCCCAAACATCGTCTGTGACATTTCGACTGTGGGTGTCAATCAATAAACCATCGCGCTGTTCAAACCCAGCTAGATGGATTTCGCCAACCGTGTCTGGGGGGATGGCTTCGATATATTTATGCGGATCAAAATCATGATTGCAGGCATTGACATAAATATTATTCACATCCAGCAAAATTCCGCAGCCAGAACGGTTCGCTGTTTCCGCCAGGAATTCCCATTCAGGAATCGTTGAATGTTTGTACTCAAGGTAGCTGGACAAATTTTCGATTAATATTTTCCGGCCAATAAATTCCTGGACTGCATCGATGCGCAGCACGACATGCGCCAGCGCTTCTTCCGTATACGGCAACGGCAATAATTCGTTCAGATGATATTCGCCGACGCGGCCCCAGCATAAATGTTCAGAAACCAGGCCCGGCTCGAAACGGTCACAAAGTTTTTTCAACTTTTTCAGATGAGTTTGATCCAGCGGACTGGCTGAACCAACGGACATCCCAACGCCGTGCAAACTCAACGGATAGTGTGCACGTAATTGTTCAAGATAATAAAGCGGTTGCCCACCGTCACCGAAATAATTTTCGCTGTGCGCTTCCAGCCAGCCAATATCTGGAAGACGTTCCAGCATTTCACGAAAATGTACATGGCGGATGCCGATCCCGGCTTGTGCCGGGATCGGTTTTTTAGCCACTTGCGTGGTCATCATCAACGCTTACTTTTTAGCAGCTTTGACTTTACCACCTACAATCTTGGAGCAAGTGCCTTCAGGCACATATACCCACTCCTCAGAATCACCATCCACCTTGGCCTGACCGGCGCAAGCGTGTTTGCTGGTGCCACAATCATTCTGACCAGCCTTGACGATACCCTGGCATTTTTCCATACCGGGTTTAGCGGCAATGGCCTGACCAGATGTGGCAGCCAGACCCAACGCCAGAATCCCGGCAACAGCTGTTGAGGCGACTAATTTAGACTTTTCCATAACGGACTCCTTATATAGTGTGTTAATTACAAACATTTGCCACTCAAAGCGAGTGACAGCATCATTTACGCAAGATTTTCTTTGAGAGATGCACTCTCAAAACCTAGCGCGCACAATACACTCAGCACGTCATTGTAAAAGCTCACAACCCCAAGCCATTTATCGGCAAGATCCGGCCTGCAAGCTTGTCCCACTATAAAAGCATAGCCTGTCTGCTTACATTTTCAGCGTCTGTGTAAATAATCTATACTTTAAGAACATCAGACCGGCTAGCCCGGGAGGTGAACGATATGAATCCTGCCATCGAAAAGTACTTTTTGTTTCTCACTGCACTGGCTTTGCTACTGTCATGGCAATCAGTGTTTGGCGCAAATACCGAATTTCCTTGCCGAGATCGATTTCCTGACATCCCTTTCATTGAGCTGGAAAATCTCAATGCTCGCTATGAACAGGTCGTAGTTGTTGATGTCCGTTCAGAACTGGAATACAACACACTGCATATTAAAAACGCCATCAACATTCCATTAAGCTCACCAGATTTTATTGAAAGAATGAAGGGACTGCGCAGCGAAATGAATAAAACCATCGTAACCTACTGCAACGGAAAAACCTGCATGAAATCTTTCAAAGCCGCACGCAAGGCAAAAACAAACAAAATTTCAGACGTCATTGCTTTTGACGTTGGAATTTTTGACTGGACGAAAAAATATCCATAAAAATCAGTGCTGCTGGGAAATAATCCAGCTGATCCAAACCAGCTTTTAAGCAAAGCTCAATTACAGGAGCACATGCTTGACCCTGCTACATTTAGTGAAAAGGTACACAGTGGGAAAGGCATTGTCCTTGATGTGCGCGACAATCAACAACGATTTTACAGCCGACTAATTATGGGTATCGAACAAAATGTTTCATTAAGCGATATTGAGACGCTCAAACAAATAATCAAAGAGGCCAATAAAAAGAAAAAACCACTGTATATTTATGACAACACCGGCAAACAGGTCCGCTGGCTGATGTATCAATTAGAGGCGAATAACGCGAAAGAATATTACTTCATGAAAGATGGCGCAGATGGCTATTTCAATGAAATCAGAAAACGCTATCTGACCAATATAAAATAAGGCAGACTCTGATTATTTATGGGGTCGATCTGGTTATAAAAAAACTCAGCGAGTTCAGATAAAATCACCTACCAGCCCCAAACGACACCCTCAAGCAGCAGATTGAGGTAACTAAATTCTTCGCCTGTGGTCGGCTTGAAATGTTTACTTTTTTTGCTAAACCGCTTAAAAATTGGAGCTGCACTCGCAGCACCATCTTCACTGGTTAGTGCTTTTCTAATAAGAGCCTTGTTATACTTGCTGACACGTGGACTCAGCGTAACGGCCTGACTTGGTAGTGGTTTGGTGGTATGGATAATACGCAGTTTACTGCGTTGCTCATCAGACAATTTTTTATTATAAAACTGGGTACGTAATATCCCAATTTCACACCGTCCATTTAATATATCTTTCGTTACACCTGCAAAGCCACCTCTTGATCCTGCCAATTTTGGCCCTGCAACTGGATTTTTCTTATACAGCTCCAGGAACGCAACCGTGCCTAAGTTTGGAGAAGTCAGTGCGCATACTTTTCTACCAACCAGATCTTTTAAGGTTTTAAATTCAGGGTTTGTTGTGACGATATGAAAATCAAGTTTCCCAGGTAGTTTAGCCGCAACTTCATGATTAAGATGCTCGACCCGCCAGGCAGCAAAGTGCGGACCATCAAAAACAATGTCATATTTATCCTTACGCATTTCTGCACTGTAGGTGATAAAATTATTCGCGCGTTTGAATACCACTTTCTCATCTAACAGCTTCGACAGGCTTTCAACCAGAGGTCCATAAAGTGTTTCAGCATTTGCTGCAGACTCACGCGGTGGAGCAGAAAATACGAGTTCGGCATGAAGCTGAGATGCCATAAAACCGATCGTAACGGAAAAAATTAGAAACCACTTTCGCATGAAACCTGTCCAGAAGTTAACGTAGAGGCTAGCAATCTATCAGAACAAAAAATGTTTTCCAGAACCAAGTTAGTTAAAAGGTAATTTTCCAGTAATAGCCGGCAACCGAATTTCATTTTTTTTGTGACCGATCACATTATTACGCCGTGTACTTTGCTCCATACCTACTTAAGACCGATTTCTCACGGCATTCCATGTCACCGATCTGCAGCGCACGCAGTTTCCTTCAAGGCCCGATAAAATTGTGACGAACTTAACAGTTATTTTTTCTGATAAATCTCTGCGCCTGAATCTTTAAATTCTTTGGCCTTTTCGGCCATCCCTTTTTCCAACGCGATATTAATATCAGCAATTTTATTTTGCTTTGCATAATCACGCACATCCTGGGATATTTTCATGGAGCAAAAATGTGGCCCGCACATAGAACAGAAATGCGCCACCTTGGCCGAATCTTTCGGTAAAGTTTCGTCGTGATATTCACGCGCGCGGTCCGGGTCAAAACCTAAATTAAACTGATCTTCCCAGCGAAATTCAAAGCGCGCTTTTGACATCGCATTATCGCGCAACTGTGCGCCAGGAAAACCTTTTGCCAGATCAGCCGCTTGTGCGGCGATTTTATAAGTAATGATACCGACACGTACATCTTCTTTATTCGGCAAACCTAAATGCTCTTTGGGCGTGACATAACAAAGCATCGCCGTGCCGTACCAGCCGATCTGCGCTGCGCCGATACCGGAGGTGATGTGATCGTAACCGGGTGCGATATCTGTCACCAACGGGCCCAGCGTATAAAAAGGCGCCTCAAAACAATCTTCCAGTTCCTTGTCTATGTTTTCTTTGATCATCTGCATCGGCACATGACCCGGCCCTTCGATCATGACTTGCACATCATGTTCCCAGGCAATTTTTGTTAGCTCACCCAGCGTTTCCAGCTCCGCAAATTGCGCTGCATCGTTGGCATCCGCAAGTGAGCCGGGGCGCAGACCATCACCCAGCGAAAATGAAACGTCATAAGCTTTCATGATTTCGCAAATGTCTTCAAAATGCGTGTAGAGAAAACTTTCCTGATGATGCGCCAGACACCACTTCGCCATGATGGAACCGCCGCGCGAAACGATGCCAGTGACGCGATCAGCGGTTAGCGGTACATACTGAAGCCGCACGCCAGCATGGATGGTAAAATAATCCACGCCCTGCTCTGCCTGTTCAATCAAAGTGTCGCGAAACATTTCCCAGGTTAAATCTTCGGCCTTGCCGTCGACCTTTTCCAGCGCCTGATAAATCGGCACGGTGCCGATCGGCATTGGTGAATTGCGTAAAATCCATTCGCGGGTTTCGTGAATATTTTTACCCGTCGACAAATCCATTAACGTGTCACCACCCCAGCGCGCCGACCAGGCCATTTTTTCGACTTCTTCTTCGATTGAAGAAGTCACCGCTGAGTTACCAATGTTGGTATTTATTTTTACCCGGAAATTGCGCCCGATAATCACTGGCTCTAATTCAGGATGATTAATATTAGCGGGAATAATTGCGCGCCCTTTTGCGATTTCATCACGCACAAATTCAGGCGTAATTTCATCCGGAATACTGGCGCCGAAATTTTGCCCAGGATGCTGCTTTAATAATTTTTCATAACGCGCATCCCGGCGTAATTCCTGTAACTTTACATTTTCACGAATCGCAACATACTCCATTTCTGGCGTGATGATGCCCTGCCGTGCGTAATGCATTTGCGAAACATTTTTTCCAGCTTTTGCACGGCGCGGTTTACGAATATGTTCAAAACGAAGTTTTGCCAGCTCCTCATCGTTCTGACGCAGCTTGCCGAAATCAGATGTCGGCCCATCCAGCTCCTCGGTATCATCACGTTCGGCAATCCAGCCACTGCGTACTTCGGGAATACCTTTGAGCAGATTTATTTCCACATCAGGATCGGTAAATGGCCCAGAGGTGTCATAAACCGGAATCGGTGGATTTTCTTCTGCTGCAAAACTGGCCTCCGTTTCGTCCTGCTGAATTTCACGCATACCGACACGAATATCCGGACGCGAACCTTCAACATAAATCTTGCGTGAACCGGGAAAAGGTTTCGTCACCGCCTCGGAAAGGCGGGCCGTTTTCTGAATAAAATCGTCTGGAATTGCGCTCATATTATCAGTCCTCATTTGAGGGAAAGACTGGACTCGAGAGCACCAGAGCCTTCCCTACGCCGGCATTAACCGGATCAGGTTCCAAGGGTATTTCTCAGTCTGAATCAGACACCCCCGGCTCGAAGATGGTCAGTTTAGCATTTTTTACCACAGAGACGCAGAGTACACAGAGAATTTATGGAACAATTGCACTGCTGACCATTTCCTTTTTCAAATCTCCCCCTTTGTAAAGGGGGATTGAGGGGGATTTAATGAGCCTGGCAATACATGAACACTGCAGCATTCCCCCGCGTCTTAAATCTCCCCCAACCCCTCTTTGCAAAAGAGGGGTGTCATTAACAGCCTAAAAACTCTGCGCACTCCGTGTCTCTGTACTGAAATAACTGCTATTCTGATGGTATGGCATTCTTCTCTAATCTGCTGGAACTCTCACTTGACGCTGCGCCCTGGCTGGTGCTGGGTCTGGTCATTGGTGGCCTGATGAAAGTACTCATTCCCACAGAATTTCTGCAACGCCATCTAAAAGGTTCTGGTTCCGGCAGCGTTTTCAAAGCCGCCCTGCTGGGTGCGCCCCTGCCGCTTTGCTCCTGCGGCGTGATTCCAGCCGCGCTCGGTTTACGCAAAGCGGGTGCATCCAAACCGGCCACTGTCTCATTCCTGGTTTCCACGCCCGAAACAGGCGTCGATTCCATCAGCATTTCCTATGCACTGCTTGGGCCATTCATGGCGGTTGCGCGCCCGATTGCAGCGATCGCTTCGGCTATCACCGCAGGTTTGCTGGTCGGAAAAGCTGAGGATAAAAATGAAGCGGCGTCAAGCAGCGGCCAACAAAACAGCTGTTGTGAATCGACCAGCGTTGAAAAAGAAAGCTGTTGCAGCACTGAAACAGAAACAACAGATGAGCGCTGCTCATCCTCATCAACCGACTCAGCCGCGCACGCCTGCTGTGGAACGGATACCGCCTACAAACAGCCTGAAAGTTTTGTGCAAAAATCCTGGGCAGGTATCCACTATGCGTTTACAAAACTACTCGATGACATCATTGTCTGGCTGATCATCGGCCTGGCATTTTCCGCTGCGGTTAAAACTTTTTTACCACCGAGTTTTCTGGCCGAATGGGGTAGCGGTTTACCCGCCATGCTGGTGATGAT
>DTYI01000291.1 GCA_012961935.1 Thiotrichales bacterium | reverse complement strand
GGCCAAAGTGCATGGTCAGCACTTCATTAACGTGCTGAATTTCAGGAATTGAATTGGCGATTTTATGAATTGCTTTTATGATTTCTGGGTGAGCCGCTTCACCAATCAATAAGCTTTTAGTTTCTGCAGCAAGCCAGAATGCGGTACCGGCTAAAATCAATCCGATGATGACCGAGGCAATCCCGTCGAATTGCAGAATGCCGGTTATGTTCGCAAGCGTGATACCAATCAATGCAACCAGCAGACCGAGCAGTGCTGCAGAGTCTTCAAACACGACAACAAACAGAGTTGGATCTTTACCCTGTTTTACAGCATCGACATAGCTTTGGTTACCTTTTGCTTTATTGAATTCCCGCAAGGCGATTGCAAGCGCAAAACCTTCGAAAATAATGGCCAGCCCAAGCACAACATAGTTAATGATGATGCTCTTAATCGGCTCAGGATGCAGAATGTGATGAATGCCTTCATAAATTGAAACGCCTGCACCGACCGCAAAAATTAAAATCGCAACAATAAAGCTCCAGAAATAAATTTCCTTGCCGTGGCCGAAAGGAAAGCGCTCGTCGGGTGGTTTTTTTGCACTTTTCATGCCGTAAAGCAGCAACCCCTGGTTGCCAGTGTCGACCAGTGAGTGAATGCCCTCTGACAACATGGCCGAGCTGCCGGTGATAGATGCGGCAATAAATTTTGTGATGGCAATGAGCGTGTTTCCAGCGAGTGCGGCGTAGATTGCAGTTTTTGAGTTACCAGCCATGTAAATTCCTAATCTTTTCGTTGTTGGCGCGCATCTTACTGGCAAGCGTGGTAAAGACACAAATATACAGGAATTTTGATCTGGGTGAGGATAGGCGTAGAATACCCAACCCTTTGATTTGACTAGTGCAACAAATGCAGCACCCGCAAAAATTTGATGTGATCGTAATCGGCGGCGGCCATGCCGGCACCGAGGCTGCGCTTGCGTCTGCGCGCATGGGCGCGAGCACGCTGCTACTGACGCATAATATCGAAACCATCGGCCAGATGAGTTGTAACCCGGCAATTGGCGGTATCGGCAAAGGCCATCTGGTTAAGGAAATTGATGCGCTGGGTGGCGCAATGGCGCTGGCGGCAGACAAAGGCGGCATCCAGTTTCGAATTCTCAATCGCAGAAAAGGTCCGGCAGTGCGCGCAACACGCGCCCAGGCCGACCGCGTACTTTACAAAGCCGCCATCCGTAGCCAGGTGGAAAATCAGCCGAACCTGAGTTTGTTTCAGCAGGGCGTGGATGATCTGATCATTGAAAACAAGCGGGTCGTCGGCGTGCGAACACAAATGGGTTTGGCGTTTCGTGCGCGTGCGGTTGTCTTGACAGTTGGTACCTTTTTGGGCGGCAAAATCCATATCGGTGAATCGAACCATCAGGGTGGTCGCGCAGGCGACCCGCCTTCCATCACGCTGGCAAAAAGGCTGCGTGAATTACCTTTTCGGGTAGACCGGCTGAAAACCGGCACGCCACCTCGCATCGATGGCCGCACCATTGATTACAGCCAGTTGCAGGCACAACCGGGGGATGAACCGACGCCCGTTTTTTCATTTCGTGGCAGCCGGGAAGATCACCCGCAACAAATCGCCTGCCACATCACCTATACCAACGAAAAAACACATGATTTTATTCGCGCGGGGCTGGATCGGTCGCCGATGTATTCAGGTGAGATTGAAGGCATTGGCCCGCGCTACTGCCCATCGATTGAAGACAAGATCGTGCGCTTTGCCGACAAGGCCAGCCACCAGATTTTTATCGAGCCGGAAGGTCTGAACACGCACGAAGTTTATCCCAACGGCATCTCCACCAGCCTGCCTTTTGATGTGCAGTACGCATTGGTGCGTTCGATTCCCGGGTTTGAAAATGCGCACATCACCCGCCCGGGTTACGCGATTGAATACGACTTTTTTGACCCGCGTGATTTAAAACCCACGCTGGAAACAAAATATATTAACGGCCTGTTTTTTGCCGGACAAATCAATGGCACGACAGGTTACGAAGAAGCGGGCGCACAAGGCTTACTGGCCGGTATCAACGCCACCTTGCAGGTGCAGGGAAAAGAAACCTGGTATCCACGTCGTGATGAAGCCTACATCGGTGTACTGGTTGATGATTTAATTACACAAGGCACCGTCGAACCTTACCGCATGTTTACCAGCCGGGCAGAATATCGCCTACTGCTACGCGAAGATAATGCCGACTTGCGCCTGACCGAAAAAGGACGCAAGCTGGGATTAATCAGCGATGACCATTGGCAGGCATTTGAAAACAAGCGCGAAGCAATTGAACAAGAGCGTCTGCGCCTGCACGGAACATTTGTGCAGCCAGCACGAGTAAGCGAACAGGAAGCTGAAAAAATAATCGGCGAAAAACTAAACCGTGAATATCGGCTGGAAGAATTATTGCGCCGACCGGATATGACCTACAAAAAATTAATGCAGCTGGATGCAGCCGGTGCGGGTGTGGACGATAAAATAGTCGCAGAACAAGTGGAAACACAAATAAAATACGATGGCTACATCGCCCGGCAAAAAGAAGAAATAGCTCGCGCTCAGGCAAAAGAAACCACGCAATTACCTGAAACAATTAATTATGAAAATGTGGTGGGTTTGTCCAACGAAGTACGGCAAAAATTACAGCAACACCGACCGGTAACCGTCGGGCAAGCTGCACGTATTCCGGGCGTGACACCAGCGGCTATTTCCTTGCTGCTGGTTCATTTAAAAAAACAAAAATCAGCTTGATTATTGAACCGGCAACCAAATGTTGCATCTGAATACAGACTAGAATAGTAATTATAAAGTTACCCTACACAACAACAGGAAAGTCCGATGAAAATAATACGTACGCTACCACTCCTTTTATTGTTTTTTTCAATGCCACTCATTGCCGCCGAAGGTCTGATTACCAAAGCCAGTGACAACAGTGTTGATGAAACCATTGCAAAAATGAAAGCGGCGCTTGCCAGCAAAGGCATCAAGGTGATGGCCGAGATTGACCATCAGGCAAACGCAGTCAGCGTTGACAAGAAAATGGGCAAAACAAAGCTGCTGATTTTTGGTAACCCGATGCTGGGCACGCCGTTGATGCAGTCATCAATCACGACAGCGATTGATTTGCCGATGAAATTACTGGTGTGGCGCGATGCAGATGGCAAGGTCTGGCTGGCGTATAACGACCCGCAATATTTTGCAAAGCGACATGAAATAAAAGATCGTGAAGAAGTGCTGAAAAAGATGACCGGGGCGTTAAACATGCTGACGGACAAAGCCGCCCACTGATTTGCATCAGGCAGAATTATTGCGCCAGGGCCTCATGGCTCTGGAAATAAACGCCACGGATGAGCAAATAAAAAAATGGCTCGACTATCTGGGCTTACTCAAACGCTGGAACAAAGTTTACAACCTGACTTCAGTGGATGAGCCAGAAGCGATGCTGACCACGCATTTGCTGGACAGCCTGAGTATCGCAGCTTTTGTCATAGGGAAACACATTGCAGATGTCGGCAGTGGCGGTGGTCTGCCGGGTATGCCGCTGGCAATTTTATTTCCCGAGAAAAAATTTACGCTCCTTGATGCTGTGGCTAAAAAAGCACGGTTCCAGCGTCAGGCGATCACCGAATTGAAGCTGAAAAATGTCGAACCGACACATGCCCGGGTTGAGCAGTTCAAACCCGACCGGCCTTTCGACCAGATCATCAGCCGGGCATTCAGCAGCCTTGCGGATTTTGTTTCTTTGACCCAGCCGATGCTTGCTGCCGAGGGCGCGTGGCTCGCAATGAAAGGTAGGATTCCTGAACAAGAGCTTGCAGCGCTGGGTAAAAAATTCGAGTACACTGTGCACTCCCTGACAGTTCCAGGACTGGATGCCGAGCGGCATCTGGTACAGATTACGCGAAAACCATGAGCAAGATACTCGCAGTTACCAATCAAAAAGGCGGCGTCGGCAAAACCACCACCAGCGTGAATCTGGCGGCATCACTGGCGGCCACCAAACGTCGTATCCTGTTGATTGATATGGATCCCCAGGGTAATGCCACCATGGGCAGCGGCATTAACAAACATGAACTTGCCACCACCAGCTGCGATGTCCTGCTGGGCGATGCAGAAATCGACGCGACCATCATCTCGCTGGAAGACTGGCGTTACGACCTGCTGCCTGGCAATTCAGAACTGACGCTGGCCGAAGTCAAGCTGATGAACATGTTTGGCCGCGAGTTCAAGCTCAAGACTGCACTCGAAGCCGTATCAGCGAACTACGACTACATCATCATCGACTGCCCGTCTTCCCTGAACATGCCTATCTCAAGGATATAGGTAGG
>DTYI01000290.1 GCA_012961935.1 Thiotrichales bacterium | reverse complement strand
TTTGAAGAAATGAAAAAGGCGGTGATGGAAGTGGTGGGTATGCACTTTCGTCCGGAATTCATTAATCGCGTTGATGAATCGGTGGTCTTCCATCCGCTCGGCAAAGAGGAAATCCGTAAAATTGTAGAGATTCAACTGGTACATCTGCACAAGCGGTTGGCCGAGCGTGATTTACAGATTGAATTTACAGATGCAGTGCTGGATAAACTTGCAGATGCGGGCTTCGATCCGGTTTATGGTGCGCGGCCGCTGAAGCGTGCAATTCAGCATGAGGTGGAAAACCCGCTGGCGCAGGATATTCTTGCTGGCCGATATGTTCCAGGCGATACCATCGTGGTTGAATTGCAGGCAGGTGAGCTTGCGTTCGGTAAAAAGTCTGGTCAACAGGCGGCCTGATGGGATAAATAATCTGCATCAATAATTAAGAGGGCGTGATTTTCACGCCCTTCTCTTATGAATCGTAAAAAATCTGAATTGGCGTTTGTAATCCGTTAAAATTACAGTATGCATATAGCCGGTTATGAAATTATAGATAAAGTGGCAGAAGGTGGTATGGCCACTGTCTATCTGGCTGTGCAAGAAGCGCTGGGTGAGCAAGTCGCCCTGAAAGTTTTGTCTCCTGAGTTGGCTTCTGATGCTTCTATCGCACAACAATTTCTGGACGAAGGTGAGATTGTCGCCAGGCTGGAGCATCCAAACATCATACGCTTGCTGGATGTCGGTCAATCTAATGGTCATTATTATCTTTCCATGGAGTTGATGGCGGGCGGAAATCTTAAATCCAGAATACGTCAGGGCATGACTGAAGACGAAGTCATCAATGTTGTGTCTCAGGTTGGGCGTGCATTAATTTATGCGCATAAACAAAATGTGCTGCACCTGGATGTCACGCCACACAATATTTTATTTCACACGAACGGTGTTGCGGTGCTGACAGACTTTGGTATTGCAAAGCAGTATTCCAAAGATGATAGCGAAGTAAAAAAGAAACTGGTTTTGGGCAACCCGCGTTACATGAGTCCAGAACAAATTAAAGGCGAACAAACGGGTCCACGTTCCGACCTTTACAGTCTGGGTGTCGTTTTTTACGAAATGCTGACAGGTCAGGTACCTTTTCAGGCAGATGATGCAGTAAAAACTGCGCGGATGCATTTGTTTGACGAGCCGCCTCGATTGCCTGAACACTATTCAAGATATCAGGCCATTATAGATTGTCTGCTGGAGAAAATATCAGACCGAAGATTTTCTTCAGTAGAAAGTTTTTTAAGTGCTTTAAATACTTTTAGTGCCAGACAGGCCGTCTCGGCAGAAGATAAAACAATTGTTTTTCCTGTGCAAAAAGCCATTGCAGCGGGCGGCATATTGTCGGTCACTGGGGCAGTGGATCGCACCATGGAGCTGGATACTGAAGAAGTGCTTAAAAATACAGAGGATAATACCAATAATAAATTTCCTGATAGAACTGATCCCATGTCTGTGGATGAAGTGTTAAAGGGTGAGCAACCAGCAAAAAATCACCAGTCGATTGAGCGCGCCCTGAAACGGTTTGAAGATTATTCATTTGTACAGGATGACATTGCGCCTGAAGCAATCAATGTCCGCGTGGAAAGTGAACGAGAGAATGATGACGTCACACAGGGAAAAGAATTCAAAGCTGAAGATATTTCCTCACCACTGATTGCGGTAAGAGAAGATTCGACAGGCCAACTGGAAACAAGTCAATCAAAATTATCGGACTTTTTTTATTTTTTAGCATACCAGCGCGACGCGATCGCAAAATTGTTAGCACTGATTGTGTTCGTGCTAGTGGCGGGATATCTTTATCTGAATTTTTTCTCTACGAGTGAAAATATTGTTCGACCAGAAAATGTTCAGAACGAAGGCAGGGTAAAGGAAATACTGAATAAACCAGTTGCCGAAGAAAAGGAAGTCCAGCACGAAGCGGCTCAAAAAACAATAGACCAACAAAAACCAACAATCAAAAAAGAGGTTGCCATAAAAACGCAGAGGCAAGCACAGAAACAGATAGGCAATAAAATAAATAACAAGGAGACTTCTGTAAAACATAAGCCCACTGAAACGGTCGCGCCCGTTTTGCAAGAGGACAGCGGGCTGGTTCTTTCCAATGGCCGCTATATTATTAACGCTGAGCTTGAGCGAAGATTAAAAAATACTGTACGTAATGTAGTCCGTGGTGCAGATGGTTCGCTTAAAATATTCCTGGACAGGTCGCAGCTTTATCAGGCCGATAACGCAAGTTCAAATCAGAAAATACTCCAATTATATGCAAAGCTATCTTATATTTTCAGAAACCAGAAAGACTTTAAAGTGATTGTGACAGATCGGACAACTCATGTTGATACGCCTGAAGGTTTTCGGCTTTCACTGAATAACGCAAAATACATTACCGACTATTTTGTTGGCTATGGCTTGCCTGCAAATAGAATCCACGGCCAGGCAAATTCCCGGCAATATCAGGGTAATTTTAATGGTATAGAAATAACCTTGAAACCTGATTATTAATATAGAATATTGGAGACATTATGGCGGAACAACAACTACAGTTATCTCAACAGTTAATTGAAGATATTCAGGCGGCCATCACAAAACACGATGCAAATGCCAATGATGATATGGTCGTGGTGCAATACATGGCAGCAAGCATCGGTTTTCTATTGGGTCACCAGGATATGCAGCCTGCACAATATAAAGGTGTTATGGAGCAACTTAACGCTATCATAGAGCATATTATTCAGCAGGTTCGGCCTCAGCCAGCACAACCACCTCAGCAAGAAGCATTCGGAATCTGGCGGCCTGGGGAATAATGTCAGATTGAAAGGTTCTCGAAAAACCGAACACGGTCGCCATAAATAGTCGACATAGAAATTCCGCAAGGCCTGACGATGCATAAATGAAAAAAGCCCGCCTGAATGGCTAGATATTTTTCGATGTTCGAAATGTTAATCTGGATAACGATGCGCAGGTGGCGCACGCTGTTGTATGTGCACAGGCTGATTTACCTGCCGGTTATTCGATTATCCAACCGCGCATGATGATGCTTATTATATGAAATTCATTATCAAACTATTTCCGGAAATTTTACTGAAAAGTCGATCAGTACGTAAACGCATGGGTTTGCAGTTACAAAGAAATCTGCGCCGGGTTATGAGAAATATTGATGATGAAATAGAGGTTTTTCGTTATTGGGATAAACTGGAAATTATCTGCGGTGAAAATATCCATGAGAAAGTGCGGGACGTGCTGGGCCGAACGCCAGGCATTGATCAGTATTTGCAAGTTAATGAATATCCTTTAACTGATTTACAACGCATCGCAGAGCAGGTCGGCGAAGTATTTCTGGAAAAGATTCCTGGCAAGACTTTTGCTGTACGTTGTAAGCGCAGCGGTAAGCATGGTTTTACTTCGATGGATGTCGATCGTTATGTCGGTGGTTATTTATTTAAGCGTGGAAATCCAAAATCGGTTAATTTAAAAAACCCCGATGTAAAGATCGAGCTGGAAATTCATCAGGATCAGGTCAATATTGTTATTGCCCGTTATCGGGGCATAGGCGGTTATCCGCTTGGTACACAGGAAGCTTGTCTGTCGCTCATGTCTGGCGGTTTTGACTCGACGGTCGCCAGTTATGAAACCATTAAACGCGGTGTCATTACACATTTTCTTTTTTTTAATCTTGGCGGTAAGGCGCATGAGATCGGTGTCAAGCAGGTTGCATTTTATTTGTGGAAAAAATACGCGGCTTCGCACCCGGTTAAATTTACAACCGTTTCTTTTGAATCGGTTGTAGCTGAATTATTAAATTCAGTCAGTGATGGTTATATGGGTGTGGTTTTGAAACGACTGATGTTGCGTGCCGGCGAAAAAATCGCTGAACAAATGAAGATTGATGCGCTGGTGACGGGCGAAAGTATTGCCCAGGTTTCCAGCCAGACATTACGCAATCTTTCATTGATTGATCAGGCCACGAATAAAATGGTTATTCGCCCATTGGTGACAAAACACAAACAGGAAATAATCGCAACGGCGTCTAAAATTGGTACGCGTGAGTTTGCAGAAAACATGCCAGAATATTGTGGCGTAATTTCTCGTAAGCCGGTTATTTATGCGTTAGCAGATCGCCTTGATGAGGAAGAATCAAAATTCAATTATTCAGTGCTTGATAAGGCTGTAGACAACGCTGTTTCAATCTCTATTGAGCAAGTGATTGAAGACGTAAATCAGCATGCTGAAGTTGAAACAGTCAGCGATCCAGATAATGCAATTGTGATTGATATTCGCCGCACGGAAGAGCATGAAAAAGATCCTTTAGATCTGGAGCCATCCCGACAGCTGGCGATTTCTTTTGCGGAGATTAATCACCGTTTTTCCAGCCTGGATCAGAGTCAGGAATATTTGTTGTATTGTGATCAGGGTGTCATGAGTCAATTACATGCGCAGTATTTGCGCGATGCAGGTTTTAATAATGTTCGGGTGTACCGACCGCCAGAATAATTAACTGTAAATTTAAAAATTTTGGTTAGAAATTATTCCCAGTTGGTGACGTGATTTTTACCGCTGTCCTTGGAATGATAAAGCCCCTGGTCGGCACGTTTGAGAATTTCGTCCAGATTATCTTCGGGCTGGTAACTGGTGACACCCATGCTTAATGTGGTGCTGATTTTGTCATTAAATTTTGTTTCCATCACAGCTTCACGAATTCGCTCAGCATTTTCATATGCGCCCTGCAAATCTGTTTCCGGGCAGAGGATCAGAAATTCTTCTCCACCCCAGCGGCTTAAGCTGTCAGTGTCGCGAATTTTTTCCTGAACAATTTCAACCAGCTTTGTGAGCACATCATCTCCAGCCTGATGACCGTATTGATCATTCACTTTTTTGAAGTCGTCAATATCAAACATAATGATGGAAAAAGAGCGGCCATAACGTTGCGCGCGTTTTAATTCAACATCGAGTATGTCGAGCATTTTTCGTCGGTTATACGCGCCTGTGAGTGCATCCGTATTGGCCAGTCTTTCCAGCGACTGGTTGGCTTCTTCGAGCTCTCTCGATGTGGTGTTGACCAGGTGGGAAAGCGCGCGCATTTCCAGTGTGTGTTCGGAATAGTCAGTTTTGGACTCAGACTTTGTTAAATGTAAACGTCGCTGCCCACCTTCTGAAATAGTCAGTACGACCTGTGCATAGTGCAGGAAGTCCTGATGTTCTGGCGTGTAATAAAATTGCCCCAGTGTGACGAAGCCAGTGGTAGGCGCAACACCATGTAAAAGCTTTGCATCATCCGCTGTAAGTGATCTTAGCAATACTTTGCGTGCCTGAGAGGGGTACATAAAAACCACCCCGGGCGGGTCATGCTGAATGTGCTCAAACAATTGTTTGGAAGCATCCATTGCAGAAACAGGATCAACAATACCGAAACGCACAGATTCGCCAGGCTGTAATTCACCTGAAAATGTAATGCTGCCATCGCGGTGGGCGGCTTTGCATTTTCGGGCGGTCAGTCTGCCGTTACGTTCAGTCAGGAGTGGAAACTGCATGCAGGCGTTATTCATGCCTTTCCCGGCATCATCACCCAGATAGCGCTGAAATATTTCCAGCGCTGGGGTTTCATTAATGCTTTTCAGGCGATTTTCGTCAGTTTCTGTTATTTGCATGGGCGTACCCAGCATCATCCAGTCGGGGCTGAAATGTAATGTAGGATGAAGATTTTGCCCGCTGATCCCGACTGCAACCGCGCCAGCTGTCAAGAGGGTATCGTTGTAAAAGACCAGAGACGTTTGTTGCGGTTTTGGTGCCGCAGCCAATCCGCCAGCCAGATAACAATCTGGATTATGTTTGACGATACCGCGAGCGAGTGTTTCGGCATTGAGTGCAAACCCTGTTGCATAACAAAGAATCAACGCGGGAGAAGCGCTTTCACATAACTGCAATCCCAGAAGTTGACCTGCCTCCAGGCTGTTGGGGTGATAGTCGAGGTTAACATGGCTTAATGAGAAGCTGGCCTGATCAAACTGGATGAAGGTAATGATAGTAGAATTTTCCAGCACCATACCCTGGTAAATTTCCCCAGCAGAGGTTGTGCCGATGATGCTGCAATTCGGCAACAGTGAATGGATTTCATGCAGCAACAGGTAGAGATAATCAATATCCGGATTGCCCGAAAAAACCTGCACTAACAGGTGCTCGTTATTACGAATCCTGGCCGCCTGAAGACTACGCTTCAGGTCTGTTGCATCGTTATAAAGCAGGCTATGGGTTCTCATGCCGGTAGTGTGGTCCAGACTAGATGGACAATCCCCCTAAATTATTATTACCCTCAAAACAGATTGATTATGAAGGATATAACCCGTCTCTGCCAACCCATGAGGGGTATTAAAAAAGATTGGAACTATTTATTTTCGCTGCCTGAGATTCTCAGTAAAACCTGATCCAGCGCATGAGTTGAAAGCAATCTGCGAAGCGTACCAAATAGATAAGTCGGAAAGGTGACGTAATATCTAGGCTTGGGTCGGCCAGATTCCAAAGCATGAATAACTTTTTTCAGGACAGCCTCGGGCGGAAGTGTGAAAGGTGCTGCCGGACCTTCTTTGTTTAATCGTACTTCCATACGCTGATAGGTGTCATGGAAAAAGCTTTGCTCAGGATTGATATGTTTTTGATAGGCGTCAAAAGCGTTAGCACGAAATCGGCTTTCGACTGGCCCGGGCTCGATCAAGGAAACATGAATGCCGCTACCATGCAGTTCCAGTCGCAAGGTATCGGTCAGTCCTTCTAGTGCATACTTGCTGGCATTATAGGCGCCGCGAAAAGGCAGGCTGACCAGACCCAGTACCGAACTGTTCTGGATGATGCGCCCCTCACCCTGCTTGCGCATGACCGGAATAATCAGATTGGTTAATTCCAACCAGCCGAATAAATTCGTTTCAAATTGCTGACGCAATACATCTCGCTGTAAATCTTCAACAGCACCCGGTTGCCCATAAGCACCATTGTTAAAAAGCGCATAGAGCTGACCGTTAGTTTGTTTCAGAATCTGCTGGACTGCAGACTGGATGGAATCAGAATTATCAAGGTCCAGCTGCAGACTCTCCAGACCCTCGGCCTGGAGCCGATCAACATCCTCCTGCTTTCGCGCTGTCGCAAAGACACGGTAGCCACGTTCAAGTAAATTTTTTGCAACGCAATAACCAATGCCTGATGAGCAACCGGTAATGAGGATTGTCTTAGCGTTACCCACCGAATTCTCTTTCTTGATTTGAGTTGTGAAATTCAGATTTGCCCATATATAATGCTCAGCTTACATTTTTCAGGATTTGACCATGCCAATCTACGAATATCAGTGTGACAGTTGCGGCCATGAGATGGAAGCGTTACAAAAGATGAGCGATGCTCCGCTTGTTGATTGCCCCGAATGCCAGAAAGCGACGCTGAAAAAACTGGTTTCTGCAGCCGGCTTCCGGTTAAGTGGGAGCGGGTGGTATGAGACGGATTTTAAGAGTGGCAAGAAAAGGAATATTGCGGAAAAGCCCTCACAAAAACCAGCCAGTTGCTGCGCGGCAGGCGGTTGTTCGACCGGCAAGTAAGTACCGGACTCGAACGGCAAAATGATGCAGCCGGTCAATAATGATGGCGAGTCGGCCATGAATTATAGAGGCGCCTATATTTCGTACTTGAAATATCGGTGCTAACTCTCTATTATTCACCGCCTCAGATGCGGGGTGGAGCAGTCTGGCAGCTCGTCGGGCTCATAACCCGAAGGTCGCAGGTTCAAATCCTGCCCCCGCTACCATTTTTTGGTTTGGCCCCGTATCTGGGGCTTTATTTTTGGTGTTTAATGTGAGCGATTTGAGAGAAAAAATACAGGAAATGATTCAAACAAGTATTGAAACCATGGGCTATGAACTTATAGATATAGAGTGTTACCAGGGAAAAAAATCACTCAAGATAATTGTTTATATCGATCATACAAGGGGTATTAAAATTGATGATTGCGTAAAGACAACCAATGCTATTTCACCAATACTTGATGATGATAATGCTTTAAATGAATACTATAATTTGGAAGTTTCATCGCCAGGATTGAATCGGAAACTCATTTTAAAAGAACATTACGACAAATTTATCGGCAAAGTCATTAAAGTAAAATTAAAAATAAAAATCGATAACCGAAAGATTTATAAAGGCACATTATTAGAAAGGATAGACGACAGTATTAGTATTGTTGAAAATAACCAGAAAATTAACATACAGATGGATGCCATTGAAATTTGTAGGCTGGTACCTGCATTTGAATAACATAAATAAAATAATATAGGTGAACAATGGACGCGGATATCATACAAGTTGTTGAAACAGTTTCTACAGCTAAAGATGTGGAAAAGGAAGTTATATTTGATGCAATTGAGAGTGCTATTGCATCTGCAACTAAGAAAAAATACGCTGAAGATATTGATGTTAACGTTAGGATTGATCGGCAAACAGGAGATTACAAAACATACAGGAGATGGTTTGTTTTTGCCGACGACTCAAGAGAATTAGAAGAACCTCATTTTGAATTAAGAATGATTG
>DTYI01000289.1 GCA_012961935.1 Thiotrichales bacterium | reverse complement strand
TCATCCAGTTCCTGTAATAGCTGATCACGCAGAGGTAGACCATCACAACGCGGGCCAGGGGCGTCGTCTTCAGGATCGATGTGGACTGTTACATCAATCATATTAGGAGCGGATTGCATCACCGCCTGGCGAACAGATTCGCTGATCTGGTGACCTTCCGAGACGCTGATTTCCGGTGAGACCTGAATATGCACATCTGCCAGTGCGTCGCTTCCGCTGTAACGGGTACGTAGCTGGTGCAGGCTGACAACATCGTCAATTTTTTCAATACTGTTTCTGATTTCTGCCACGGTGTCGTCATCAAGTGCGGAGTCAATTAATTGCTGGGCACTGTTCCATAGCAGTTCAAAACCGATCTTCCCGATCATCAGGGCGACCCCGATGGCAGCCAGTGCGTCAGCCTGACGAAAGCCATATAAACTTCCCAGTATGCCGATAATGACCAGCAGGGAGGATATGGCATCAGAACGGTGATGCCAGGCATTGGCTTTCAACAGCGTGGAGTCGTGTTTGCGCGCCACACCCATGGTGTAATGATACAAACCTTCCTTTGAGACGACGGCTAGCGCAGCAAAGAATATCGCCAGTGGCTCAGGTTGCAATAACCGTTGCGGTGAAAATAATCGACCAAAGGCGTCAACAACAATACCGGCTGCAACCGCAAGCAGGATTGCACCCAGAACACTGGTTGCCAGTGTTTCGATGCGGCCGTGCCCGTATGGGTGCTCGGCGTCGGGTTTTTCATGGGCAAATTTTGCTGCGGCCAGTACGATGAAGTCGCTGGCAAGATCAGAGAGTGTATGCAGCCCATCTGCAATGAGCCCCTGAGAGTGGAATATAAAACCACCCAGCAATTGCGCCAGGGATAGCCCGACATTAACGCCAGCGCCAACGAGTGTTACCTTGTGAGTTGCCTGGTAACGGGATGATTGTTTTTGCGTTGTCATGCCACCCTGCTAGATAGTTCGGCAGCGATATGTTGTTTTAGAATGGCCTGGAATACTTCCGGGTTTTTGGTGTGCGTCATCTCTCCTGCTCGGGGAAAATGCAGATCATACAGACGTGACAGCCAGAAGCGCAGCGCAGCGGCTCGTAACACAACCGGCCAGTTGTCATGCTCATCGGAGTACAAAGGACGTACTGACTGGTAGCCTTGCAGCATCGCTTTCAGCAAGTCATTATCTAGCTTGCCACCCTCTTTACTACACCAGTCGTTGACCGTGATGGCGAGATCATAAATCAGGGCATCATTACAGGCGTAGTAAAAATCGATCAGGCCAGTGACGTGATTGTTTTCAAACAGACTATTGTCGCGAAAAAGGTCGGCGTGAATAATGCCTTGTGGCAACGTGGTTAAATCGTGCTGCTGCTGAAAAAGCAGTTCGTTTTCAAGTAGAGCTGACGCTTCTTTGTCCAGTTTTGTGAGTAGTTTTTGGCCTGTTTGCTGGCGCCATTTTGCACCGCGTGGATTTTCTCGTGAACCAGGATAACTTTGCCCGGCAATATGCAATCGACTCAGCATCACACCAAGCGCATGACATTGTTCAGCAGAAGGATTTTCAGGGCTTTTCCCACGCAGCCGGATGGCCAGCACGGTGGGTTTGTTTTTCAGTGTTTGCAGGTAGCCGCCCTGATGGTCTGCAATGGGGTGAGCCGAAGGGATATTGTGCTCGGCCATCCAGGCCATCAGGTCGATAAAGAAAGGCAGTTCGTCATGAGTATGGTGTTCAAACAGGGTTAATACATATTCACCCTGCTCGGTGGTGACAAAGAAATTGGTGTTTTCAATGCCGGCCGCAATGCCTTCATAGCCCTTGAGTTTGCCCACAGGAAACCGCTGTAGAAAATCAGATAGTTCAGATTCGCTGACGGGTGTAAAGACTGACACTAGTGCTCCTTCAAGGTGATATTGCTGTGTTCAGCGAGTCGGGAAGCGGTTGGCCGCAAGGCGTGCCTCGCAGGGAATGGCCCGTCCTTGCCAAGAGGCGCAACACCGTGGACGACCGCTTCCCGGCTCGCCCGAAGGGAGCTACCCAGATGATCCAGTACGGCGTTGCAGCCCTTGAAAAGGACTGGGCCATTCTCTGCGGACTGCACCTTGTTCTGGATCATCTGGGTAGTTCTGTACACGGCAATATCACCTTGAAGGAGCACTATAGCTCCATCAGTTTTTCAAGTTCTTTGGATGTCGGCGCAAATCCGCGTGCTGCATAGTGATCAAAAATCGCATCCACAGCATCTTCTGGTTTGTCGACGACTTTGAAAAGGTCCATATCCTCCGGCGAGATCGTGCCCTGCTTGATCAATGTATTCTGAAACCAGTCGAGCAAGCCTTCCCAGAAAGGTGAATGTACGAGAATAATCGGGATACGGCGGGACTTGCCTGTTTGCACCAGCGTTAGAATTTCAGCCAGTTCATCCAGCGTACCGAAACCACCGGGCAGCACGACATAGGCCGAAGCGTATTTAACGAACATCACCTTGCGTGAGAAAAAATGTCGGAAGCTCAGTGAAATATCCTGATATGGATTGCCGATTTGTTCATGCGGCAACTGAATATTTAAGCCGATACTTGGAGACTTGCCCTGCTGTGCGCCTTTGTTGGCGGCTTCCATAATCCCCGGGCCACCACCACTGACGACTGCGAAGCCAGCATCAGAAAGCTGACAGGCAATTTCCTCAGTCAGTTTGTAGATGGGGTCATCAACTGGGGTGCGCGCAGAGCCAAATATGCTGACCGAAGGCTTGATCCGCGCCAGCCGCTCAAAGCCTTCGACAAACTCACCCATGATCTGAAAAATCTTCCAGCTCTGGACAGTCAGTTCGGTATCATCAACCGGCATCATGCCGGGATGTTGTTTATGTTGTCTCTCATTCATGGTGATGTCTCGTAATGCCTGCGCGTTTCTACCATAAACAGGCGGTAATGAACAATCTAAAGTATCATGGCGGGCTATGACAAAAACATCAAAAAAGCCGCCATTAATTCTGGTTGATGGCTCATCCTATCTTTACCGTGCATTTCATGCGTTGCCACCGTTGACCAATTCAAAAGGTGAAGCCACCGGTGCTGTTTATGGCGTCGCGAACATGCTGCGCAAGTTGCAGAAAGAATACCAGCCCACACAGATGGCCGTGGTCTTTGACGCCAAGGGCAAAACCTTTCGCCATGAGCAATATCCAGACTATAAGGCGAATCGCCCACCCATGCCGGATGAGCTGCGATCTCAGATTGAACCGTTACACGAGTTAGTGGAACTGATGGGCCTGCCGATTATTGTCGAACCGGGTGTGGAGGCCGATGACGTCATTGGTACGCTTGCCCGGCAGGCCAGTGAAAAAAATATTCCCGTGCTGATCTCAACAGGGGACAAGGATCTTGCGCAGCTGGTCAACGACAAGGTGACCTTGATTAACACCATGAACGATACAGTCATGGATGAGCGCGGCGTAGAGGAAAAATTCGGCGTACCACCGGAGCGGATTATTGACTACCTGACGCTCATTGGTGATAAGTCGGACAACATTCCGGGTGTCGATAAAGTCGGCCCCAAAACCGCTGAAAAATGGCTCGCCCAATATGGAACGCTCGACGATCTGCTGGCCCACGCTGATGAAATCAAAGGCAAGGTTGGTGAAAATCTGCGTAACGCGCTCGATCAGATTCCGCTTTCACGTGATCTGGTCACCATTCGAACCGGTCTTGATTTAAAAGAAAAGTTATCGGACTTGAACGTCAAGCCAGTACAAACGGAAAAGCTGGTGGCCAAAGTGAAAGAGCTGGAATTTAACACCTGGTTGCGGGAAATGGAAAATAACGCAGAGGAGGTCGTCAAAAAAGAAAACTTGCCGCAGGTTGATTACGAAACTATCCTGACTGAAAAAGATTTCCAACGTTGGCTCAAAGCACTGGGAAAAGCTGAGCTGTTTGCATTCGATACCGAAACTACCAGCCTTGATTATATGCAGGCAGAGATTGTGGGTGTTTCTTTTTCTGTTGAACAGGGCAAGGCGGCATATCTTCCGTTAGCGCACGATTATCCTGGCGCGCCAGCGCAATTAGATAGAAGTGCAACGTTAGAAAAATTAAGGCCACTTCTGGAAAATCCGGATCAGGCCAAGTTGGGACACAACCTCAAATATGACCGCAGTGTCTTGCTGAATCACGGGGTTGAATTGAAGGGAATAAAGCATGACACCATGCTGGAATCGTATGTACTGAATTCAACTGCCAGTCGGCATGACATGGACACGCTGTGTGAAAAACATCTGGGCCATGAAAACATCCATTTTGAAGACGTGGCTGGCAAGGGCGCAAAGCAACTGACCTTCAACCAGGTTGGGCTGGAACAGGCCGCGCCTTATGCCGCAGAAGATGCGGACATGACTTTACGTCTACACCAGCATTTTTGGCCGCAATTACAAAAACTCAAAGGTCAGCGCGAGTTATATGAAACCATTGAGATTCCGCTGCTGCCCATCTTGTCACGCGTCGAACGCAATGGTGTGCTGGTGGATGCCGACGCCCTGTTCCAGCAAAGCCATGAGCTTTCAGAACGCATGGCCGAAATTGAGCGTGACGCCTGGAAAGCCGCCGGTCAGGAATTCAATCTCGGCTCGCCCAAACAATTGCAGCAGATTTTATTCGAGGAACAGAAACTGCCGGTCATTCGTAAAACGCCCAAAGGTCAGCCCTCCACTGCGGAAGATGTATTGCAGGAGCTTGCAAATGACTACCCCCTGCCCCGGCTGGTGCTCGAATATCGTTCCATGAGCAAACTCAAATCAACCTATACCGACAAGCTACCGCAGATGATCAACCCACAAACGGGTCGGGTGCATACGTCTTATCATCAGGCGGTGGCTTCGACTGGGCGGTTGTCATCATCTGACCCCAATCTGCAGAATATTCCGGTGCGCACAGAGGAAGGCCGCCGCATTCGTCAGGCGTTTATCGCGCCGGACGGCCATCAAATTCTCGCTGTCGATTATTCGCAAATCGAGCTGCGTATCATGGCGCATCTATCCGGTGATGAAGGACTGCAAAAAGCGTTTGCAGAAGGGCTGGATATCCATAGTGCCACTGCGGCAGAAGTATTCGGTGGGCGGGTAGAAGAAGTTACCGCAGATCAGCGGCGCGCTGCCAAGGCGATTAACTTTGGATTGATTTATGGCATGTCAGCTTTTGGTCTGGGCAAGCAGCTGAGTATTGGCCGCAATGAGGCGCAGGAATATGTTGATCTGTATTTTGCGCGTTACCCCGGGGTGAAAAAATATATGGATAAAACGCGCGAGCAGGCAAAAGACCAGGGTTATGTGGAAACACTTTTTGGCCGCCGACTCTATTTGCCGGAAATCCATTCACGCAATGCCCAGCGACGACAGTACGCTGAGCGCACAGCGATTAACGCGCCGATGCAGGGTACGGCCGCAGACATCATCAAGCTTGCCATGATTGCGGTTGATCAGTGGATTGGAAAACAGAACCCCTCCATCAAAATGATCATGCAGGTACATGATGAGCTGGTCTTTGAGGTAAAAACCCAGAAACTGGAAGCGGCCACCAAAGCCATTATAAAGCTCATGGAGTCGGCTGCCAGCTTGTCTGTTCCGCTGATTGTAGAAGCAGGTACGGGTAGTAACTGGGATGAAGCCCATTAGCTGAAACTTCAAGTGCTTTCATAGAAAACACATGTTAGGCATTGATGTGTTGACGGCGTGAAAAAAAGTTCAACCACTCAGCAGTTAAAAAGTGTCGTTTAGCTCACATAAGCTGTTCTTCCCGAGTCGATTCCTGTTAAATTCATCACACCCTGATCGAGGGCAAACCTGTCGAAAGGCAGGGACGCAAAGCCACGGGTCTAAAGCATTTATGTCATGACCGCCGGGCTGCAGAGATGATTCTGATTCCCTCCTCTGGGCTGCCACTAACTTGATTAACCCACTGGGAGATTCGAATGAACACAATAAAACTTGTCTCAGCTGCCACACTCGCTCTTTCAGCATTCACTATCAGTGCTACTGAAATGCAGGTTGGCAGTACAACGCAACAATCCTACGGTCAAAATTCTTCTCAGCCGCTGCAGATCTGGGAAAAATCTTCAATTCACTTTGTTGATAGTAACAAGGCGCCTCACTGGACAGATTCCCTGAGAAAAAATTCTTTGATTCCGACACAGGCGATGGGTGTTGAATATGGACGCGATTACGGTGTGGTGGGTGCTGTACGCCCTGCTGCCGAAGAAACGTTAGGACCCGTTTCAATTTATTTTCGTGCTACTTTCTGACAAGTTTGAACTTTTTGTAAGCGCTCGGGTCATTAATAGTAAGCGCTAAGCCCAGCGCTTCCCGCTATCCTCCCTAAAAGCGGGATGGCCCGAACCCCAATTGGGCCACTTAATTCACCCCGGTCTTATAGGCCGGGGTTTTTTATGGCGTATCGTTAACTTGTTCCAGCCATTGATCGAGATGCGCATATACTGCGTCTATGCCTGTACCTTTTGCCGCAGAAAAAGGTAAAACAGTGAGTGGTATGGGCGCATCTTCGAGGCTTTTTTTCACAGATCGAATCGCATCCTGAGTGGCGCCATACTTCAGTTTATCCGCCTTGTTTAATAATAACAGCAAGGGTAGTTCGCTGTGGTAACACCATTCGATTAATTGCCAGTCATAATCACTCAGCGGCCGACGAATATCGGTAACCTGCACCAGACCCTTCAGGTTTTCGCGAGAGGTCAAATAATCCTCAATCAACCTGCCCCACTGTCGGCGTTGGGCTTCAGGTACTTTTGCAAAACCATAACCGGGTAAATCGACCAGCATTGCTCCGGTTGATAGCTGAAAAAAATTAATCAATTGAGTTCGTCCAGGTGTTTTACTGGTGCGCGCCAGTGATTTCTGCTGACATAGACGATTCAAAACACTGGATTTGCCGACATTCGAGCGCCCGGCAAAAGCGACTTCCGGTGCGGTCGACGGCGGAAACCCACCAGGTTTGGCTGCACTGGTCAGAAATTGTGCGGAGGCATAAGGTTGAGACATGTATTAGAAAACGCTAATTTTTGCGGTGATTGAAGTTATATGGTATAAAACGCGGCACTTTTCCTGCTCGTGAATTTGGTCTTGTAAATGGCTGATAAGCGGCTAAGAATACAGTTTTTAGGAGAACATTCAATGAAAAAGCTGGTAACGATTGTTTCCATCGCGATGGCATTTACTTTAAGCCAGTCTATATTTGCAGCGGGCGACAAGGCTGCAGGCAAGCAGAAGTCTGCGACCTGTGCGGGCTGTCATGGTGTCGATGGTAACAGTGCAAATCCCGATTGGCCCAAGCTGGCCGGCCAGAGCGCTGAATATCTGATTAAGCAGATGCAAGATTTTAAATCCGGCGACGAGCGCAAAGATGCAACTATGCAGCCGCAGGTCGCGAATCTGTCAGACCAGGATATAGCGGATATTGCAGCCTGGTTTAGCAGCAACAAAATCAAGCCGGGCATGGCTGATGAAAAGGTCGTCAGCGTCGGTGAAGCCCTGTACCGTGGGGGAAATCCGGCCGCAGGCCTTGCGGCGTGTATGGGCTGTCATGCACCCAATGGTGCCGGTAACCCGGCAGCAAAATTTCCTCGGCTATCAGGCCAGCATGCAAAATATACGGCCAAACAATTACGCGACTTCCGTTCTGGTGAGCGTCTCAACGATGCAGGTAAAATGATGCGTAACATCGCGTTACGTCTGACGGATCCAGAAATTGAAGCAGTCTCCCAGTATATTGCAGGGTTGAGATAATCCAGGCTGGGCCCTTTATTTAGGATAAAGTGTCGACAGGCAGGAAACTTTTCTCTACTGAGCGTATATCATAATTACCTTTCGGGTTAGTAAGAGTGGTATATCCACCCTTTATTAATTACCAGCTTTATTGCTGGCAGATCAAAAGCCTTCTAATATTAAACATGGTGTAAAATGAAGTTGATGGTAAAACACATGAAGAAATCGGCCTTAAGTAAGTGGTTGTTGCTCGCATTATTATTGTTACCTCTAGCTGCCTGCGCCGATAAGTCAGAGCAGAATACAGCAACTGAGCAAGTCACAAAAACAGCAACAACTGAACAGCAATCACCCCCGCCTGCGAAAAAGCCGGTCTTCAAGGAAGGCGTCCATTTTGTTCAATTACCCAGACGCGTTACACCCACCGTACCCTCCAGCAAGATCGAAGTTGTCGAGATGTTCTGGTATGGCTGTCCGCATTGTTTCAAGCTTGAACCCCATGCCGTGGTCTGGAAGACAAAGATTCCTGAAGATATTGCGTTTCGGTCAGTGCCCGCCGTTTTAAATCCCAGCTGGGCGACGCATGCACGCGCTTATTATGCTGCCGAAGAGTTGGGGCTATTGAAAACGAGCCATGAGGCCCTATTTAAATCAATACACGAGCAAGGTCGGCGCATTAACAATGAAGATGCATTAGCGCGTTTTTTTGAACGCCAGGGTGCTGACAAGGCAAAATTCAAGGCCGCCATGCACAGTCCTGCTGTTGAGGCAAAAATGAAACGGGCCGAGAAGCTTGGGCGGGAGTATGGCCTGACAGGTGTGCCATCCCTGATTGTCGATGGGCAGTACCGAGTTTTGCTGGACAATATCGCCAGCTATGAAGAATTATTTAGCATTGTCGACTTTCTGATAGAGAAAGTACGGTCTGACCGTTTGGCCTCTGGCTAAACCGTTTGTCCTAAGCACAGAAAAAATGTGAACCGGTCACGGAAAACCCAGTCACAGTGGTGTAGATTTTAAATATGACTATGGAAGCAAAGCAAACAAACAACCAGGCAGTCGATGGGCACCGGTTAAAATTACTGAGCTATAATGTGCAGGTAGGCATACCTGCAAATAATTTTCGCCATTATCTTTCCAATACCTGGAAGCATCTTCTGCCCTTTGCGGGTCGCAGCAGCAACCTGGATCGCATCGCCCACTTTATTAAAGACTTCGATATTGTCGGTTTGCTGGAGCTGGACAGCGGTAGTATCCGCAGCGAATTTGTCAACCAGCCGCAGTACGTGTCAGAAAAAGCGGGCTTCCCCTACGTTTATAGCAAAACCAATCGCGACCTCGGCATCCTTGCTCAGCACAGCCTGGCTATCATGAGCCATCATGAAGCAATCCTGGTCAAAGAGCATTCACTTCCCAGTACGATTCCTGGGCGTGGCGCGCTGGAAGTTCACTTCGGTGATGAAAAAGATCCACTGGTTGTGGTGCTGGCCCATCTTTCACTCATGTCAGGCGCCCGGCGCAAACAACTTTGCTATCTGTCACGCATCGTCAAAAAATACCGTCATGCCGTTGTCATGGGTGATCTGAACACACAAATTCATAGTGAAGAACTAGGCCTGCTGTTCACCAATACAACGCTCAACAAGCCAGAAAGTTCACATCACACGTTCCCCAGTTGGAAACCTCGCGTGGGCTTTGACCATATTCTTGTCACGCCAGAACTTAAAATAGAAGAGTCTGAAGTTTTCGGTCTGGATTATTCAGACCACCTGCCAGTGGGTATGGAAGTGGGTGCGCCCGGCACACACTTCTCTGCACGATCACGCTTGACTGCATAGCATTTCCTTTTTCAATAAAAGGCGGGAGAGAGGCGGCAAGCCTTCCTGTTTCGATTGCAACACCAGATAAGTTCAGACTCTGGGTTCCTGCAACCACTTAAAACCTGCCTTGAAAGCCCCCGTTCATGCATTATCCACGCGATATTGAAGTGCTAAAAACTTTAGCCCACTCATCCGATACTAAAAGACGTTCGTCAGGCAGAAACGTCAAACATTGTGAATAAAAGTGATAAGTGTCATATTTTCAGTTGGTTATGCTACCCTCTGAAGTTGAATTGTAAGTACACTCGCGCCGATTCGAATTTTAGAAACAAATAAATGTAATGGATATTCGGCTAATGAAAAACGCTGTCTTACCGGCCCTGACGGCTTTATCTAATTTACCAGGCAGATTTGCGACCTTCTTTTGCATAGACAAAACCTGCCGGGTTATGCCTGTCTCACCACAAACAGATACCGAATAAGAAATAATTAGTTTAGGAATAAAAACCATGTCTGCAACAAAATCCAGCATAAATTTGCGTTCCCTATACAAAGCATTACGGCCAATACTGAAAGCCCCTCGCATAGGGCTTTTTGGCTTTTTGTTCCTTATACTGATGGCGTCTACCCTGAACGCGGCGACGCCGGTATTCAGTTCGGCAAAAGGGCCAACTTTACTTCCGGGGAGTCCGCCGGACAAGACGGTCGGCGCTAAATATATCTACCAGAATGTCGAGACATCGACGGATGGTGTTCTTGTTGATGCGATTCTCACCATTACCGATATGCAGAATGCATTCATCTGGACTTCACCAGTTGATGACATCCTGAACACAGATGAAAGGTTTGAACCTGGCATCTACACAACGGCGCCTGGTGGCTATATCGAATTTCAGGTCGAGTTCGTTCGGGATGGTACCGTTACCCAGGCATCGGATACCGGCGTGCGAGCAAACCTGGGTACATTTGTCATGGAAGCGATCGATGTCGATGGCGAGGAGTTCTTCGAGGCCATTGTGACCAACTCCTACACCCTGCAAAACCCGACAGAGCTGACTGCCGCGCCATCACCAGCCGGAGGCGGTTTTACCCGATTCCAGAGCGGCACCAACAATCAGGGTGGCATCGGCCTTTCGCCAGATTTTGCTGTCAGCATCAACTACGAAAATGTACAGACCATTCGTTTCAGATACGGTCACGCTCAAGATAGCGGCAACCGCTGGAACTCACTCGGGTTTGCGGGTGAGATTACTTTCACCAATCCGGTCACAACAACAGTCAATGTTGCGCCCACTGTTGTTGACAAGCTTGGGAACACAGTTCAACCAGCTACGGCTTTCAATATCGATTTGTTGGTCGGCGCCAATGATGCCGACGGTAATATGGATCCCTCCACAGTGGTGCTGACTGACCCCAATGATGTGACGAATGTGGGCAGCGTTGGCAACCCCCTGGTTATCCCAGGCGTCGGCACCTACACAGTCGACGCAAACGGCAGTCTCAGTTTTACTTCGGTTGCTGGATATAACGGCTCGGCCAACGTCTTGTTTACGGTCAGTGATACCCTCGGCGTAAGTTCGAATCCCGGCACACTGGGCCTGACGGTTGACGGTACTCCGCCGACGGTTGTGATCCAGAACGCCCCTGCGATAGTCAACAGCACCACGCCCTACAATGTAGCCTTCGAGTGTTACATCGCCTGCTTCGTAGCTGACTTCCTCACCGCGAATATCCTTAGTAATGCTTTTTGTGTTGTCCTGACAACCGGCCTGCGATACAAGCGT
>DTYI01000288.1 GCA_012961935.1 Thiotrichales bacterium | reverse complement strand
CAAGGACAGGCCGCTGTGTGCCGGGCCACGGACTGCGTTATCAATACTTGCTGTAGGAGTGCTACAGCGGCGTATTGATGCCTTGCCGTAACCCGGCATACAGCGGCTGAACCAGATATATTAGGTTGCCGGGTTAATAAAAGGTTATAGTGAGACACGAACAGCCTCGGTCGACATCCCCAGCGCAGTAGATGCAGTTCCTTTGTCACCGCACCCTTAAAGCACCTGCCTGTGAGAAATCATTCATTGCTTATTGTTTCCCTCATCACATGCCCTGGATTCAATGGGCCAATAATAGACAATTTGCGACTGACGGCCAGATTTTATCCTGACATTTTTTTTGTATTGTTCACCATGAGCACTCGCCAGAACCTTGTACTTTCCAGGCTGCAAATTTACATAGAGAATCGGGCCATCAGTAACCGATTCAAGCACAATTTTTCCGTCCTTATCCAATATCAGAACGTTAATGTTGTTGAGATAGTCACCACACCTCAAGGCCATTACAACTTTGAGCGTAAAGTCTTTTGCCATTTCCGCTAGCGCCTGTTCTTCTTCGATACTTATTCCACCGCTGACGTATTCGACATCAACAAAAGTTTTTATTTCGGGTCGCGGTTGTGCCTGTACCGCTAAGGCAGAAAACAGCATTGTAAGCAAAAACACCAGGAGAATATTTTTCATAGAATAAACCTCTTTTCAATATTCTCACTATAGCATTCAGGCTAAAATACATCTTTGATTTTAAGCAACTATGCAATATGGCGCTGGCACTTTTTGATCTTGACAATACCTTGCTCGCTGGCGACAGCGATTATAGCTGGGGGCAATTTCTGGTTTCGCTGGGCGCGGTTGATGCTGAAGCCTACAAAAAAGCCAATCAGCAGTTTTATGAAGACTACAAGGAAGGCAAGCTGGATATCCACGAGTTTGCGCGTTTTGCTTTTAAACCACTGGCGGAGAATTCACTGGAACAATTGAAGGCATGGCGGCAACAATATGTTGAAGAAATTATCCGCCCCATGATGACTGTGAAAGGCCAGGATAAAATTATCTGGCACAAGCAGCGGGGCGATGAAATTGTCATTATTACAGCGACCAATTCCTTTATTACCCAACCGATTGCAGAAGCTTTTGGGGTAGAACATTTGATTGCAACCGAACCTACCCGTGACAACGGTCAATTTATTGCTGATATCGCCGGTGTTCCCTGCTTCCAGGATGGAAAAGTCAAACGTCTGCACACCTGGCTCAATGCACAACCTGATCTGACACTGAATGGAAGCTGGTTTTACAGCGATTCTCACAACGACCTGCCTTTGCTCGAACTGGTCGATCATCCGGTTGCTGTTGATCCCGATCAGCAGCTCCATCTTGCCGCAACAGAAAAAGGCTGGGCGATGACTTCATTTCGGGATTGATGTATATCAGCGCAGACAGCACATCTCCCCGGCCAGTCATGTACAATGCCCGATTTTGCGAGAACACTTCTGCCTGATGCTGGAAATCATCAACCTAACCTGCACACGTGGTGACCGCACCTTGTTTACCCATCTTGCGTTTACGGTAAGCCCCGGCTCACTTCTGCATATTCGCGGAGACAATGGCAGCGGTAAAACCACTTTGTTGCGCACACTGTGTGGCTTGTTTCTACAGGATACCGGCGAAGTCCGCTGGGGTGGAAAAAACATTCGCAAACTGCAGGAGACTTATCGAAAAGAATTGCTCTATCTTGGCCATCATAATGCGATCAAGGATGACCTCACCGGGCTTGAAAACCTGCACATCTCAGCACAGCTCTCAGGAGAACCAGCCAGCGAGAAAAACTGCTGGCAGGCACTGGAAAAAATCGGGCTTCGAGGCTATGAAGATTTGCCAACCAAAGTGCTCTCCCAGGGACAGAAACGCCGCGTCGCCCTGTCCCGATTATTCTTAAGCAAGGCCAAGCTCTGGATTCTGGACGAACCCTTTACCGCGCTCGATGTGGCGGCCGTAGACTTGTTGCAATCTATCATCAGCAAGCACATCGAAAACGACGGCATCGTCTTGCTGACGACCCATCAGGAAGTCGCGTTGACCTCAGGACACTCGCAACAGCTTCACCTGGGCGCCTGACATGTTTGCCACTTTTCTGGTCATACTGAAACGCGACCTGATTCTGGCCATGCGCCACAAAACAGATGTGCTCACCACCCTGTTCTTTTTTATAATTGTCGTCAGCCTGTTTCCACTGGGTGTTGGCATAGAAAAAAGCACACTTCAGCAAATCGCGCCCGGCGTGGTGTGGATCGCAGCCCTGCTCGCTTCTATGCTTGCGCTGGAGAGGCTTTTCGCCAGTGACTATGCCGATGGCACGCTGGAGCAGATGATCCTTACGCCCCAGCCACTTTCCATTCTGGTTCTGGCTAAAGTACTGGCCCATTGGCTGCTAACCGGACTACCGCTGGTTTTAATTGCGCCTTTGGTGGGTCTGCAATACCATTTGCCTGTTCATTCAGTTGTCATTATGATGCTGGCTCTGCTTTTAGGCACCCCGATTCTTAGCATGATCGGTGCCATCGGCGCAGCGCTGACACTGGGTTTGCGTGGTGGCGGGATTTTAATCTCCCTGCTGGTGTTGCCTTTGTATATCCCGGTGCTAATTTATGGTTCTGGCGCGATAGCGGACAGCATGCTGGAAGGTACTACAGTACAGGCTTACCTGTTATTACTCGGGGCCTTT
>DTYI01000287.1 GCA_012961935.1 Thiotrichales bacterium | reverse complement strand
TACGCCAGCTCTATGTTGCAGCCCTTGAAAAGGACGCGCCATTCCCTGCGGACTGTGCCTTGATCTGACGTATTGGGGTGGCTCTGAATGCATCATTATCATCTTGAAGGACTACTAGCTAAAGATAACATGTCGTAATACGCTATACGGATGAAAACCTATCTTGTCGGCGGTGCCGTACGCGACCAACTCCTTGGACTTGTCGTCAAGGAGCGGGACTGGGTGGTCGTGGGCGCAACCACAGAAGAAATGATAGCAAAAGGATACAGACAGGTCGGCAAGGATTTTCCTGTTTTTTTGCACCCGGAAACGCAAGAGGAGTACGCTCTCGCCCGCACCGAACGTAAAACCGCACCCGGCTATCACGGCTTTGATGTCCATGCCGACCCCCATGTCAGCCTGGAAGAAGATTTAAAGCGTCGTGATCTGACTATCAACGCGCTGGCAAAAGACGAACATGGTAACGTGATTGATTTTTACGGCGGCCAGAAAGATCTGGAAGCGCGTATTTTGCGTCATGTCTCGCCTGCCTTTGCGGAAGACCCGGTGCGCATCCTGCGCGTTGCCCGCTTTGCCGCTCGATTTCATCACCTGGGTTTTAAAGTCGCCGATGAAACCATGGATTTGATGCGGCAGATGGTGAGCGCGGGCGAAGTGAATGCACTGGTTCCTGAGCGCATCTGGCAGGAACTCTTCAAGGCATTAAACGAACAAACACCTTCGCAATTTATTCGGGTACTGCGCGACTGTGGTGCGCTGGCGATTATTTTCCCGGAAATTGATCGCTTGTTTGGCATACCCCAACCCAAACACTGGCATCCAGAAATTGATAGTGGAATACATACGCTCATGGTGCTGGACATGTCGGCCCAGCTCAGCCAAAAACCCGAAATAAGATTCGCCGCACTACTGCATGATCTGGGCAAGGGAAACACCCCCAGTGAACTACTTCCCCGCCATCATGGACATGAAGCACGTGGCGTGGAACTGGTCAAAAAACTTTGCCTAAGAATTAAAGCCCCGAAGCGTTTTCGCGACTTGGCTGTAATCACAGCAAAATACCATCTGCATGTGCATAAAATACAAGAATTAAAACCTTCGACTGTTTTAAAAATGTTTGAAGGCGTGGACGCTTTCCGCAGACCAGAACGTATCGAGGATTTTCTGCTGGCCTGTGAGGCAGACGCACGCGGGCGTGGCGGCAAGGAAAATAATGCTTACCCGCAGGCTGACTATTTCAGGCGTCTGCTAGACGCTGCCCGTTCTATTGATATCAAGACCTTTGTAAAAGAAGGCTTACAGGGAAAAGCGTTAACGCGTAAAATTTACAATGCGCGTATTTCAGCCATTAAACAAATCACCAGGGAGAAGCCATGCGAGAATATTTAGTCATTACAGCACTCGGCGCAGACCGACCCGGAGTCGTTAACGATCTTTCAGAAACCATACTCGAAACCGGTTGCAATATCGACGACAGCCGCATGATGCTGCTGGGAGGTGAATTCGCGATTATCCTGATGCTTTCAGGTGACGGCGAGGCTGTCGAAAAACTCAATAATGAAAAAGAAAAACTGGAAGAAAAAACGGGCCTGAAAATCATCAGCAAACTCACCCAGCCAAGAGAAACAACTTCAAACTTACTGCTTTATGACGTTGAAATCACCTCCATGGATGAACCCGGCATTGTGCACCATGTCACCGAATTCTTTTCCAGACAAAACATCAATATCCAGTCGCTGACAACAGACAGCTACGCCGCAGCGCATACCGGCACACCCATGTTCTCAATGAAGCTAATAATTGAAATACCCGCCAGTTTTTCGATCAGTGAATTAAAGCAAAATTTTTCCGATTTATGCGATGAATATAATTTTGATGGCAGTATGCACGCTGAAAAATAATTATTTAATTTTGCGTAAGAATGTGGCAATTTCAGCTTGTTTATTTTTCTCAGAAAATTCAGCCAGGCTTATTTTTCCAACCTGAATATGCGTGTCTGCATTGTGCTCAACCAATAACCTCACCAATGCTCGCAGGGCAGATAAGCGATAGCGTCATCCCGTAAGGCAAAAACAAGGGGAGAGCATACTCATTTTACCTCTCACTTTTAACGGCCAACGCTGCATAGGGGGATCGCGCAATCTTGCTGAGCAATGCGGCGGATGGCGCAAAGCTTATCCGCCCTACCTGATACCGAAAACACCTTTCGCGTTTGATCTTGACGGGTGACTTCTGGGGCACGAAACCAAATTATTTTAAAAGCTATTCGCAAGAAGTCGTGCCCTCTGTTGTTGTCAAGCTGGCCAGCGGTCGCATGCATCCGGCGCGTTAACCCATTCATTGCTGTATCTCCCGAAGATAAGCCGCAATTTCCTGCGCTTTCTGCTGCTCGGCAAATTCGATCAAGCTCATTTTGCCGACCGGCGCGTTGATGTCGGCCTGATGGCTAACCAGTAGCCTGACCATCTCCAGATTTCCTTTTTTAACTGCAATAACTAGCGCTGTCATACCTAACGGGCCTTTTGCATTGATATCATGACCTTGCTTGATGGCCTGCCTTAGTTTTTCCTCGTTATTTTCTAATACCGATTGGATAACCGGTGACATGTCTGCAACCTGGTCATCGGCCCAGAATCCCAGTCCCAGAAACCCGAGGAAAAATAATATGGCAATGGCGAGAAATGTTTTGCGCATTTCAGATAAAAATGATGAATAAAATAATGCCCAGCACCATCCTGTAAATGACAAACGGCAACATGCCGATTTTGTCCAGTAACTTTAAAAAGAAGTGGATGCAAAGATAGGCGCTGATCGCTGACAGCGCAACACCGATTAGTAGTGCTGTCCAGTCAACCGGGTCGGCGCTTTGAGTTAGTTTTAGCGTGAGATAGCCACCGGCCAGTAAAATGACCGGGATGGAAAGCAGAAATGAAAATCGCGCTGCTGCTTTGCGGGTTAGCCCAAGGGCAAGACCAGCCGTCATGGTCACACCGGAGCGGGATGTGCCAGGGATTAATGCCAGCGCCTGGGCGATTCCGATCAGGAGCACATCGACCCAGTTAAGCTGATGCTCATTTCGTTGGCGACGACCCCAGGCGTCAGCCGCCCACAATAATAACCCGAACAATATTGTTGTGCTGGCAATGACCAATGGCGAGCGTAAATTTTCTTCAATAAAATCCTTGAAAAAAAGGCCTGAAAGTGCTGCAGGAATGGTGCCCAAAATCACGGCCCAGGCCAGACGTGAATCTGGAGTCATACCCTTGCCGGCTAGCGACCCTGTCCAGTCAATAAACATGCGTCCGATTTCGTGGCGGAAATAGTAAACTACTGCGGCCAAAGTGCCGACATGCACAGCAACATCAAAAGCCAGCCCCTGATCTTGCCAGCCTGTTAACACCGGCACCAGAATTAAATGCGCCGAACTGGAAATCGGCAAAAATTCGGTCAGGCCCTGCACCAATGACAGAACGATGATTTGTATTAAATCCATATGGCTGTTTTTTTAAAGTCTGTGGCTGAGGTCACGAACTGAAAAACCGGAAAGCGGCAAGTCTACCTTTTTTGAAAATGCAATAACATGAAACCGTTCACCCATTTCAGCGGGCAGGGTCAGCAGCTTGATTTGCCGGGAAAGCTCGACCCGTTGTTGTTCGTTTTGCGCTTCCGCCTGCAGATAAAATGTTTCCAGACCATTTGCCATCAGAAACCAGGACTGGGTCGTATACCCGGCCAGTTCAAATCCAGAACTTTCTCCCGCTTCGGAAACTGCGGTAAAATCCACGTTGGCTGTGATGTCCTGAAGGCCCGGCCATTGAAAAGGATCCAGGGTGACATGGTGTCGGTAATGGCAAATTAATGTGCCGGTTTGCCGCTGCGGATGATAATACTCGCTGCGCGGATAACCATAGTCAATCAGGATAACGACTGCCTGCTGGATGGATTTGTAAACCGTCTCAAACCAGGCGGTCAGCGCCAAATTGATTTCAGACTGATATGGCAGCATCCACCCCGTTTGTTCGCAGTCCAGCACCGCCTGGGTTAACGCTGTATCTGCCGGGCGTTCCGCCCATAACAATACGTCACCCTCATATGTGACGCCGCGCTCAAGCAAGGTATCTTCTCGTTTTTCAAAACAGGTGACCGGCATGGCATCCAGTACTTCATTCGCCAGCACGACGCCTGAAAAATTTTGCGGCAAGCTGTCCAGCCAGACGACCCTGTCCAGAAGATCTGGCACTTTTTCCTGCAGGGTTTGTTGTTGCCGGTGCTTGAGTTCTGCGCTGAGTTCGAGAATGAAATAATGCGCAGGCATTCTCTGCTGACGCTCCAGTTCTGCCAGTATGTCTGCCGCCATGATGCCTGAGCCTGCACCCAGCTCCAGGATGTCGCCCTGACTTATTTCGTCCAGAACCTGGCGACACTGCTGAGCCAGACACTGCGAAAACAGGGGTGACAATTCCGGCGCGGTGACAAAATCGCCGCCCGCACCAAATTTCTGCGCACCGGCAGCGTAGTAACCCAGCCCTGGCATATACAAGGCCATACCCATATAGCGGCCAAATGAAATGACGCCACCCTGGCGGTCGATTTCCTCACAGATCAACGCCTGCAAACGCGCACTCAGCGCTTGCTCAAACTCAGTCGGTTCAGGTAAGGTCGACGGCATGCGTTTCATTTTTAAACTTCATAACTTAATTGTATGATGAATTCATCACCATATGTTGCACTGGTGACAGGTGCCGCTCGCCGTATCGGCGCTGAATGCGTGCGCCATCTACACCAGTCCGGGCTGAATATCGTACTGCACTATCGCAACTCGGATAAAGAGGCGAAGCATCTGGCCCAGGAACTTAATCAAAGCAGGCCGGATTCGGTGGAACTGGTTCAGGGTGATTTACTGGAAATTGCGTCCATTCCCGGATTGATCAAACAAGCGATTGCTCACTGGGGTCGGCTGGATGTGCTTGTCAACAATGCGTCGACTTTTTATCCAACCCCGGTTGGCGAAATCACAGACAGTGATTGGGACACACTCATCGGTCCCAACCTCAAAGCACCTTTATTCCTGGCACAGGCGGCGGCAGATGAATTACGCCGCAATCAGGGCTGCATCGTCAATATTGCAGACATCCACGCCGAACGACCACTGAAAAATTATCCAGTTTATTCCATCGCAAAAGCAGGGCTGGTCATGCTGACGAAATCACTGGCGCGCGAACTGGCGCCCGAAATACGCGTCAATGCCGTCGCCCCCGGCGCGATTCTCTGGCCAGAGGCGCCACACCATAAAGCCGAACATCAGGCCATCATAAACCGCACCGCACTCAAGCGTGAAGGTGAACCGGCGGACATTGCACGCACTGTGGAATTCCTCGTCAACAATGCGCCATACATCACCGGGCAGATTATTATTGTGGATGGCGGCAGGACGCTGGCCAATTAATAGATGCAGATCAGTATTCACCCGATTACTTAATCAATCCAAGCCTAACTACTTGCAAAAATATTGCAAAACGATACACTTGTCCAATGTTTATTTTCACAGGGTTTTGTCACTCAGACGCCACACCAAAACCCAACCAACCTTCATCCTTCTAGTGCCATGTTAAAAAATACCGTCACCAGAAGAACTTTTATACAATACCTTACAGGTTCTGTTACGGCCATTCTGCTACCACAAAGTTTATTGGCAGAACACCCGGCAACAATACCTGTCACTCCCCCGCATCAGCACGACAATCAATCAGAGTTTATTATTGTTAATGGCTGGGTTTTATTAAAAAAAGATCTTGAACAATAAGAAGGATCAACATGCTCATCGATTTAAATCAGTACCCCTCAAGCGGAAGTACATCAGGCTATGACGCCTGCATTGTCGGTGCCGGTGTCGCAGGCATAACACTCGCTATTAAATTAGGCAAAGCTGGTAAAAAAGTTGCCTTGCTCGAAGCTGGCGGCCTTGAGTTTACCGAACAATCCCAGGATGTTTACGCCGGCAAGAGTACAGACATTGAATATTCGCAAAACTTGCAAGCATGTCGTTTACGGTTTTTTGGTGGCACATCCAACCATTGGGGAGGCACATCCATACCATATAGTGAAGTTGACTTCGTGGAAAGAGATTTTTTCGGGCTACCTGGATGGCCAATACCGAAAAGTGAACTAGATAAATATCTTGAAGAATCAAAAGATACTCTAGACATTAACGGTTTCACCCCACTTGAAATACCCGACTGGGACTCTGAACTTTTTAACCCGCTAGCTTCTGCCACAAGTCCTACTCGGTTTGGGCAGAAATATCAAAAAGAACTAGAAGAATCGAAAAATATCGACCTTTTTATCAATGCTAATCTGACTGATATTCAGCTCAGCAATGACATGGAAGATGTTATCGGGCTTACGGTAAAAAACTATAATAATAATTCATTTCTTTTTAGCGGCAAGACGAACATTCTGTCAATGGGAGGAATAGAAAATCCTCGGTTATTGCTAAATTCTGACAGTCAGGCGAAAAATGGGATCGGAAATAACTCTGATTTTGTAGGCCGTTGTTTTATGGAACACTATCTTATAGATTTTGGATATTTTGTCGGAAACAAATCGTATTGGGAAGTTGGCAAGGCAACAAGTATTGTCTCAACAACTAAATTTTCTCTAGAAAATAAAATTGGAAGCTCAAATATTGATTTCTGGATGAGCGAAAGCCCACACGCGGGATATGGGCGAAAAAATGAAATAAAACGTTTCTTCAGAGATAATATTTGTCGATCAGATGCGCTAGCAGAATTCTCCAGAAAATTTGTTGATTTTCCCTGCCCAGGAAACGGCAGCGTCAGTGCAAATATTGAACAATCGCCAAACAAAGACAGTCGAATCACGCTAAACAACGATAAAGATAGTTTTGATTTACGCCGCGTTGACATAAGCTGGACCATGAGCGATCTGGATAAACGTACAATACGAGCCTCAGCAATGGGCGCAGCGAAAGAATTTGCACGACTCGATTATGGCCGAGTCAAGCTTGCTGACTATCTTCTTGACGAAGATATGGACATCCCAGTAATCGCTCACTGCCACCATATCGGAACCACAAGAATGTCGGCAACATCAGAATTTGGAGTCGTCGATAAAAACTGCAAAGTCTTTGGTATTAATAATTTATTTGTTGCAGGCAGTAGTGTTTTTTCAACTGGCGGGCACAATAATCCAACATTCCCGATTGTGCAGATGTCGCTTCGATTAGCTGACCATCTCGCCAGCAAGCTATAAACCCCTGGAAATAACTTAAAGTATCTGCCAGTCAACTATAGTCGCCTGAGAAAGAGGCTTCTCGACTTTATAGTTTTGCCATAATTCTGCGAACGTTTTTGTCTCGCCAGGGCAGATCATCTCTGGTGCGATTTCTGCCAACGGCTCCAGTACAAATGCATATTTGAAAATTTCTTTCCGTGGAATTTCTAATCCGGGGTAATCAAACTGCTTGTCGCCATACAGCAGTAAATCCATATCCAGCGAGCGTGGCGAAAACTTCTTCTGCTGACGTTCACGTCCCTGCATATCTTCTACGGCTTTTAAAAACTGGTTTATTGCTTGTGGCGATTCATCCGTATCAAATGCGACAACAAGGTTAAAAAATGGGTCGCCATCGAAACCTACAGCTTCCGTTTCATAAACAGAAGATAACTGTAACTCACCGTAACGCTGCTTGAGTGCATTCAAACCTGCATATATATTGATATGTCGGTCAATATTACTACCGACACTAACAAAAACTTTTACCACTAAAATCTATCTCCGCGCTCGATTCGAATACCGACTGAACGCGAGCCGCGCACTGCACCCGGCTTGTGCAAAGTTAAACGTAACCAGGAGACCTCAAACTCATCCAGAATTAGCGCCGCCACTTTTTCTGCGAGCGTTTCAACCAGTTGATATTCGCTGGCCTCAACAAATGCAATCACGCGCTTGGATATCGCCTTGTAATTCAGCGCATCCTCAATTACATCCGTTTTAGCCGCCTTGCTAATATCTGTCGCAAGCTCAAGATCGAAAGCAAGCGTTTGCTTTATTTTTCTTTCCCAGTCATAAATCCCGATGGTGGTATCGATTTTTAGGTCTTCTATAAAAACAATATCCATAGTGGCTCCGATATGAACAGCGACACTATACATGAGCCATTGCGCAGCCCAAAGATCTAGCGTAAATTTACTTTATAAGACACAAAACAGGGATACACAATGAACAGGGTTGTTTGCGCTAATACTATTTTGCTTTTCATCACCACACTTTGCCTTCAACAGCCGTTATTTGCTGAAATCTATCGCTGGGTCGACAGCAAGGGGCAAATCCACTTCTCGGACGCAAAAAACAGGCCGAGGCATATCAACGAGGCGGAATCGATAAAAGTAGAACCCAATGTAGTAAAGACTCAACCCGGCCTCACTCCAAAGCCAAAACGCAGCGTGAAGAAGAAAAAATCACGCAAACCCGCAACCATGAACAGCACCCGCCACGCTGCAAGCGGCAATGACAAAAAATGTACCCGGGCCAAAGAAAAGCTGGACAAAGTCCGTTCTCGTATGCGTGCAGGCTATACTGCCGCCCAGCAAAGGAGACTGCATGACCGCGAGTTGCGCTATATGGAAGAACGCAGCCGATATTGTAATTAGTCGGGACGCTTGTCTCAACGGCCTCAATCTGCTACGCTGCGCGACCTTTTTATTGATAGACAGCTACTGGAGTTCGTCATGTCGCGAGTATGTCAGGTGACGGGTAAGCGCCCAATGTCGGGTAACAACGTCTCCCACGCCCACAACAAGACCAAACGTCGGTTTTTGCCGAATCTACACACCCACAAATTCTGGGTGGAAAGCGAGAATCGTTTCATCAAGCTGCGCCTTTCCTCGAAGGGTATGCGCATTATCGACAAGAAAGGTATCGATGCCGTCCTGTCCGACATGCGCTCACGTGGCGAAAAGGTTTAAAGGAGAAGAGCAATCATGCGTGAAAAAATCAAACTCGTATCCAGCGCTGGAACTGGTCACTACTACACCACGACCAAAAACAAGCGCACCATGCCCGACAAACTGGAAATGAAGAAATTTGACCCGGTTGTCCGCAAACATGTAACCTACAAAGAATCCAAGATTAAATAATCTTCTTCAAGATTCGATTAAAAAACCCGGCATTGATCGGGTTTTTTAATGCCTGCTGATCACACTCTCTTAAAACAGGCCTTTTAGGCATGCTATCCTTGCCCACTTTACAGGCGCAGCTTTAGTAGCAAGCACACTCACTTAAATGCCCTACCTGAAAACAAAAAACCTGTCTCGAGAGTTTAATAACCAAACAGCGGTAGACTCGCTAGACCTGAGTCTGGATAAAGGAGAAATTCTTGGCCTGCTCGGCCCCAATGGTGCTGGCAAATCGACCACGCTGCAAATACTCACAGGTTGCCTGCAACCTTCAGCAGGACAAGTGGAAGTCATGGGCAAACCCTTGCACACAGACCGCAGTCTGCAAAAACATATTGGCTACCTGCCGGAGCAGCCGCCACTTCATGACAGCTTTACGGTACATGAACAACTGGACTACGCAGCAAAACTATATAGCTTGAATAAAACGGAACGCGAGCAGCGTTGCAAAACCGTGATTCAACTTTGCGAGCTGCAAGGAGTTGATAAAAAAATCATCGGAAAATTATCCAAAGGCTTTCGCCAGCGAGTCGGGATTGCGCAAGCGCTGGTGCATGATCCGGAAATTATTATTCTCGATGAACCCACCGACGGACTCGACCCCATGCAAATGCAATCGTTAAGAAAACTGATTGCCCAGCTTGGAGAAAACCATGCCGTTTTACTCTCCAGTCACCTGTTGAACGAAGTCGAAACCGTGTGCAACCGAGTCGTGATTTTACACCAGGGCAGGCAACTTTTTAGCGAGCACATGGATCAGCTGAAAGCCTCAGGCGAAACACTGGAATCTATTTTTACCCGCCTTATTTTTCACGACGGCGAAGCGGCAGCATGATAGGCGCTATCACCCAGAGCGAATTAAAACGCTTATTTCGTTCACCGCTGGCCTGGACATTATTGGCCGTTGTTTTGTTTTTGCTGGCTTTCCTGTTTCTGGCTTTTGTCGATAATTTTATCCACCAGATTCAGCCCAGCAATACCGCCGCAGAAAAACCTCAGGGCGCAACTGTCTCAATCGTCACACCTGTATTTACGTGGGCAGGCATCATCATGCTTGCCGTGCTACCGCTGCTGACCATGCGTCTTGTGAGCGAAGAACGTCAAAAACAAACCTGGTCATTGCTCGCCGCCTCACCTGCAAAACCCTGGCAAATCATTCTGGGCAAATACCTGAGCATTTTGTTTTTTATTACGCTTGCCTGCATCCTGATCAGCTTAATGCCTTTGTCGCTCTACAGCGGAACCGTCATTGATGGCGGCCAGCTGTTTTCCTCAGTATTCGGTCTGTGGTTACTACTCGCCTCGCTCACCGCAGCCGGGCTTTATTTTTCTACTCTAACAAGCGAACCCGGCACAGCCGCACTGGCAACTTTTGGCCTGTTGCTTTTTTTATACGTGCTGCAACTTTCCGCCACCATGCCCGGCGCAACCAGCTTGTTGTTTTATTATCTTTCGCCCTCGTCGCACTACACACCTTTTCTCGCCGCCAAATTCAGCAGCCTTCATATCATTTATTTTCTGTTGTTCATCATAACTTTTTTATGGTTAAGCATTCGCCGGATAAAAAATGAAATCATTTTCTCACAAAATAATAAATTTATTTCATGGGGCAAACTCGCTGTTGGCCTGTGCACCATTGCTGCGGTTGCATGGCTAAGTGCACATTACCCATTACAAACTGATATTAGCCGACAAAAGAAAAACAGTTTGCCTGCCGAAGCGGTCGCAGTTCTCAAAAAACTGGAAGGCCCGGTCAGCATTACAGCGGTGGTCGACAACAAACCAGAAATCCATCGCCGCGTTCGCGACGCCCTCGAACCCTTTATGCAAAGTAAAAAAAATATCACGCTGGAATTTGTCGATATAAAATTACAGCGTTTGCAAAACAAAGACAGTCTTGACCAACGCGGCCAGCTCGTTCTGGAATATAATAATAAAAGTGAAACGTTACATAACCTTGAACAAAACCAACTCATCAGCAGTTTTTACAGACTGGCGCAAGGCAAACAACAATGGATTGTTTTTCTCGAAGGACATGGCGAGAGCAATTTACTGGACACAGGTAGCCAGGGCGCCAGCAAACTGGCAAGCATACTTAAGAAGCAAGGCTATAAAACCTACAGTCACAACCTGGTTCGCAGCCCCACTATTCCTGACAACGCTGACATGCTTGTGATTGCAGGTGCGCAAAAAAACTTTTTACCTGCCGAGATAAAAATCATTACAGATTATCTGCAACAGGGCGGCGCGTTACTCTGGCTGCATGATGATGAAAACTTGCATAGTCTTGAACCGTTGCTTGAAATATTACCCGTAGAATTTCTGCCCGGCACAATCGTGAATGCTGACCCGGCAATCCAGAAACTAATCGGCAGCGAACACCCGGCTGTTTTTCCTGTGATTAATTATAATAATCACCCGTTAGCAAAAGATATGGATGGACAAACCGTGTTGGCTTTTGCACGCGCAGTGGAATCAACCGGCCAACCTCCCTGGCAGGTTAAATCTTTTTTACAAACACTGGAAGCCAGCTGGAACGAAACCGGTTCATTACAAGGCCACGTAAAACATGACGCAGATAACGAACAAGGCGGACCACTTTCAGTTGGCTTAAGCATGCAGCGGCCCATCGGCGAACAACAACAGCGCATTATCGTGATCGGCGATAAAGACTTTATGACCAACGAACTGATTGGCTATGGGCGCAACAGCGAACTGGCCACGCGACTATTTAACTGGCTGGGGCAAAACAAAATACAATTTCAGATTAGCCAGCAACCAATACCCGATGCAAAACTGGAAATAAATCCAGCAAAATTAAATATTATCGCTGTAGTATTTCTGCTGCTACTCCCACTGATATTTTTATTCGTTGGCCTGTGGCAATGGCGACTTTATCGCTATAGAACATAATGCCTGAATTACCAGAAGTCGAAACCAGCCGACAAGGTATCGAACCTTACCTGCTGAATCAAACTATTACAAAAGTCCTGATTCGCAACCCACAACTTCGCTGGCCAATTCCCAATAATTTAACAAAACAACTAAAAGGAAAAACCATTCAAGCCATCAATCGGCGCGGAAAATATATTTTAATTCAAATTGATAAAGGCAATTTGATTCTGCACCTGGGCATGTCCGGCAGCCTGCGGATCAGCGACCCCGAAACAGCCTTCAGAAAACACGACCACTTCGTCCTGACAATTAATCACGACAAACAACTACGCCTGCACGACCCAAGGCGCTTCGGTGCAGTCTTATGGCAAACCGGTAATCCTCTCAAACATAAATTGCTTTCAAAGCTTGGTCCAGAACCATTAAGCGAAGCATTTAATACTGACTACCTTTACGAAACCAACCGCAACCGAAAAGTCAGCATTAAACAACACATCATGAACAGTCACATCGTTGTCGGTGTCGGCAACATCTACGCCAGCGAAGCATTATTCCTGGCAGGCATACATCCCAAACGCGCAGCCGGCAGAATTTCGAAACAGCGAATAGAAAAACTAGTTGCCGCCATTAAACAAGTTTTAAATGCAGCGATCAAACAGGGTGGAACAACACTACGGGATTTTGTAAAAGAAGATGGTCAGCCCGGTTATTTTAAACAGCAGCTAAACGTCTATGGCAAAACTGGCGACCTTTGTCTTGTATGTGGAACCCCAGTAAAACAAATCATTCAAGGGCAGCGCTCAACGTATTATTGCCCGCAATGTCAACGTTGAAAACCAATGACGGCGACCAGGGTCTCGACTTTAAATTTGTGGGCTTTGTATAATGAAGTTTAAATCACAGGTTCCTTGAGAAATTTTAATTATTTGATTCGTTTACTGTCTCCCCTCTTTTGCAAAGAAGGGTTGGGGGAGATTTGAGGCGCTGGATACCGCGGTAATACCAATACAATAACAAGCTTTCTGCAAATCCCCCTCAATCCCCCTTCACGAAGGGGGAAGTTTATGGTTGACGAGATCTAT
>DTYI01000286.1 GCA_012961935.1 Thiotrichales bacterium | reverse complement strand
TAAATACCAGTAGTGAGGATGGTCACTTATTTTCACAGCAAAAAGAGTTAAAGATTTATGATGCTAAGAGTAAAGTATTACTTGATCCAAGTTATCTTTCCGTGATGAAAAAAGAGAAAAACTACAGCGTTGGTGAAACCCCAGCCGTTGCTTGGGCCTTTGCCGGCGTCGGACAGGTCCTGACTATAAGGGCCAAATTCGATGGTGAAAGAATTTTCCGGGACGATGCGCCCTTTCTCTTTGTCGAAGCTCCAGTAGGTCAGGCCGCCACGGTATTTTTCATTGAATTCTTCCAGCGGGACGAAATCATCATTATAGGGAGCGGCGTATTGTGATGCTTCCATAATGTATTCAGTGTTCGGCGTGACGAATGCGCCACCGTGGTCGGATTTGAAAAACGGGTTGGCAACGATTTGCTTGGTTTCAAAATCATGCAGGTCAATAACTGCGACGCGGGGGTTGGCCTTGTCGTTGATAAACACGTAGCGGCCATCATAGTCACCCTCGGTTTCAGAAAACGCTGGGTGGTGGGTATCGCCGAAGAGGATATCTTTACCGCGGATCCGGCCGCCTTCCAGCACTTTTTTGGACTCGTCATCAAAACCGTAACCCTGCCAGGGTTCCGGCGTAAATACGGCCAGCACTTTCAATATACGCATGGATGGGACGCCATAAATAATCAACTGACCACTTTGCCCGCCTGAACTGACCACGATATATTCATCGCGTTTGCCCGTCGGCACGTAAGTTTTTGCGGCTGCCAGAACGTCTTTCTGGGTTAGCCCCCGTTCTTTCATAACAGCTTCCAGGGTTGACTGGGACCAGGCGCTGGATGCAGCCAGCATCAGCAAAACGCCCGCCAGCACTGTCATGACTTTATTGGTTATGAATTGCATTGATCTTCTCCCGATTGACGAATGTATACACGTGAAATAAAGATGAGATTTTTTATCGTCCATAATCTTGCGCCTGTTGGGGGGCTGAAAAATTGATTAGAGTCAAGTTGGAAGTCGAAAAAACGTAGTTTTTGTGGGTGAATTAACTTATGTTATGAAAAATCCGTGAGCAACATTCGAATCGGCATGGGTCAATATTAAATAGCGCGAAATACCATCAAAAAAACAATCATGATCATGGCAAGGAATGCCGGGATTTTTGTAATGAATCAGTTGGTCAAGATGGACAACGCTTCCTGATATTTCTCCGCAGTTTGGCGGACGATATTTTCTGGTAATTCTGGCCCGGGTGCTGTTTTATCCCAGTCGAGTGTTTCGAGATAGTCGCGCACGAATTGTTTGTCGAAGGAGGGTGGGGAGATGCCCGGTTTGTATGTGGCTGCAGGCCAGAAGCGTGAGGAATCTGGTGTCAGTGCTTCGTCGATTAAATGTAGTTTTCCGTTTTCGTCCAGGCCAAATTCAAACTTTGTGTCGGCGATTATGATGCCGCGTTTAAGGGCAAGTTCGGCAGCTTGCTGGTAAATTTTCAGGCTGATATCACGGACTTGTTCGGCGAGTTCTTTGCCGATTAATTCAACTGTTTTTTCAAAGCTGATATTAAGATCATGGTCGCCGATATCGGCTTTGGTCGAGGGCGTGTAGATGGCTTCGGGTAATTTGTCGGCCAGTTGCAGGCCGGGCGGTAAATTAATGCCACAGACTGCACCGGTTTGTTGATAATCTTTCCAGCCCGAGCCGATTAAATAGCCACGCACGATTGCTTCTACCGGCAATGCTTTTAGTTTTTTGACAATAACGCTGCGTGTTTCAATTGGTTTGCGTTCAAGCGGATCAGGCAGAATATTTTCAAGTTTAATATCGGACAGGTGATTAGGAATGAGTCCGTTGAATTTGTTGAACCAGAAGTTTGAAATCTGCGTCAGCACTTCACCTTTTTGTGGAATCGGTGTTGGCAGGATCACGTCAAATGCAGATATCCGGTCGGTGGTAACGATCAACATGTGCTGGTTATCAACTTCGTAAATATCCCGCACCTTGCCCTTGTATTTTAATTTTAATGAGTGGATTTGGGTGTCATAAATAATGTTATTGCCGGAGGTGTTCACAAACTTATTTATCCGCAGTGGTTATATTTTTAGAAACTGAATAACGCTGTTGCGCAAACAAAATAACCAGCACGGAAAAGGCAACCAGCAGAATGCCGCCGGTGATGGCCAGGATGCGCCACTCATCCATGGTTTTAGCGTCGAGAATTAAATACCGCGCAAGCGCCACGATGGCAATATACATGGGCAAACGCACGGGTAAGGCACCAGATTCCAGGTAAATCCCGACCATAGTTAATATTTCCAGGTAGAGGAATAACAACAGCAAGTCAGCCAGGGACACTTTGCCTGTATTGAAAATATGCAGCACTTCCTGGAAGGATGCGTAGACAGTTGCAAGTGCGATGATGCCGAGGCCAAACAATTCCATCGCCCATATAAATTTTTTGCCAATGTCGATTGTTTTAGAATCATATTTAGCTGTATTCATCTGCTGATGATAACTGGTTTAACTGGATTCTGCGATACCACGAAAGCGCAGATCGCTTTAACTTATGGTACGCTATGCGGCTTTCCTAATTCAGGGTTTCAGAACATGGGCGATAAATCTGTAGGCATCGTGATGGGCAGTGAAAGCGACTGGCCTGTCATGAAAAACGCAGTTGATATTCTGGAGAAATTTGGTGTTGACCATGAATACCTGGTGGTGTCGGCTCACCGCACGCCTGACCAGCTCTATGACTTTGCTGAGAATGCGGCGAATCGTGGCTTGCAGTGCATCATTGCGGGCGCGGGTGGTGCTGCACATTTGCCAGGCATGCTAGCGGCAAAAACATCACTCCCAGTACTAGGCGTGCCGGTTCCAACACGCTACCTCAAAGGTATGGACTCACTACTGTCGATTGTGCAAATGCCCAAAGGTGTCCCGGTCGCAACGTTTGCGATTGGTGAGGCCGGTGCAGCCAACGCGGCTTTGTTTGCAGTGAGTTTGCTGGCTAACCAGGATGAGGCGCTGGCTAGCAAGCTGGCAGACTTCCGCCGTAACCAGCGTGACAAAGCGCTGTCGATGACCTTACCGCCCGAAAAGAAGTGATTCTGCCCGGCGCGACACTGGGCATGCTCGGTGGCGGCCAACTGGGCCGCATGTTCACCGTTGCTGCCCGCACACTGGGTTATCGGGTAATGGTGCTGGATCCTGATCCCGATAGCCCGGCCGGACGTATCGCCGATGAGCATATTCACGCCGCTTACAGTGACACCTGGGCACTGGAGCAACTGGGGAAATCCTGCGCCGTCGTCACCACTGAATTTGAAAATATTTCCGCGGATGTACTGCGTCAGTTATCTGAGTACTGCCCGGTTCGGCCATCAGCCAGTGCGGTTGAAATTGCCCAGAATCGTATCCGTGAAAAAACATTTATCCGAGACAATGGCCTCGCAACAGCAGAGTTCGCCACGATTAGTTCTGAAGATGATATTGAAGCCGCCTGTGAAACCGTAAATTTTCCGGCTATTCTGAAACGCGCCGAACTGGGCTATGACGGCAAAGGACAGGTTGTTGTCGAGGACATTGCTCTTGTTGCTTCTGCTTTTTCGGGGCTGGGAAAATTACCCTGCGTGCTGGAAGAAAAAATTGATCTGGAAAAAGAAATTTCAGTCATTCTGGGTCGCAATGTTCAAGGAGAATCGCAATGCTTTCCGATCGCTGAAAATGTCCATCGGCAAGGTATTTTACACAGCACAACGGTACCCGCCTCCGTGAGCCAGCGTTTTGAGGAACAGGCTGAAACTGCTGCGATTCGACTGGCCGATGCACTGGATTTTTGCGGCGTCATGGCGGTAGAATTTTTTATTTCCACCTCCGGTGATTTGCTGGTGAATGAAATCGCACCGCGTACCCATAATAGTGGTCACTATACGCTGGATGCCTGTGTCACTTGCCAGTTTGAGCAACAGGTCAGAATGGTCTGCGGTCTGCCGTTTGGTGATACGCGATTGCTGTCACCGGTCACCATGATCAACCTGCTAGGTGATGTCTGGCAAGAGGGATCGCCGCCCTGGAGTGTGCTGCTGTCAGATCCAGCTGTTAAATTACATTTATATGGCAAACAGCAAGCCCGGCCTGGACGAAAAATGGGTCACTTCAACTATCTGGGTGAGGATCGCTCACATGCTGAAAAGCTCTTTTCAGAACTGAGTCATGGAAACGGCTGACTATCTGGCGAAACTCCGAGAGGATATTGTCTTCACGGAAACGCTAAGAGATATTCCCTTCACCTTCCACACGACCTGGGGTCTGTTTTCACCTCGGGCGATTGATGAAGGTACCCGACTGTTGATTGATCGCCTCGATATTAAACCAGCTGACAACTGTCTTGACCTTGGGTGTGGGTATGGGCCGATCGGGCTGGCGATGGCCAAGCTGGCGCCAGAGGGCCAGACACTGATGCTGGATAAGGACTTCATTGCTGTCGACTATGCCAACCGGAACGCACAGATCAACCATATTTCAAACGCCAGGGCCATACTCAGTAATGGTTTTAATCAGGTGGAACCGCAGCATGACTGGGACGTGATCGCATCCAATATTCCGGCCAAGGTAGGCAAGGAAATGCTGACATTATATTTACATGACGCGTATCGCTTGCTAAAACCGGGTGGCGTTTTGTATGTGGTCACCATTAATGGCCTGCGTCAATTCATGAAGCGTAATTTGCAGGATGTATTCGGAAACTACAAAAAACTCAAGCAGGGGAAGCAATATACAGTTTCCATGGCGCTAAGACACTGATTTGCAAAGTTTAACGGAAGAATATTAACATATGTTATATATCTGCCTTTGATCATCGGGTATATATACAAAAATATAACAACACATAAAGAAACCGAAAGGTGTTTACCTTAAAATCTACTTTTGGAGAAAGAGCTACGATGAATAAATTAATGATTGTTTTAACCACAGGTCTGCTGGCAGTAGCCGCAACTTCTGTTTCTGCGGGTGATGCTGCCGCTGGTAAGGCGAAATATGCTGCCTGCGGTGGTTGCCATGGCGCAAATGGTGTGAGTGCAGCACCTGACACGAATCCCTCTCTTGCAGGCATGAGCGAAGCAGATGCCAAAACAGCGATAATGGAGTATAAGTCTGGCAAGCGCGATAACGCCACCATGAAGGCGATGACTGCTTCACTGTCCGATGCTGATATTGACAACCTTGCTGCACACATCGCAACTTTGAAAAAATAAGCAAAATTGATTTTTGCTTGATCTAACCTAAAGGCCTGTTTTTGCAGGCCTTTTTCTTTCGTCGGCAGAAATTTAAATACTAAAAGTTACGAATATTTCCTTTACATAGCTATAAGTTATCTGATAGAAAAACAATCATAAAAATTATTTGATAGTGAAAGGTGCTTTTCAAGTTAATAATTTGGAGATTTTTTTATGAAAAATGTAATGAGTACGCTGGCTGTTTCAACCTTATTGTTGGCTTCGAGTTCGGCTTTCGCAGGTGACGCAGCTGCAGGCAAAACAAAATATGCAATGTGTGGCGGCTGTCATGGATCTAACGGGGTAAGTGCATCACCGACATATCCAAGCCTGGCAGGTAAAGACGCAGGTTTTATCAAGGCTGAGCTGGAAAAGTTTCGCAGCGGTGCGCGTGATAATGCCACTATGAAAGCGATGTCAGCAGGCCTCTCCGATGCAGATATCGACAACCTTGCTGCGTATGTCGCAACCTTAAAGCCCTGAGTTTTTAATCAGGTAAACGAAAAGCCCGCATAATGTGGGCTTTTTTGTGTTTTCCTGTTCGGCTATGAGCCAGATATTTTCCAGCGCTAGCTACCAGTACGGTCAATAATCCCAACGTCAAATTGATCGCGATCAATACGCGAATCTGATTCAGGGCTTTTCCGCCTGCAGGCCAGTCTTGTGCTGCAACAGCTCGTTTCAGGCGCTGATAGGGCGCAAAAAATACATGCATAAAAATCAGCATCATCAAAATACCTAGCCCGAGCATGATATGAATATACAGGGCAGCGCCGGCCATACCGCCGAAGTATTTGAAAATCAACAGCAACCCTGAAACCAGGATAATGACGATCGCCCCCCAGACCCAGGGGAAAAAGTGGCCAAATGTGGCTGCCCACAATGATAGCCGCTGAGGCGGTTCAAGCACGCTGCCCGCAGCGGGCCTGAGTGCGACATAAGCGAAAAACATGCCGCCCACCCAGATGACGACAAACAGAATATGCAAGCTTAGCAATATGGCCATATGTAATAACTTTCGGTGGTTTGGCTATCCAGTTTAGCAGTTTTTCCCCTGCACATTTCATGGCTGAAAAATCTAGCCGTTTCCGGTAAAGTGCCTGTCATTGTGATTTTTTATATAGCTGGGAGGTTTAACCGATGACTAATAACCTGATTGCTCCATCCATTTTGTCCGCAGATTTTGCCCGCCTGGGTGAGGAAGTGGATAATGTTCTCAAATCCGGTGCCGATGTCGTGCATTTCGATGTCATGGATAATCACTACGTGCCCAACCTCACGATTGGCCCGTTGGTCTGTGATGCGCTGCGCAAGCATGGTGTGACCGCTGATATTGACGTCCACATGATGGTCAAGCCGGTGGACCGCATCATTCCTGATTTCGCCAAAGCGGGCGCGACCTATATTACCTTCCACCCGGAAGCTTCCGAGCACATTGATCGCAGCCTGCAACTGACGCGCGATGAAGGCTGCAAATCCGGTCTGGTATTCAACCCGGCGACGCCTTTATCCTACCTCGATTATGTGATGGATAAGGTTGATCTGATTCTGCTGATGTCCGTGAACCCTGGCTTTGGTGGTCAGAGTTTTATCCCGTCTACACTGGACAAATTGCGCCAGGCTCGCAAGATGATTGATGAAAGCGGTTTTGATATTCGTCTTGAAGTTGACGGCGGGGTAAAGGTCGACAATATTCGTGAAATCAAAGAGGCGGGTGCCGATATGTTCGTCGCTGGTTCTGCTATTTTTGGTGCCGGCAAGGATTCTGACCCGAATCAGTATGACAGCATCATTGCAGCGATGCGTGCTGAGCTGGGTAAAGCGGAAAGCAAGGCGGCTTGATGCTGAACAATCCCAAAATGTTCCTCATTGATGTGGACGGCACGCTGGTGGACAGCGTGCCGGATCTTGCTTATTGCGTCGACGAGATGATGAAAAAACTGGATATGCCCGTGCGTGGCGAAGACGCAGTGCACCACTGGGTCGGCAATGGTGTACCCCGTCTGGTGGAACGCGCCCTGACCAACGACCTGGACGGCATGCCGGACAAGGACTTATTTGACAGGGCTTATCCCATCTTTCTGGACTTGTATGCGAAAAACACTTCACAACGTAGTCGCGTTTACGATGGCGTTTTCGAAGGTCTGGATTATTTAAAGTCTGCTGGTTATCGCCTGGGTTGCGTGACCAACAAAGCTGAGCAATTCACGATTCCATTGCTGAAAGACCTGGGCTTGTCTGATTATTTTGAGTGCGTCATCGCGGGCGATACGCTGCCAAAGAAAAAGCCTGATCCTTTACCCTTGCTGCATGCAGCAGAAATAATGGGCGTGACACCTGCCGAGTCCACCATGCTGGGCGATTCCCAAAGCGATGTAAAAGCGGCGCGTGCTGCGGGTTTTCAAATTATCTGCATGAGCTACGGCTATAATCACGGCGAAGATATCCGTGATTATAACCCCGACGCGGTGATTGATTCCATGTCAGAATTAAAAACGCTGCTGGAGCAGGTGGCATAACTTCATCTGAAGTGACCGACTAACAGGCAGATAGTTTCATGCTGTCTGCCTGCTACAAATCTATAACAAAAATACAATCCTGCTAGCATTTCTTATGCGTTAGTATTTAGGGATGAAATCAGGTTCACAACTCCCTGCACAAACGAGTCACATCATGCTGGTCGAAGATGACGTGCGTCTGTCTGCGTTAATTCAGGAATATCTTGAGCAACAGCAATTTAAAATAAGTATCGAAGGCCGTGGTGACGTGGCGGTGCAAAGAATTCTGGATGAAAAACCGGATCTGGTTGTGCTTGATTTGATGCTGCCGGGTCTGGATGGCATGGACGTTTGCCGCCAGGTTCGATCAGAATATAAAGGCCCGATTTTAATGCTGACTGCGCGTGATGAAGATATTGATCAGGTGGTTGGATTAGAGCTTGGCGCAGACGATTATGTCATCAAGCCGGTGAAGCCGCGTGTGTTGCTGGCGCGCATTCACAATTTATTACGGCGTCATGCCATCCTGACTGAATATGAAGGAAAAAAATCACTCATCGTAATAGGCGAATTAAAGATTTCGAAAACCATGCGTGAAGCGCATATAAACGAACAACTTTTATTGTTAACAAGTCAGGAGTTTGATTTGCTCTGGCTGCTGGCCTCAAACGCAGGTTCAGTTTTAAGCCGCGATGATATTTTGTCTTCGCTGTCTGGAGGTGAATACGATGGCCTGGATCGGTCGGTGGATATTCGAATTGCCCGCTTGCGCAAATTACTGGGTGATAATCCTGCAGAGCCGCGCTATATAAAAACGGTGCGCAGCAAAGGCTATTTATTTTCTCGACAGATTAAAGGGGAATAATGTGGCACGCCTTTTTCTGACACTTTTTATTCCGGTTTTTCTGGTTATTATTTTATTTGTTTTTGCTGTTGATGTCTTGCCAGAGATACTCCTGAAAAATACTGCCCAGCAGGCAGCCAGAGAGTCATTTGAGGGTACAATCAGTCTACTCGATGAACGTATTTCAGAGGTAGAATCTGCACAGCTTGAAAGTGAACTGAAAAAACTCCAGAAAAATTTTGAATATGAAATTAATCTGGTAAAACTGGGTGATCTGGATTTAAAACAGCATGAAAGGCGTGATCTGATGTCTGGTAAGTTTGTCATATTTGAAAATGATAAGGCAGATTATTTTTATGTCTTATCGAGCCTGAATCAATATGCGTGGAAACTGCAAGTTGAGCAAACGGAGACTGAGGATTATCGGAGACTGGCAGCGGGAACACGACATTTATTGGAAATGCGTTTTTCCGGGATACCAGAAAACAAATGGAATCAGGAGGTCAGGACATTAAATAATATTTTTGGTTTCCCGATTTCGTTAATGAAAAGCAATGAAACAGAATTAAAAGATGAAGCACTAAAACAATTAAAAGCGGGAGAGACGGTAGCGCTGGATTATGATGAGCATAATGAGCGCTATTATTTTCGTTTGCTAAATAGTGATTATGTGCTGAAAGCAGGACCGCTACATGATCCTGCTGTGATCCGCTTCTTGCCCTATGTGTTGTTGGCTATGCTGGCTTTCATGATTGGGCTAGCAGTCTGGTTGTGGCTAAGACCTGTCTGGCGTGACCTCAGAGGGCTGAATGATGCGGCAGAAGATTTTGGAGAAAGCAACTTAAATACGCGAATAAAATTTCATAAACGTTCCCCGATTAAAATGATTGTGAAATCTTTTAACGACATGGCCGCCCGAGTTGAACAACTTATTTCGTCACATGAAGAATTAACCAATGCGGTTTCGCATGAATTAAGAACGCCTGTTTCTCGTTTGCGATTTAGTCTGGATATGATGGAAAAGACAAGCGATGAATCAGATCGAAATCGCTACATCCAGGAAATGAATACAGATATCGAAGAGCTGGATGAATTATTGGGTGAGCTGCTTTCCTATGCGCGCGTTGATCGCTTGCAGACTGAGATTAAGTTCGTGCCAGTCATGGTGCAAGAGTGGTTTGATATTCAGGTTGAGCGCTGGGCCAGGCAACAAAAAGATATTTCGGTTGAAGGCATTACGGATGCGTTACCGCAATCAGCAGTCCTATGTATGGAGCCAAAATTAATGGCGCGGGCGCTAGGCAATCTTTTGCAAAATGCTTGCCGTTATGCCAAAGGAAACGTTTATGCGCATTTAAGCCAAAATACAGATTATTTTCAGTTGAGTGTGGATGATGACGGCCCAGGTATTCCAGAAGAATATCGTGGAAAAGTATTTGATGCGTTCACCCGCGTAGACGTGAGCCGTGATCGCCAGTCTGGTGGTTTTGGTTTAGGTCTGGCGATTGTCAGCCGTATCGCTGAGTGGCATGGTGGTGACGTTCAGGTGATGCAATCATCTTTAGGCGGTGCGCGTTTTGTATTGCGCTGGCCCATCTCAAGTTAATTTAAAAACATTTCTCTACAAATCCATAACACAATAGCAACAGACGGCTACATTTTCTCTTTTTAAAATTAAATCTCATTATCGAGACTTAAACGAAAGGAGAACGAAATGCATAAAAATACTAAATTTATTTCCACTGGCCTGATGGCCCTAACTGCTTTGAGCGCATCTGTAATTCATGCAGATGAAAGTACTCAAAAAGATTCCCCAAGACTAGGTGTTGGACTGGCGCTTGTTGATCTCGGTCAGCCATATGACACCGATGAGGCATTAGGCGGTGTTGCACTTTTTCTGGAATATCATGGTGAGCGAATCAATGTTGATTATGATCACATATCATATTCTGTTCTAAAAAATGAAAATTTAACTTTCGATGTTTTAGGACAAGTTCGTTTTCTGGGTTATGAAGCTGACGATGATAAAATATTCAAGGGCATGGAAGACCGTGACCTGGCATTTGAAATCGGGGGAAAACTTTCGTTACATAATTCGCTGGGTACGGTTAGTCTTGCTTTGCTTGCTGACCCTGATACGGCACATGAAGGACATGCAGCTTATCTTGAAGTGGATAAGAAATTTCAGGCTGGTGCCTGGACATTAAACCCGACTGTTGGTGTTAACTGGCAAAGCGACAAGGTGACTGATTATTACTACGGCGTGCGTAATTCAGAAGCGACAGCGACCCGCGCCGCTTTTAAAGGTAAAGATGCCGTCATTCCGTATGTGGATTTTGATGCGAGTCGTAAATTTGGAGAAAACTGGAAAGTTGGTTTAATGCTGAATTACAAATATTATCCTGATGAAGTCACTGACAGTCCGTTGGTGAAAGATGAACACATTATCTCTGCCGGTGCACGCGCAAGTTATTTCTTCTAGTGAAATAAATTATTTTGTAGAGGTTCATGAAATGAAAAATTTAATGAAAATATATTTTCTATTCGCCGCAGCTCTGGGTGCTGCTTCATGTAGTGTTTATTCGCCTTTGCTGTTGCGCGCAAGTTACGATAACCTGGCGTCTGAAGTTGCAGAGGATATTAAAAAATCGGCTGGATTTTCAAAAACTCAGGAAGCAGCAATTGATGATTATGCCAATCAACTTCTGGCATGGCACCGTAAAAATAAATTACCAGACTACGCGAAAATGTTTGCAGATTTAGCTGAAAAATTAGAGCAGGGGGGTAACATTTCTTACGAACTGGTAAAGCATTTCTCAGATGAGATTACTAGCTTCCCTCATCTTGATGAAGCGGGTGACATTAGCTTTAAGGTGGCTGATATTGCGGCGTCTTTGAGTAATGCGCAGGTTGAACAAGTTATTAAATCTATTGAGGAAGAGTTTGACGAATCGAAAGAGGAGTTGCTCGATACATCGTTTGCATCTGCCAGCAAGGATATTGTGGAGGGTGCTGAGTCTCTTGCGAGTATGATGGCTGTGAAATTAACGAAAGCTCAGCTTGCCCAAATCAAGCATGCGATACAGGCAAGGCATGATTTACGCGAGCAGGAGATGGCAGCGGAGAAAGTCTGGAATGATAAGCTGCTAGCCTTGTTCGAGCGTCGGCATGAAAAAAAGTTTGCTGCAGATTTTGTTAAACACTGGAACAACACGTCCCAGTTGTTAACTGGCCTGGCCTACGAACGCAAACTGGAAAATGCCGACCTTAGGGCTTCAATTATCAGGGATCTTTTAGTCAGTCTTGACGGCAAGCAAAAGAGGATGCTGGTTGAACGGTTAACGTCTATCAGTGCCGAACTGATTTCAATGTCAACAGATGAGGAGGTTTGAATAGTTTAGCGCTGGTTTTTTCAGATTCTCTCTGGTAACTTACAGCCATGAATGTAGTTCGCTTCCACTTTAGACGATGGTTAAACGGTGACGCCCGTTGGTGCTGATGCGCCCGGTATGACTGTTATTAATTATTGTGTGACTGGAAGTGAACTATGACCTCGCAACAACCCGCTGAATTATCCATCCAAAAACGAACGCCGCTGGTGCGCGAAGTACTGGCCGATCTCGATACGCCGTTAAGCACTTATCTGAAACTCGCGGCCGGGCCTTATTCCTATCTGTTTGAATCAGTTCACGGTGGTGAAAAATGGGGGCGTTATTCTATCATCGGCTTGCCCTGCCGGACGATTATTAAAATTACCGGCAATCAGATTATTACCGAAACGGATGGCAGGATCGTAAGCAAAGAAACAGTGGATGATCCACTTGAATGGATTGAGCAATACCAGCAACAATTTACCGTACTGGATGGTGAAGACCTGCCGCGATTTACCGGTGGGCTGGTCGGCTATTTTGGTTATGACACGATTGCTTATATCGAACCACGCCTGAAACGGGAAAACAAACCTGACCCGTTAGGCACACCGGATATTTTATTAATGCTGTCAGAAGAAGTGGTGGTTTTCGATAACCTTTCCGGCAAGCTTTATTTAATTGTCCAGGCCGATCCTGATGATCTTGAAGCCGGTCAAATTCGGTTGAATGAACTGGAGATAAAACTGCGTCAACCTCTGCCTGCGTATCAGCCCGCAAGTCAGACCCGCAAGGTGAACGAGCAGGATTTTGTTTCCGGTTTTACTGAGGAAGGCTACAAGCAGGCCGTCGAAAAAGCGCGTGAATACATTATTGAAGGCGACATCATGCAGGTGGTGTTATCGCAGCGTTTGTCGATTCCCTTTTCTGCTGAACCACTTGATTTATACCGTGCGCTGCGAAGTTTAAATCCCTCACCCTACATGTATTTTCTCGACCTGAATGATTTTCACATTGTTGGTTCGTCACCAGAAATTCTGGTGCGCCTTGAAGAAGGTAAAGTCACGGTTCGACCAATTGCAGGCACGCGCAGGCGCGGCCACGACGAAGCTGAAGACAAAGCGCTGGAAGCCGAATTGCTGGCTGATCCAAAAGAACTGGCCGAACATTTAATGCTGATTGATTTAGGCCGCAATGATGCCGGACGGGTTTCAAAAATCGGCAGCGTAAAACTTACCGACCAGATGAGCATCGAGCGCTACTCGCACGTCATGCATATTGTCTCCAACGTTGAAGGTGAGCTGCAGCCGGACATGACAGCCATGGATGTTTTACGCGCAACATTTCCAGCAGGCACAGTCAGTGGTGCACCGAAAATTCGCGCCATGGAAATTATCGACGAACTCGAGCCAGTCAAGCGCGGCATTTATTCTGGCGCAGTAGGTTACATCGGCTGGAACGGCAACATGGATACCGCGATCGCCATTCGCACCGCCGTGATTAAAGATGGTACGTTGCATATTCAGGCAGGCGCGGGCATCGTTTACGACTCTCAACCCAGACTCGAATGGAAAGAAACCATGAACAAAGGCCGCGCAATTTTTCGCGCAGTGGCCATGGCTGAAGCAGGTTTAAACGGGGCGCATAAATGATTCCGACAGCTTTATCGACGCAGCGGTGCAGAGTATCCAGATTATTTTCTGGATTCTCTGCGCCTCTGCGTCAAAAAAGAGTCAGGTATCTTTTCATCTTTTTATTTCAGACAGAATCACTTTGTACTTTTGTGTGCTTAAGGTAAAAAATAATGCTTTTGATGATCGATAATTACGATTCCTTTACCTACAACCTGGTGCAGTATCTAGGCGAGCTGGGCGCAAAAGTTGAAGTGCATCGCAATGACCAGATTACAGTCGATGAAGTGCGCCAGAAAAAACCGGATCATATCATGATTTCTCCTGGCCCCTGCACACCAAATGAAGCAGGTATATCAATGGATGTGATTAATAGTTTTAAAGGTGAGTTGCCGATACTGGGCGTGTGTTTAGGGCACCAAAGTATCGGCCAGGTATTTGGTGGCGACATTGTGCACGCCAGTGAAATTATGCACGGAAAAACTTCAATGATTTTTCACAAGAATGAAGGTGTTTTTAAAGGGCTGGAAAATCCTTACGAAGCAACCCGTTATCATTCGTTGGTAATTGACAAAAAAACCTTGCCTGATTGTCTGGAAATTACAGCCTGGACTGAAAATAAACAAGGTGAACTGGATGAAATAATGGGCGTGCGGCATAAAGAATATGCCATCGAGGGTGTGCAGTTTCATCCAGAATCTATTCTTACGAAATACGGCCATGAGTTACTACAGAATTTTCTCAATATCAAAAAGGGGAGGTGGTCATGAACATTCAACAGGCGATTGCAACTGTTATCGAAAAACAAAATTTAAGCCGTGAAGAAATGACCGATGTCATGCGTGAAATTATGACAGGCGAATGTACGCCTGCGCAGCGCCGGCTATGACCGGCCCTTTACTGAACTGGAGGACGGGGTGGCGCGCTATGTGAAGCACTATCTCCAGAAGCCCGATCCCTAT
>DTYI01000285.1 GCA_012961935.1 Thiotrichales bacterium | reverse complement strand
TTTCTAAGCTGCCTGTGTGGCAGTGAACTGTAATTTTAAATAAAAAACTGTTTTAGAAACAGTTAAATAACCGCTTTTTCCACTGTTTGACCAATGAAAAAACGGGTTTATGTAAGTTACTGATTTTTAAAGAGCTTAATTTTCCTGAAAAATTATTGGTCTACAATGCGTATCGCTTTTGTTGTTTTTTACCAGGGACTTGAATATTTTAGTCTTGGAAAACGGCAAAAATCCCGGTCAATGCTTATCCACTGGCTTCCTGTTTCTATGGCTAATTCAGCATGATAAGTATCGAGTATCAGAAATCTTTTTTTTGGCTTGTTGACACAGGTTATTAAAAATTCCCAACGCCTTATCAGCGGGCTAACGATAACGTAATTTGGCAACCCTCTGCTTTCTCAATAAATTCTATCGCATCATTTAACGCGCAAGACGGATTGTGGTTCTCATGCATCATTTCAAAACCAGGGAACAGTGGCGATTTTACTTAGACCAAAGTAATTAAAATCACCACTAACCGACTTATCCTGAATTTCACCCATTTCAATAAACACACGATAAAGCTGACCGTTTGAGGAACTTTTTAATTCAAGATAAGGATTATCCAGGCTTTGTGAACCATACATTTTTTCCTTGTATTGTCTTTCATACGCTTTTATGTCTTCAGCTGTTTTTAAAATACCCTGTTGTTTTTGATAGGCAATGCGTACCTGCATCTTTTTAAGCGTCATGGTCGGTTGCTTGCGCGACACGGTTCGGTAGCCTTCGATGTTTTCAGGCACGGGAAGAATCTCACCCACGTCACAATACCCCGCTAAACCACCTAACCAGTTGCTTTGTTGCAAGGTATCCAGTGCGGGTTTATTGCCATGCAAGCGGATGGTATCGCCCAGCTTGACCTTGTAGTTTGGAAAACTTACACCGATAACGGTTTGCTTTTGGTCGTGCAAGGCTTTGTGGAGTTTGGTAAAGGTTTTGTTCCGAATAAAATATATCGGAATTTCATCATCCTCCATAAAACGAATGTCGATGTATGAGTCCATTATTGCTTTTCTCCGAACACACCACCACGAACAAGAACAGCCATAACAAAGTATTCATCTTCGATTGCATCCAGTTTTTCTCCTTGTGAGAATTTATCAAATAGTGAGAAAAAATCAGTTTTCTGTTTAGGCTGGCGATAGGCTCTCCCCAAATTTGTTACTGCTCCGTATGGATCAATCGCAATTGGCCTCTGGTGTTCTTCATACCCTGGATACCAGGTATCAATGGTACGAATCGCATTACCAATTTTTTGTGAGTGCATGGCAGCCACACCATCGACATCAAACAGGATTTTGCTCTTCTTTTCCTTGCTGTTGCTTTTATCAAGCACTAATTCTTCACTGGGGTAAACATCTTGTGACTTTCCAATCTTGGCGAAAGCGTCTATTTCCAGTAACAGAAACTCATTTCTGCCCGATAATGTATCAGCGATTAAACTGCCAAGTTCAATCACGTTGCTCGGAAGGTTGTCAAAGTTACGCATGTCCATATCCTGACTTTGGAAGTTCCTGCTTCGTTCATTTCCTTCGTTTAGAACATTCACACGGATTTCGATATCTTCACAACCCACCCGGTTTCTCCACAGGAAGCGGCCATTTGCCAAATTGGCGGCATAGCGGTTAGCAATTTCGGTAAAACCGGGATTCTTCTCCATAAATTGTTTTACCGCTTGTGTATAACTCTGGTTAAAGCCTTCGTGGTTACATGCAGAGGGGTTTTCAACCCCACTTAATACTTTCAGGGTAAAGCTCAGTTTTAAGGTGTCTTGCTCTGGTGTCAGAGCGCAACTGTCTACCGTCTGCAAATTTGCACTTTCGATTTTGGCATCAATTTTCCCTTCTTCTGATTTTTTAAGACGATTGGAAATTGTGCCACGAACAGATTTTTCCTGTAACTTGAGGGGAGTGACTTGTGAGTTTCTATTCTCCCAGGTTGTGCCATACATAATCCCGTCAGATGGAACTAGTTTTTTCTCGAATGCTAATACTGATGCGGGTATTTTACTCATAATTTTGATTCCTGTTGGTTAATTGAATAATTGTTACAACAAAGATATAAATCATCTTTGTTGTATTCCTGATATCGCCACATCATTTGATCTATATTGTCAAAATGATAGGGCATTTTAAATTCGCCCAATGTGACAACGCTTTCTGCAAATCGGTGGGGTGTAGTTTCATCTCTGGTATTTGCCAGTTTTCCTGGCTCACTGATACCCTGGTAACCCACGGCAATGGGAACAATCCAGCCTTTTTCTTTCTTGTAAGGTTTGCTCTTTTTAACTTGCTTATGTTCATCAATTTCAATATCAGTAGTCGTCTTTAAATATTCAAGCATGGCATCGATGGCATCGCTCCCATCTTGCATGGATTGTTGCATGAGTGCTTGCCTTGATACGAGACAGAACCCTGGCATGAGATACCGGGTTAAGGTGCGTGGTTCATTATTATCGACCTCAATATGCTGGCACGGCTTAAAACTTATAATATCGCCACTGGCAATTTTCATCATATGCAGTGTCTTATCTATGAAGCGGGCAAAACTGTCATCGCCCAAAAATCCCATTTCACATTCGATTGCAATGCTGACCTCAAGATCACAGCGAGCTTCTTCTATAAACGATGGTCTTTTTCCAGTTTTATCCAAAGGATTGCTTGTGCCAATAATTGAACTGACATAATTGACTTTATGGGTATGTAGTGTCATATCCAAGCAGCTGACAATGACACCTGTAAACTTGATGTCAGAAAACTTAGTGCCCACTAACCTTCTTTGCAGGGCATGCATGAAACCCAGCCATGCTGTCATTGCTGGAAAACCGATGGTATATGGACTCGATAAAGCGTTTGCGTTATGAATTTTGATGTTAGGGATAAGCAATATATCCTTCATGCCAGCAACTCCTGTTCCTGCTTGAGAATCTCTTTGATATGGTCAATATCATCATTACCCAGCAGCTTGTTATCCTTGATGGTTTGTTTGTAGCTGCCAATAAACCAGTTGGCAAGGTAACTCTGCGCCTTGTTGATATAATCATTATTCTGATGTTTATCGGCCCTGATGCTACGATATTTTTCATCCAGCCATATTTTTTCCCAATGATCCAGATCAGCATAAGTTTCACTGTCTGACCAGTTGCCGCCAATATCCCGTATCTGGTTGATCAACCACTTCACTTTACTGATTGAATTCAAAACAATATCATCCCGCTTATCTCTTATATCTATATTGTTTCTTCTGTCAATCAGCATCTTGTGAAAATCATTGAAGTCTTCTTTGAAAAACCCTGACCACAGACAATTAACAAAGAAACTCTTTTTGGGTGGTTGAATGTTGCGTTTATTCAGAATAGGGGGAAGGGAAGGAAGTAAAAAGCTTACGCCACCATTCTGGTTGTTCAAGGTGCTGATATTTTGTGGTTCTGTACCACCATATCCAACCGAGGTTAAATCGAATAACTCATTAATCTTTCCACTGGTTGGCTCAGGTGAAGCTTTTTTTATTTCTTCACGCAGTCGCTTGTTTTCGTCAGAGAAACGCAGCGCATTAATTCGTTCTTTTAGCTTGTAAATCAAGCCAGATGGAATAAGCACAGACAATAAGTGATAGTCATCAGCAACAGGGAAATAAATCTGTTTCAACTTTTCACTGGTTTGTTCAATATCCGAAACCTTTACCTTCATAAAACTTTCCCTTAATGATGAAAAGTTTGTGTTCTCGGTATCAAAGAGTTGTTTGATGAATTCTGTTTCTTCCTCAATATGCTGCAAAACAGCCCTGCCATCCTCAAGTTCCAATCGCAGAAACTTTTCTACATCCAGTGCAGCCGCATTCCCAAAAGTATCTAACTCAACCACGACATTGCCGGAACGTAGCAATCCATCTGGGCGGTGTGTATTTGAAGCGATAATGCTGCTGGCTTTCGCATTTGGGTGAACAAATTTTGCAGGATGTGACGTGAGTGATAATTGCTTGGCTCTGGAAGAGGAATCAATCAACCAGTTTTCAAGTTGATACTTCTCATTTGCTTCCTGAGTAAATTTCAGCTTTTCTTCCTCACTTGTATTGCCCTTGATTTTCTTTTTCAGAAAATCCTGCTTCTTATCTTCCAGGTATTTTTTTATTGCTGTATCTAGCATAACTTAACCTATATCCGTTAAAATGTTCATTGCGTTATTAATCCAAGCTCTTCATTGTAAACAAACTGCTGGTTTTTTAATTCTTCTCCATATAATGGCAGATTTATCTCTCCATAAATCAATGCAATTTTTTCAACATCTCTGTCACCAGCCTGATTTTCCAGCAGCTTCTTATAATTTCGTCTTATCCATAAACTTTTTCCTTCCTCTTCGCCTGGCTTTTCATGGCTTATGTTGTCCCTGGCAACTGGAGTTGTTTTTCCACTATCATTTTTTTCGACAAAAATACCATCCGCCGTGAGAAACAGGATTTTATCCATACCGTTATTTTTTCTGAACCGAACCAGCCTTTGCGGAATACCTGTCAACCACCAACTACTTTCAATCCAGCCTTGCAGGGATTCGGGGCCTTTGGCTTTATAGTTGGTGAGCAATTCATGTATCACGCTATGTTCCAGATCAGCCAATTCTGATGATTTTGTTTTTTGTATTCGGTCGCTTGCATCCAGTCTTTCACTTATTTTAACTGTATCGACAATTTTGTTGAGATTGTACCCAGTGAGATCATCCATGCTTTTTTGATAGCCCGGCCAGCAAAAGGCAACTTTTTTGCCAGCTGACTTCAAAGCCCGATAGTTGTACTCCATGACTGCAATATTAGGCTCTGCAATTCCTTTTTCACATTTACGATGCCTCAATACTCTACCTGCCATTTGTATAAAAGATCGGTACGATGATGGCTCAATCACTGCCCAGTCAAAGTCATGATCTCTGCCGACCTCTTCCACGGGCGTTGCGACAACGATGAAAATGATATTGTCAGCATCCGAGCTATCGATGTGTTTTCTGATGGCATCATCTTCCAGAATGTTCTTTTCCCAGTCGTCAGTGTTTCGTTTAAGGATTTTATCCAGATATTTTTCCTGTTCATGGCGCATTAACAGGACTTGCCTGGAGTGATAAGCCATTGCTTTGATACTCGTGTCTTCTGGCAAGGTCGTATTTAAAAAGTGCTTTGTCAGCCTGATGCATGGATCAACGTTCGCCATTCTAACCACACCAATACTGATTGTTTTCCCAGTCTTGCCATCTATAAAATTGTGGTTTTTGTGTTTAACCAGAACGGCTCGCTGAATAGCATCAAAATATTCATCCGGTTTTGTAGTGCATGGCGCAATATTTGCCTTTCTTTTAGCTACCTCCTGATTCAGATTTTCAATGCGTTTTTTTATGGATTTTCCATGTTGTTTTGTGTAATCACTCATTGTTGAAACATTCACAACCTTGGTATCAAATTCATCCACCCAAACACATCCAACGCTCGCCGGTTTATTTCGCATTTTGGCAAAGAGTTTCCATCCCGAACGATAGGCATTGAAATACCCTTCTGCCAAATCAGGCGGAATGGTTGCTGATGAAATCATGACTTTCCTGCCCAGCATTCCCGCCATATGGATTAGTCTACCTATCGCAATCAGGTCGGTACCATCAAAATCGTCAATTTCATCAATTACCAGATCGGATGACATTAGCCTGATCGTGGGCAAGATATATCGCCCACCCCTGATGACTTCAGTTGCCTGAATAATGTGGTCGATGGTGCAGGTCAGGACAGGAGCATACAAAAACTGTCGGTCTTTTTGATTTCTCAGTACCGTATCAAGCCCTTGTTCAGGAAAATCTTTGCAGAAAACTAGTTCGTTATCCAGCAGGGCTTCCTCAGATTCCGAGCCTGTTTTGGCTTCCCTGTTATCCTCATTGTGAAGGTCAACAATTGCTCTTGAACCTATCAGGACAGCCAGCTCTTCCTTGCTTAATCCAATTTTGTCTTTGTATTCATCACCTGTTTGCAAAGTCAGTGTTCTCAGCCCAAGCGCCAGAATATAACGCAGACTATTTTCTCCGGCTGATAGCGCTTGCATTATTTTTGCATTAGCAAAGGTCTTTCCCTTGCCTGTAGAGGCCATGTTTACCGCAAACAGACCAAATTGATGTTTATCCATGGCTTGCTCATTTTTCTTCCATTTTTTTATTTTACTGACCGCTATATCCTGCCATTTATACTCTTTCGGACTACGTTGATTGAGTGCTTTTTTATCTCGTGCCCGAATAGCCTGATTAAACACACCTTCAAACTGCGGTAGTTTTTTTACATTCTTTTTTGCCTGTCTGGCGACACTGACCAAATGCTCGTCCAATTTTTGTTTGAGCTTATTGTGACCGTCAGTATTTGCATATAGCTCGGTACTGCTATGCCAGTTTTTATCTCCCGGGCAAGATGAATAAAAGTGATCACCCAGCATCAGGCACAGTCTTGCGTACGTTAAAACCGGGCGGAAATCACCCTGTTTTATTATGCTGTCAATTTTTTCAATTTGTGATGAAATTTTTATGGCACAGGCTTTTATCTGCTGTTGCCATTCGATTGACTTGCTGGGTAATTCGGTGATTTTGAACCAATCTTCAAATTTTATCTGGTGATTCTCATAACCCCATAGCCGGGAAATACTCTTTAGCAGATGGTTAAAATCAATAGTTTTACCTTTACCTTTATCAAATAACGGTAACTTGTGGTGGCTGACGATTAACCATGCAAGCAAACTGGCGACAGGCGGCAAGTTAGCCAGCGGTTTATCGATATTCCTGATTTCTATTTTTTTAATGTACTCATGAATTTCGTCACTAATCAGGTTTGAAAGCCATGCCTGATCTGTTTTTCCATTTGCCATCGCGCTCAATAACAATAATGAAATCCACTCATGTCGAATCGGATCACCCTTATATTGACTCTTGCCACGTAGCTTTTCCTGAAATAGAACAGAGGTTTTTCCAAAGTCATGGAGTAGTGCAGAAAAAACAGTGAGTGATTCTATAATAGGCAGGAAATGCCAGTCTTCTTCGTTGTGCGTTTTTATAAGATCCTTACCTGTATAATTCACTGGGATAATGCCCTGTTCATTGAATTTATTCCGGTTCCCCACTACCCACAACAACTCACTGCGGCTGCGACTACGAATCCAGTGACAACTCACAGCGGTATTTTTACTGGCTGTTCTCCTCAATAGTTTTTTGATGGCTTGTAATCCTTCATTGGTGATGACAGTTTGCCATGTTCTGTTTCCTATTCGGTTGGCGAAGGCATCTAAAACACGGCGGGTTTTATTGAGTGATTTCTTTTCACATTGGCTTACGAAAGTGACCATCATGGTTTGTCATTTTCCACACTGTTTGGTATGTCATGGTCAGCAAATTCCACGCTAAGTTGTTTAATCGTATCAAACATATAATCCAGCGCTTTATGCCGGGTAAAATTTTGCAGGCATTGCTGACGGAATTCCTGTTCGCTTGCACCTTCTTTGGCGCAGATAAATGCCCAGGGAAGGATCAGTGTATCCTTGACCAGATCGGCGATATCAAAAACTAATGCGCCTCTGCGTGTTTTGCCGTGCATAAAGGCAAAGCCATGCGGAATGCCGAGTACCCATAATGTGGTGGCAGCCAGTCCATAGGCAAGATAGTTGCCATGATTGAGAAAAGCATTGGCATCATCGGTCTGTTGATGATCGCGTACAAAGTCATTCATTTTTGTTTTGCTGGCGGCTATCTTGTAAAGACTTTTGGTCAGCTGCGCTTCGACAAGTAAAAGTTTTGTGACATCGGTGCACGGGTCTATTTTTGATGAGAACTGCTGAATAGCCTGTTTGATATTGGCATCCTTAACAGTAAATCCTTCTGCTTGAAGTTCCTTGTCCTTGCTCCATACGCGGTACATGTATTCAAGCCGCAAATTCTGAATACGTCTGGCTGCTTGCAGGCGCTTGTCATCGTCAAACCAGAATGATAACCAGTTTTGTATGTATTCGGTGGGCCGATATTCACTTTGCGGGGTGAGCCATTCGATTTCGTTGGCGGCAATTAGTGGTGTTCCGCCTCCACCACTAAAGCCTACCAGCACACCTGCGGAGGCGAGCATCCGCATGGCGGCCTGGGTAATGGATGTTCCTGTACCAAGCAAGATGCAGGTGGTGTTCGCAATGGGGATGTTCCAGTACTGTTTATTGGCCTGCTCTTCGGTGAGATAGAGCACCCGTCCGTCTTTCTGCATGACGCGGCATTTTTCCAGATAATAAATATTGGCGCGTTTGGAATGCAGGATGGCTTTTAAATCTGATAAATGCTCCATAAAAATTACTGATTAGTTATAAAGTCGAGTCTTTTTTAATATAATTTAGTGCCTAGTCAAAATCAGCCAGGGCAATTCTATTTATATTGTTCAAGCGCAGCCTCCAGTCTGATTATCGCCTCATTTCTCAAGTCTTCCGGCTCGACAACAGTCACGTCGCGGCCAAACTTTAGTATGTCTTTGAGGATTTCCCGGGGATCGCTGTAGGGCAGGTGTAGTTCTAAGCTACCGTCTTTGTGGTAAACCTGTTTTTGCTGGGGGTGCCATTGCTCATCGGCCACCCATTTTGCGGCTTCAGCTGTAAATTTCAGGATGGCTGTGTGTTCTGGTTTGCCTGCGAATATGCCATAGGATTTTGTGAGGATGGCATCGAGTTCTTTGTCAGAAAGTTTGTGTGCGGGTTCATCCATTTCGGCAACTGGATGTAGTCTGTCCAGTGAGAATGTTCTCAGCGCCTGTCTTTCATGACAATAAGCATCAAGGTACCAGTTGCTGCGGTAGTAGACCATTCGCTGGGGTGACAGAATTCGCTCGGTGGTTTTGTCTTTTTCTCTGCCATGATACGAAACCTTGATTTGTTTTTCCTGCAACAGGGCGGCTGCGATTTGCTGGAAATGGTCAAGGTTTTGCGGGCGCGATGCTATTTGCAGGATGCGGATTCTGTTCTGTATGTCCGGGGGTTTGTTGCCGTTTTTGGCTAATAATTCTTCAATGCGTTTGGTCAGCGGATTGATGTGTTCAGACAGAATGCCCGGTTCCAGGCTGACGAGCAGGTGATGTGAGATCAGTAATGCGTAGAGTTCGTCAGGACTGAACCACAGGCCGGGCAGTTCATAACTTTCTGCCTGTGATCTTTCATATAACCAGCCGTTTCGCTCTTCGTCATAATCCAGGGGTGCACTCAGATAGTTTTGCATGTGATGAATGGTTCTTCGAACTGTTGAGTCAGAACAGTCCAGAATTTCTTTAAGCTGATCGAAGTGAACGGGTGTGCGCCGTGCTTTAAATAAGCGATGGAGTTCGTAGATGCGATCAACTTTGTCCATTCGATATGGTTCTGGTAATTATTTTATAAGGTTAGTAGCCGCACAAGAACCAAATAAAATAGCATAAATCTAAAGGCTATTTCTGTGAGATATTCACATTTTCTTCCCAATAATTATTTATACATCCACACAAAACTTCTGTATCAGTTTTTTCAGGATTTCGATTGTCGGTGGAATTTTGTCGAGCGATAAATATTCATCGGGTTGGTGCGCCTGGTCGATGTCGCCGGGGCCGAGGATGAGGGTGTCGATGCCGAGCTGGTTGAGGTAGGGGCCTTCGGTGCCGAAGGCGACGCTGCCGGCTTTTGCCTGGGTTAATTGTTCGCAGGCTTGCACGATGGGTGAGGTGGTGCTGGTTTGCATGGCTTCGATGCCTGCAAAAAGCGGTTTAAATGTTGCTTGCAGTTTTAATTTTTCGGCAATGTTCTGAACGCGGTGATGAATTTCAGTTCTTAATATTTCGATCGACATGCCGGGCAAGGGGCGAAGGTCGATGTGCAGTTCGCATTCTGCACAAATGCGATTGGGATTGTCGCCGCCGTGTATGTGTCCCAGGTTAAGTGTCGGCACGGGCACGGCAAATGCAGGGTTTGTATTTTGTTTTTGTAATGCTTTTCGCCACTGGATGAGTTCGGTCATGACGGCGGTCATTCCTTCGAGTGCGTTGTTGCCCAGCGATGGGTCACTGGAATGGCCGGACTGGCCGCGCAGTTTGATGGCTTCCATGAGGATGCCTTTGTGCTGGTTGATGGGTTTCAGTCCGGTGGGTTCGCCGATGACGGCATAACGCGCGCCGGATAAATCTTGTGCGCAGAGTGCCTGTGCGCCGGACATGCTGGTTTCTTCGTCGGCGGTGGCGAGAATGATTAATGGATGTTTGAAATTTTTCGCATCAAAACTTTTTGCGGCTTCGATGGCAAGCGCGAGAAAAGATTTCATGTCCGAAGTGCCGAGGCCGTAAAGCCGCCCGTTTTTTTCTGTGAGTTTAAACGGGTCATGTTGCCAGCGATTTTCATCGAAGGGCACGGTGTCGCTATGTCCAGCCAGCACCAGTCCGCCTTCACCTTTTCCCATTGTGGCGATTAAATTTACTTTGCCGGGATGGTTGGGAACGGGTAATTGTCTTACGTTGAAATCAGTATCTTCCAGCCAGTTTGCCAGGCGTTCAATCACGGGCTGGTTGGATTGATCCAGCTCTGGGGTGGTGCTGCTGATCGATGGTGTTTCGATCAGGCCACGCAGCATGGTTTTTAAATCAGGTGCTGGCATCAGTGTAAATCCCCCTCAATCCCCCTTTAAAAAAGGGGGAGGTGTTGGTTCTTTTTTATAATCGTTTAATAAGTCGTACACAGGTGAAAGCATAACCTGTTTTGGGTATGCTGGCGCAATGAAAAATATTTTTCGGTGTGTGCTTTTGTTTATTGTGGTTGGCCTGACAGGCTGTGTGGCACATTTTCCGATTAATCCTCCGCTTTCTGAGGCGACATCGGCAGCGCCTTATTATCTGCACCAGCAACGTGGATTTGATCGTTCGCCTGAGTTGCTTGTGGTGCTGGCATTTTCCGGCGGTGGCATGCGTGCTTCAGCTTTGTCTTATGGCGTTTTAAAAACGCTGGCGGAGACACCCATTAACTGGCGCGGCAGGCCACGCAAACTGGCTGATGAAATTGATCTTATTTCTTCTGTGTCGGGCGGCAGTTTTACCGCGGCATATTTTGGCCTCAAGGGTTATCGTTTGTTTGATGATTACGAGACAAAATTTCTCAAGCATGATGTAGAAGGGGTGTTGTTCACGCGCCTGTTTAATCCCATGCGCTGGTTCAAACTGAGTTCGCCTTATTATGATCGCAGTGAAATGGCTGAAGAATACTATGATGAAATTCTTTTTCATGGCGCCACGTTTTCTGATCTGGTGGGTCGCCCTGGTCCGGCGATTTTAATCAACGCGACGGATCTTACGATCGGCACCGGCTTTGGTTTTCATCAGGAGCAATTTGACTGGATGTGCTCAAGCGTTTCTGATTTTCCAATATCTCGCGCCGTCACGGCGTCGTCCGCTGTGCCCGGACTTTTTTCTGCGGTGACGGTATTTAATTATGGTGGTCAGTGTGATGATCGTTCGCCGCAGTGGATGCGTTCTGATGATTTAAAAAATTCACCCGAGCTGCAACCACTGGCAAGAAAAGTTTCCAGCTATCTGGATAGCAAGGAACGGCCCTATATCCATTTAATGGATGGCGGGCTGGCAGATAATCTTGGCCTGCGCGCTGTGATGGAACAAGTGGCTATGCATGGAGGTGCAGAACAGACGTTGGATGATTTTGATCTGAAAAATACCCGCAAAATTCTGGTCATTGTGGTGAATGCGGCCGCCGCGCCCAATATCGATATTAATAAAAAGAAAAATCCACCCACGGCTTTTTTCAGTATCGATGCAGCAACCACCGTGCAGATTAATTTATACAACGACGAAACGATTAATCGTTTTCGTGAAAATGTGAAACGCTGGAAAGACGAAATCAGTCTTGCACGCTGTGGAAAAATCGCATGCAAAAATGGCGTAGACTTTTATTTTGTGAATGCCAGCCTGGCAGATTTAAAAGATAAAAATGAACGAAAATTATTGCAGGAATTACCCACCACATTTTCATTAGAATCAGATGAGGTTGATCGGCTGGTAAAAGCGGCGGATGAGTTGTTAAGAAATTCCGCCGAGTTTCAGAAATTTCTCAGCGATGTTAGCCATTAATTATTTATCCATCTTCTGCCATTCTACCCATCGCGCAACTGGCAAATGATTTGGCTTTAGCGGTTGCAGCCTTGATGCCTTCGACGCTACCTTTTTCCGGGTAACCCATTTTCAAAAGTTTTTTGATGGCATCGTGTCGGGCGGCATCATCGCCTTCGAATGAGACACGGCTGTTTTCGATATCCACTTCGACGGATTTAATGCGCGCATCTTCCATCAGGCCTTTGCTGATGCTGTTGGCGCAGCCGCCACATTTAATGTTTTCAACTTCAATTTCAATGGCCATCTTAATGTCCTCGTTCAACTTTATTCAGAATTTGCTGGATGTTATCGCCAATACGATAATTATACGGTTGGCGTTGCATTTCCTTAAAATTTCGGTCGCGCTCTTCGGCTGTGTCGAACCAGCGGAAAGCTTCCCAGTTATCTCCAAGCAAATGCGCCATGGCCATTGTACTGTCTTCAGGCAGGGTGATACGTATTCCATATTGTTTCATGGGTTTTCTTGTTTCAAATGATCGAATGCCGACATGATACAGAAACTGCCACCCGCATGGAAAGCGGTGTAAACTAGTTAGTTCTGAAAACGAGCAAAAGACTATGCCTGAATATCGATCCCGTACGACAACCCATGGCCGCAACATGGCGGGTGCGCGTGCATTGTGGCGCGCCACTGGCATGACCGATGAGGATTTTAACAAACCGATCATTGCGATTTCCAACTCTTTTACCCAGTTTGTGCCCGGGCATGTGCACCTGAAAGATATGGGGCAACTGGTGGCGCGGCAGATCGAAAAAGCAGGTGGCGTGGCGAAAGAATTCAACACCATCGCGGTCGATGACGGCATCGCCATGGGACACGGTGGCATGCTTTATTCGCTGCCTTCGCGGGAGCTGATTTCAGATTCCGTAGAGTATATGGTCAACGCGCATTGTGCCGATGCGCTGGTGTGCATTTCCAACTGCGACAAAATCACGCCCGGCATGCTGAATGCGGCGATGCGTTTGAATATCCCGACCATTTTTGTGTCCGGTGGGCCGATGGAGTCGGGTAAAGTCGTTCTGCATGGGGAGGAGGTGCATCTCGACCTGGTGGACGCGATGATTTCCGCTGCCGATCCAAACGAGTCTGACGAAGATATCATGACCATCGAACGCAGTGCCTGTCCGACCTGTGGTTCCTGCTCCGGAATGTTCACCGCAAATTCCATGAACTGTTTGACCGAAGCCCTGGGATTGTCGTTACCGGGCAATGGTTCACTGCTGGCGACCCACGCTGATCGTGAACAATTATTTCTGGAGGCGGGCCGCATTATTGTGGGTCTGGCGAAACGCTATTACGAACAGGATGATGATTCTGTTCTGCCGCGCTCCATCGCCACCTTCGAGGCGTTTGAAAACGCCATGAGCCTGGATATTGCGATGGGTGGTTCGACCAACACGATTCTGCATCTGCTGGCTGCCGCCGAAGAGGGTGGTGTTGATTTTACCATGACAGATATCGACCGGCTTTCGCGCAGGGTTCCTCACTTGTGCAAAGTGGCGCCCTCCACACAGAAATATCATATGGAAGATGTGCATCGTGCCGGTGGTGTGCTGGCGATCCTGGGCGAGCTGAGTCGCGCAGACCTGCTGCATCAAAACGCCAAAACTGTGCATACCGAAAATATGGCGGAAGCTTTGTCCTTATGGGATATGCGCCTGTCACAGGATCCAGGGCGGCAGGCTTTTTTCAAGGCGGCGCCCGGTGGCGTGCCGACCCAGGTCGCCTTTTCGCAGGACAAACGCTGGGAGTCGCTGGATCTGGATCGTGAAAATGGTTGTATCCGTGATGTCGAACACGCCTATAGCACCGATGGCGGGCTGGCTGTGTTATACGGCAATATTGCCGAGGATGGCTGCGTGGTTAAAACCGCCGGAGTGGACGCAGAGAATTTGATTTTCTCTGGGCCTGCGAAAATTTTTGAATCGCAGGATGATGCCGTTGAAGCAATTCTGGGCGATCAAGTTGTAGAGGGCGATGTCGTTATTATTCGCTATGAAGGTCCCCGTGGTGGACCGGGCATGCAGGAGATGTTGTACCCCACCAGTTATCTGAAATCCAAAGGTCTGGGTAAAGCCTGCGCCTTGGTTACGGATGGCCGTTTTTCCGGAGGCACTTCCGGTTTGTCGATTGGCCATGCTTCTCCGGAAGCGGCAGAAGGTGGCGCGATTGGTTTGATTGCAGAGGGTGACACCATCGAGATCGATATTCCGCAGCGCAAGATTAACGTCAAACTGTCTGAAGACGAGCTGGAAGCACGTCGAAAAGCCATGCAGAAAAAAGGCGCTTCTGCCTGGAAACCAGTGAACCGCCAGCGCAAAGTCAGCCCGGCCCTACGGGCCTACGCAGCGATGGCGACTTCAGCTTCGCGTGGTGCGGTGAGGGATGTCAGTCAGCTTGAAGATTAAATCTCCCCCAACCCCTCTTTATAAAAGAGGGGGGCTTTTTTCTTTTGCGAAGGAGAATTTAATTTTTCCTCCCCCTTTTTAAAGGGGGATTGAGGGGGATTTACGGGAATATCCCACATGCTGAAATATAACAAAAACCAGAAATACAAGGCCCGCAACCTACGTTCAAACATGACGGAAAGTGAGCAGTTGCTATGGTCGAAAATAAGACGTAAACAGATCCTCGGTGTGCAATTCAATCGGCAGAAACCAGTTGGGAATTATATAGTGGATTTTTATGCAGCTTCTGCGAAACTGGTTATTGAAGTCGATGGTTCACAGCATATGGATGCCGAGAAGATGATGAGTGATAAAAAGAGAACGGAGTTTCTTGAAAGTCAGAGTCTGCAGGTTTTACGCTTTGATAACCGGCAAGTGCTTACTGAGATTGATAGCGTATTGGATGTGATTTACCAGATTGTCAAGGGAGCATTGTGAAATCCCCCCCAACCCCCCTTTTTGAAAGGGGGGGTATAACTTCTACCTTTTTACAAGGAGGAGGTGTAGCCTCCTTACTAAGGAGGGGCGTAACCTCCCCCTTTTCAAAGGGGGATTGAGGGGGATTTAATGCCTTTTCAAAAAATAAAACACAGCCAATGGCTGCTACCGTTACTGTTATCCAGCCTGATAGCTACTATTTTTCTGGCTGTTTCAGTCGGCGTCGTACCACTGGAAATCAAACAGATCACTGCTGCTTTACTTGATGGGGCAGGTCTCTCATCGAGTATAGAATACTCACCCCAACAGGCCATCATCCTGTTTGATATTCGACTGCCGCGTGTTTTACTGGGTGCAGTCATCGGTGGTGGGTTGGGTATCAGCGGTGCCGCCATCCAGGGTATTTTTCGAAACCCACTTGCCGAGCCGTCCTTGATTGGGGTATCAGCCGGTGCCGCACTGGCAGCCGCTTTCACGATGGTGGTAACCAGCCAGCTTGTCACCGCACATTTCTGGCTATTGCCGATTGCGGCTTTTGTGGGTGGTGGGCTGGTGACCTGGCTGGTTTATCAAATTGCCGCCCGCTCAAGCACAGCAACCACCGGCACACTACTGCTGGCAGGAATAGCAATCAACGCCATGGCAGGTGCAGGTCTGGGTTTGTTGAGTTATCTTGCCGACGCACAGCAATTACGTAATCTGGTTTTCTGGACATTGGGTGGTCTGGATGCGGCGAACTGGAATAGCCTGGGTTTGACGGGTTTGTGTGTTTTCGCTGCAGCTTTCGGTTTGATCAGACTGGCTCGTGCGTTAAATATTTTCTCACTCGGAGAAGCGGAAGCCGGGCATCTGGGGTTGAGTTCCTCCCGATTGAAAAAGCAGGTCGTCGTGCTGGTTGCGTTGGCTGTTGGGGCGTCTGTCGCAGTGGCTGGAATCATTGGTTTTATCGGTTTGGTGGTGCCACATCTTGTGCGTTTGATAATCGGCCCGGATCATCGTTTGCTATTGCCTGCTTCTGCTTTATTGGGTGCGATTTTACTGGTGCTGGCCGACATGGCTGCGCGGTTAATGATTGCGCCCGCTGAATTGCCTGTCGGTATTTTAACCGCGCTCCTGGGTGCGCCGTTTTTCCTCTTTTTATTGCTGCGGCAGAAGCAGCGTTTGTAATGCTGGAAGCCAGCCATATCACTGTCCAGATCGGGCAGGCCACTTTGCTTTCCGATGTATCGGTCAGCTTAAAACCGGGCGAAGTGGTGGCTGTGGTGGGACCAAATGGTGCGGGTAAATCTACTTTGCTGAATGTCCTGAGTGGTGATCAGAAAATCACGCAGGGAGAGGTGCGGCTGGAGGATAAATTATTAACGGATTATTCCCGCCAGATGCTGGCAAAAAAACGTGCAGTGCTGCCGCAGCAAAGTAGCCTTGCTTTTCCTTTTTCCGTACTGGATGTGGTTTTAATGGGCAGGTCGCCCCACCTTGATGGCGGTGCGGAAACAGAAAAAGATTATCGCATCGTACACAAAGCGCTGGCAGCTACGGAGGTTGAACATTTAGCGGGTCGGATTTATACGACACTTTCAGGCGGTGAACGTCAGCGGGTACAACTGGCCCGGGTGCTGACGCAAATCTGGGACTGTTCAGACCCAGGCTATCTGCTGCTGGATGAACCCGTTTCCGCGCTCGATCTGGCGCATCAGCACAGCATGCTTAAACTTGTTCGGAAATTTGCAGAAGATGGGGCGGGGGTGCTGGTTGTCTTGCACGATCTCAATCTGGCTTTGCAATATTGTGATGATGTGTGGGTGCTTAAAGCAGGGCGCCTCACCGCAGATGGCAAGGTAGATAAAATATTGACTGCGCAGCTGATCGAAAATGTTTTTGATGTGTCTGTCGCGTTTGTTTCACCGGACGAACTGTCTGGCAGGCGGGTTGTGATCTCGCTCTAAAGCGGGACAACTTCCAGCTGAAAACATTCCAGAATCGTGACAATTTCTTTTTGACTGATCAAAGTTGGGTCATAGTCAACCTTGAACTGGTCTTTGCCAATCCCCGGAAAGAATGTCGCGATAATGCCTTGCTGTTTTCTCAGGTATTTTTGAATGATATTTTCCAGATAATGGTTGATATCACCGTGAGGCCAATGAACCTGAAACTGAATACTCTCTACCGATTGCAAGGATTTCCTGACTGTTTCTGGCGAGGTCGATTGTGTATTTAAACTAAGGCTATTCATGTTCTGCTGTTTCTTGGTCACTTGATATGTGTTATCAATTGTTAATTTGAAAGTATTTATATCGGTTTCTATCCTTTCATTCTGTGAAATATTCACATTTTGGCCGTGAGCGTGAAGCGCACCCATTTTTAATGCCGTTAGCAGCCTACGATTCTGGTTCGTATCCCAAGACGCTGAATGGTATTCATAATTTTGCTGGGATTCGTAATATCTGGGTCGTAACTCGCAAGCAAGATATAAGGGTTTTTGCGGGAGAACCTGGCGGAAAATACACCTTCGATCCCTTCGGAATCCTTCAGGATTTCAGATTCAGAATTTTCGTTGGCACCTTGAACCCAGACAACAGCAAAGCAGGCGTGTTCATTGTCTGGACTGACGGCTTTCAGGGCCTCTGTTTTATTTTCTGACTGGACGGTTTGCATAATGGTTCTCCTAATTGATTGCTTCAGGAGCCACAAAGACCGTTACTCAGGCCGGTTGTAAGCTCAGTTGCGGGCACTCCAGAATGTCTTTAATTTCATCTGGATTGATAATGCCTGGATCATAGTTAACGTTCAGCTCGTTGCTCTTTGTCTCAGTAAAAACCGCGCCGACAATACCGTTTTGCCTTTCCAGATGATTGCGAATGGCATACTTCAGGTGTGGATTGATTGCGCCGTATGACCAGTCCAGCACGAAACTGATTCTGGCAACCGAAAGCCGGGATTTTTTTAACGGCATGAATGAGGGTATGGCTTGTCTTTCAATACTGTTCATCGTTCTGCCCTTCGTTTAAAATTAAGTATGTATCGTTATACTTTTTCTATGTAGTATTTATACTTGTAACGGTTTTCAAAAACAGTGAAAGATTCACAGGTTAAAAGTGAATATTCACCTTATAAGTTTTCATAACGTAAGCTGTGCGGAATAAAGAGCGCAGGGTTTCCGTCTGAGACGCAAGTTTAAAAGAGGAAATAAAATGAAATTATTGTATGCCTGTGTTCTATTTATTGGCCTGGCAGGCTGTGGTAGTGGTGACACATCGAAACAGCAGGATGGGAGTACTCAGACTGCGGACAAAACGACAACCGACAAAGTTGTGGTATCAGAAAAATCTGATCTGATGGCAAATTACAAGACCGAAAAAATTGCAGCCAACACCTTTGTTATTCACGGCCCGCTGGATATGCCCAATGTTACGAACAAAGGTTTTATGAATAACCCCGGTTTTGTCGTCACAGGTGAAGGTGTTGTGGTGCTTGATCCGGGTTCCACGGTTTATGTCGGTGAGGCTTTGTTAAAGCGAATTGCAGAAATCACAGACAAACCCGTCACACATATTTTTAATTCGCATGTGCATGGCGATCACTGGCTGGCAAATGATGCCTTCGCTAAAGTTAATCCCAATGTAAAAATTTACGCCCATCCAGAAATGATCAAAGAAGCATCAGAAGGCGGTGCACAAAGCTGGCTGGATTTACTCGACAATCTGACTGAAGGCGCCAGTCGTGGCACAAAAGCGGTCATACCGGCTGAAGCATTAAGCGATGGCCAGGAAATAAAAATCGGTGGCGTAACATTCCGTGTGCACCTGAGTGAAATTGCGCACACTAAAACCGATGCCATGATTGAAGTGGTCGAAGAGCGTGTTTTGTTTGCCGGCGATATTCTGACGCACAAACGCATGACACGCATGGAGGATGGTAGCTTTCGAGGCAACATTGCCGCACTGGATAAAGCTATGACGCTAGATGTAAAAGTCGTTGTACCGGGCCATGGCCCAACTGGTGGCAAGGAAATCATCAAGCCACTGCGTGATTATTTAAATACCATCTACAGCCGCGCCAGTGAAATGCGTGAAGAGGGGCTGGAAGATTTTGAGATGAAAGACAAAATCGCCGCCGAAGTAACAGCCTATGAAAGCTGGCCGGGTTTTGAGGAAAACTTCGGCAAGCAAATCAGTCTGGCGGTGTTGGAATCAGAGCAGGCAGAATTCGAGTAAAAGGCGCTACGCGATTTCTCCCCCAACAAGGTTACCTGCTGTTGCTAAAGCAGCAGGGTATAACCCAGTCCAACCACGGCGCATGCAGCAATAACAGAAACAATACCCACTTTGTATCTGAACAGGGCAATAAATGCTGCGGCACCGATGACGGCGGCGAACCATTCAAACTTGCCATCGAAACCTTCTGGCCAGAGTACATGGTAGGCAAAAAATACAGCCAGGTTGACGATGACGCCGACCACGGCCGCCGTAATGCCGGTCAAAGGCGCTGTAAATTTAATATCTCCGCGAGTTGCTTCAACTGCTGGCCCACCGATAAAAATAAAAAGAAACGAGGGTAAAAAAGTAAACAGCGTGGCAACACTAGCGCCAGCAAAACCGGCCAGGGGCAGCATTTCCGGGCCAAAAACTTCCTTGGTCCAGCCACCAACAAAACCGACAAAAGCAACCACCATGATCAGCGGGCCGGGCGTTGTTTCACCCAGGGCGAGTCCATCGATCATCTGTGTTCCGCTTAACCAGGCATATTGATCAACGCCGCCTTGATACACATAGGGCAATACGGCATAAGCACCGCCGAACGTGACCAGCGCCGCTTTGGTAAAAAACCAGCTCATCTGGGTGAGTGTGCCTTCCCAGCCATAGGTCATGGTCAGCGCAGCCATGACCGCGCCACCGATAAACACACCGACGACAGCGAACATAATCAACCGAGTCCACTTGAACCTTGCGTGTTTTGGAGCTGGGGTGTCGTCGTCAATAATTGCGGGGCCGTAAGAACCTTTTGCAGAGCCATGATGTCCGCCTGCCTTAAAATATTCAGGTGCGAAATGTGAGCCGACATACCCGATGATGCCCGCCATCAAAACGATATAAGGGAACGGTATGTTAAACGCAAAAATGGCGATGAAGGCAGCGACCGCCATGGCACGCAGCACATTATTCGCTAACGCCCGGGAGCCAATCCGGTAAGCTGCAAAAACAACAATCGCTGTAACCGCCGGCTTGATGCCATACAAAATACCTTCTACTGCGGGCACATTACCATAGGCCAGATAGACCCACGTCAGACCGCTGAGAATAAAAAGTGATGGCATGACAAATAGCACACCGGCAGCAATGCCGCCCCAGACACCGTGCATCAACCAGCCGATATAAGTCGCTAATTGCTGCGCCTCCGGCCCCGGCAGCACCATCGTGTAATTTAGCGCATGCAAAAACCGATGTTCAGAAACCCACCGGCGTTTCTCCACCAGTTCCTGATGCATCATGCTGATTTGTCCCGCAGGGCCACCAAAACTGATAAAGCCCAGTTTAAGCCAATAGATAAGCGCATCTAAAAATGATACGGGTTCTGGTTGCTCTGTAACTTCTTGTGGAATGGTAGACACGTTTATTTTTATCCTGAATTTGCCTGCTGATAATCAGCGGTGAGTTGAAGGCGGGAATTATAGGCTTTCCATTCCTGCTTTTCATGTTATAGATAACCACTAGCGCCTATTAATGACTTTCAATTCTAACTGGGGGATGGAACATACGGCTTTAAACACCTTTCCAGGCGTGGCTTCACGTTTTCGGATCCTGTGATACTCGATTGGCGACATACATGATTGCAACGAGTGCAATAGCTGCTGTTAGTCCAAGAATAAATCCTGAGCGCACACCCAGAGACAAGGCTATAAAAGGTGGCGCCAAAAAAGAGGACGCAGCAACCAATATTCCCAGATAAACTTTTGGATGAGCAAAATTCCATGTCCAACCGATAGGCAATCTCTGTCTGACGATCATGCGCGGATCTTCAGGGCAATAATATATTATTCCCCACTTCCAGTTTTTTGGGTCTGTCCGCATTGCTTCGTGTTTTGATATATTTTTCTTCATCACCTGGTATTTTAATGTACAGCGATTCCTCGTCGCCACTGCGACGCATAACCATTAAAATTTAAGCGTGTTATACATCACTTCACCCACCTGATTTCTATTGCCGTTGCTTTTCCAACGATACATTGCTTGAGTGAGTTAGGCATTTGTACTTCAGTTTGACTGATGGGGATGCGTCCGGCCATTAGTTCACATTTTGTTTGCGGGAACAGGGGGCGTTTGTTGGGTTCGGCGTAGCCGAGTGGGTAGTCGGGTTGCAGGGTGTTCAAATTATATTTGTCGGTTGCGCCGAGGGTGTGCAACAGTTCGTGTGCAATGATGACGTTATTTTTTGCCCGATATTTTTTTGATGCATAAATCCTGGCGACTGAGATGCGGCCTTTTTTCAGGCCAAAAGAGTGGTGGCCGGTTTCGCTACCCTGGCTATGGTATTCAGCGAATAACTTAATGTCTGGATTGGGTCCTTCGTAGTTATCATTTTGCCAGGCCCACCAGCGCATTTTTAAACTCCATAAGGCAATGTTGAGTGGGCCAGAATCATGTTCAGGTGTGGCGGGCGGGCGTTGTTTAATTTCTTCTGAAAGTTGAATGCTGACAGGTTTTTCAATTGCCACACCGTAGCGTTCTGCTTCTTTTTTATAGAACGTTTCAATTTCTGTAAAGTCTTCGAGTGAAAGTGTATCGATGATTTGTTGACTGGTTGTGCTACCGTCGCCATTGATGGGGTAAATGACGACCCACAGTGGTTGTTTCCAGCTGGTGGTGCGCAATTCACTGAGCCAGGTTTCAGCGGCTACTGCGAACAGAATCAGCAGCAGGATCAGAATCCTGAAGTTTTTAAAAGAAAAAGCCATGGGTTAACCCGCATATTGTATGAAGAGGATCGTTTTGCGGAAAATTCTGGCAAAGCAGGCCGGCCGATCGCCT
>DTYI01000284.1 GCA_012961935.1 Thiotrichales bacterium | reverse complement strand
ACTATTACGCCTCACTTCGAGAAAAATCTGAACACTTTTATCTTAGCCTAAATTCAACCAGACTTGTTCAGAGTATCCTTAAAAACAATATTAGCTTGCTGGTTTAATTATTAACCCGGCAAGGATTTGCATTTTCCATACTCCTGGCTCACAGATATTGTGACTGGGACATTTTCGATATCCAGCAACAAGATGGCTAATTGTTTTTTACATCACTGACAAAGTTGCGCACAATACGCCCCTTCTTTTAAATCAGACCTGATGACATGTCATTCCATTCTTCCGCACGACGCACTGAAGTGCCGATGAGCGAACATTCTGACTTTGCCAATATTCGTAAAATGTTGCCTTACGTAGGAGAATACTCCGGGCGCGTGGCTTTCGCCCTGCTGGCCATGATTATTTCCAAGGCAGCAATGGTTGGCGTGCCTATCGTTTTAAAAGGCATAGTCGATGCGCTGGATGCCGATAAAACTGAAGTCGTGGTGCTGCCGATTGTATTGCTGCTCGCTTATGGCGCACTGCGCCTGGTCAACAGTGTATTCACCGAGTTGCGCGATGTGATTTTTGCCCGGGTTCGCTACCACGCGATGCATCGTCTTTCGCATCAGGTGCTTTCGCAACTCTACGATCTTTCCCTACGGTTTCATCTGGACCGCAAGACCGGCAATATTTCGCAGGATCTTAATCGCGGCGCACAAAGCGTCAGCTCCATTCTCAATTATCTGGTGTTCAATCTCATCCCAACCGCAATTGAATTTGCGTTAGTGGCTTTTATTCTGCTGGGGAATTATCCGCCCGTTTTTGCCCTGGTGACGTTTTTTACGGTCGCGTTGTATATCATTTTTACTTTATCAATTACAAACTGGCGCATGCACTACCGGCATGAAATGAATGCGCTGGAATCAGAAGCAAATGGTCAGGCAATTGACGGCCTGCTGAATTACGAGACAGTGAAATATTTCACCAACGAAGACTATGAAGTCAACCGATACGACAACACACTCAATCGCTGGGAAGATGTCGCCGTAAAAAGTCAGAGCACGATGTCTTTGTTGAACTTCGGCCAGGGCACAATCATTTCGATTGGTGTTACCGGTATTATGATTTTTGCTGCGCGGGGTGTTGTCTCTGGTGAGCTAACGCTGGGCGATCTTGTATTAGTCAACACCATGATGCTGCAATTATTTTTACCGCTTGGTTTTCTCGGCGTGATTTACCGTGCATTGCGATACGCACTGGTCGATATGGATCAGGTATTCAGCCTACTGGAAAAAAAGGCAGAAATTAAAGACAGTGAAAATGCAAAGCCACTGATTCTGAAAAAAGGCGTGGTTGAATTTGAAAACATCAATTTCAGCTACCAGCCAGAGCGACCCATTCTACGTAATATTAGTTTTCGTGTAGACAGCGGCAAAAAAGTCGCCATTGTTGGTCCTTCCGGAGCTGGCAAATCCACGCTGGCACGCTTGCTTTTTCGTTTTTATGATTTGCAGAGTGGCCACATCCTGATAGATGACCAGGATATCAGCCAGCTCACTCAGAAAAGTTTGCGCAAAGCAATTGGCATCGTGCCGCAGGATACCGTTTTATTTAACGATACGATCCGGCATAACATTCAATACGCGAACCCTGAAGCCAACTTTGACGACATAATCCATGCTGCAAAAGTTGCAGACATTCACGACTTTATTAACAACCTGCCAGATGGTTATGAAACGGTAGTAGGTGAACGAGGACTTAAATTATCCGGCGGCGAAAAACAACGTGTCGCAATTGCACGCGTTGTGCTCAAAAACCCACCCATCATTATTTTTGATGAAGCCACATCGAGCCTGGACTCACGCTCCGAACAGAACATTCTGGCGGCATTGAAACGAGTATCAAAAAATGCAACCACCATCATCATCGCACATCGACTTTCTACCATAATTGATGCAGACGAAATACTGGTGATGCAGCATGGTCGAATCGTTGAACGCGGCACTCACCAACAATTGCTGGACAACAAATCAAGCTATGAACATATGTGGCAGTTACAACAGAAACAGCGTAGGGAAATAACTGCTACCAGTGCTTCCAGGAAAATTTAATTACAGTTAAAGCAATCTGACGTGGTCAACCTTTTTTTGACAACCCAGTTAAGCCGCTTTT
>DTYI01000283.1 GCA_012961935.1 Thiotrichales bacterium | reverse complement strand
GCGATGCAGGTTGTGTTCAAAATATACGGATTAAAGGCGTCGAATCGCACGTAATAGCAGGCTATTACGAAGATTTGCAACACAGAAGCAGGATATTTTGGACGCAAGATGCTCATTCATGAATTGATCAGAGGTTCGATAACATAAAGAATAATTTTAAATGACTGAAACCTTGAAACCAGCCTATAAACGAATCCTCCTCAAATTGAGTGGTGAGGCGTTAATGGGAAATCTAGACTATGGGATTGACCCGGAAATGATCGCCCGTCTGGCTGGTGATATTGTGTCCCTGAGCAAGGCGGGTGTGGAAGTCGCCATTGTCATCGGTGGTGGTAATATATTCCGTGGTGCAGGTTTGGCTGAAGCGGGCATGGAAAGGGTTTCAGCTGACCATATGGGTATGTTGTCCACGGTCATTAATTCATTGTCCCTGCAGGATGCAATCGAACGCAAGGGTGCTTATTGCCGGGTGATGTCAGCCATCTCGATTAACGATGTTTGTGAAGACTATATTCGCCGTCGTGCTGTCAGGCACCTGGAAAAAGGCCGCATTTGTGTTTTTGCCGCCGGGACAGGTAATCCGTTTTTCACTACGGATTCTGCGGCCGCATTAAGAGCCAGCGAAATCAATGCGGATCTGTTGATCAAGGCCACCAAAGTTGACGGGGTTTACGATTCGGATCCGATGAAAAACTCAGATGCGAAACGCTACGATAACCTGACTTTTGATGAAGCAATTGTAAACAGGTTGGGCGTGATGGATACTGCAGCCATGGTTCTGTGCCGGGAAAACAATATTCCGTTACGGGTTTTTAATATGTTTAACCCGGGCGACCTTGCGCGCGTTGTTGCCGGTGAAAATATTGGCACCTTTGTAGAAAGAGGTTAAACATGATTGACGAAATTCTAAAAGACGCAGAACAGCGGATGAAAAAAAGTATTGCCGCGATGCGATCTGAGCTGGCGAAGATTCGTACTGGCCGGGCGCATCCCAGTATTCTGGATCACATTACAGTTGAATATTACGGCAGCGAAGTCCCCTTGAGTCAGGTCGCCAATATCAGCGCCGAGGATTCGCGCACGCTTTCAGTTGCGCCCTGGGAAAAAGACATGGTTAAGGTAATCGAAAAAGCGATCATGACTTCTGACCTTGGCCTTAACCCTGCGACAGCCGGTCTGGTCATCCGTGTGCCGATGCCAATTCTGACAGAAGAGCGTCGTCGTGATCTGGTCAAAGTCGTCCGCCATGAGGCTGAAAACGGACGGATTTCTGTGCGTAATATCCGCCGCGATGCTAACAACGATTTTAAGGAGTTGCTCAAGGAAAAAGAGATTTCTGAAGATGATGCACGGCGCGCCGAGGAACAGATACAAAAGCTGACAGATCAATCCATCGCCGAGGTGGATAAGTTGTTGCAAGAAAAAGAACAGGAACTAATGGAGATCTAGCCCGCAATATGCCGGGCTGTTTTGTTAGTGCCAGAAGATTCCCCTCCCATTCCCCGACACGTTGCCATCATCATGGATGGCAACGGCCGCTGGGCCAAAGCAAGGTACCTGCCGCGCACGGCGGGTCATCATCAGGGCGTAAAAGTCGCCCGCAAAGTTGTCGAAATCTGTGCCCGGGAGGGCGTTGAAGTTCTCACCTTGTTTGCCTTCAGCAGTGAAAACTGGAAGCGCCCTCAGGGCGAGGTTTCAACGTTGATGGAATTGTTTATCTCAGCCTTGCGTCGTGAGGCAAAAGACCTGGCGAAAAACAATGTCCGCCTGCAGGTCATAGGTGATCGAAGTGGGTTTCCTGAAAAACTGCAGGATGAAATGAGCACTGCAGAAAAAATAACAGCTGACAGTACTGGTATGCGTTTGTTGATTGCAGCCAATTATGGGGGGCGTTGGGATCTGATTCAGGCTATGCAACAACTTGGACAACGCATCCAGAATGGTGAACTGGCTGTAGAAGATATAACAGAAACAATGATCGGTTCGGTGTTGTCGACGGCTAACTTGCCTGAGCCAGACTTGTTTATTCGCACAGGTGGCGAGCACCGGATCAGTAATTTTCTGCTCTGGCAACTGGCTTATACTGAATTGTTTTTCACCGAAAAATTCTGGCCTGAATTTGATGAAGATGAACTTCAGAAAGCATTTCAGGTTTACCAACAGCGTGAGCGCCGTTTTGGGATGATTAGCGAGCAGATTAATGCTTAAGGAAAGATTGATTTCCGGCGGCTTGCTTGCCGGCGTTATGCTGGTGACGATTGTGTTTGCAACGCAGCCAGTTGTGGCGGTTATGCTGGGCGTGATATTTACAATTGGTGCATGGGAATGGATGGGGCTTACCAAATACGCCACGCCGTTGCTCCGGTTAATTTTCGCTGCGGTTATTGCCGGTTTTTTTCTGCTGGGCTGGCTTTTTCGAGAGCATGGCCTTACATCGCTTTGGTTGATACTTGCCGTCATTACCTGGTTTCTGATTCTGGTCCTGCTCAGCTTTTATCATCGCGCAGAAGCAAACGCAGAACCGCGTTGGCAATTGATGCTTTTACTCTCCGGTCTGCTTCTCCTGCCTGCTGCCTGGCTGGCGCTTGTAAAACTGGATGGCATGCATCCCGGCTGGCTGGTTTATGCGCTGGCCCTGAGCGGGATTGCCGATTCATTTGCCTATCTCGCCGGAAAGCAATTCGGCAAGCACAAACTGGCGCCTGAGCTGAGTCCCGGAAAAACAAAAGAAGGATTGTTCGGAGGTTTACTGGCGGTACTTGTTTTTACACTGGTGGTGGCGCTGGTCATCAAACTTCCGATGATACAAATGGTTTCGCTGGTTTTACTGAGCCTTATCTGCGGTCTGGTCTCAGTAGTGGGGGATTTGTTTGTCAGTATGATGAAACGTGAGTCGGGCTTGAAAGACACCGGTAAAATTTTACCCGGGCACGGTGGCATTCTGGATCGGTTTGATAGCCACATTGCTGTTGCACCGGTTCTATTTCTGGGTTTGCGCTGGATTCTATAAAAGATGTTAACCCCGCAAGCCATCACTGCAACACAACGAACAGGCGTCACCATTCTGGGCGCAACCGGCACCATCGGTGTGAACACCCTGGATGTTATTTCTCGCCATCCTGATCGTTATGAAGTGATTGCGCTGACAGCACATCAAAATACCGACTTGCTGTTTGAGCAGTGCCAGAAATGGCGGCCTCGCTATGCTGTTTTATCCGAACCCGATAATGCGAGTGATTTTGAAAAACGCTTGCGTGATGCAGGCTTGAAAACTGAATTGTTAACAGGTGCAGATGGCCTGACCACCGTTTGCCAGCTTGATGAAGTTGATCAGGTGATGGCGGGGATTGTCGGTGCGGCAGGTCTGTTACCGACATTGGCGGCTGCAAAAGCAGGCAAGCGCATATTACTTGCAAACAAGGAAGCGCTGGTCATGTCTGGACAACTATTCATGCAGACTGTGGAGAAAAATCAAGCCGAATTATTACCCATCGATAGCGAGCATAATGCCGTTTTTCAATGTATGCCTCGTAACCTTGATAAGGGTTTTCAAAGTGGTGTCGAAAGAATTATTTTGACAGCCTCTGGTGGCCCTTTCAGAACATTTACCCCAGAACAGTTGTCACAGGTAACACCTGAGCAGGCTTGCGCTCACCCTAACTGGGTGATGGGGCGGAAAATTTCTGTTGATTCCGCCACCTTGATGAACAAGGGGCTGGAGATTATCGAAGCCTGCTGGCTGTTTGATATCGCCTGTGACAAGATTGACGTAGTGGTACACCCGCAAAGCATTATTCATTCAATGGTTGCGTATGCGGATGGTTCGGTGCTGGCGCAAATGGGTAATCCGGATATGCGCACACCCATCGCACACGCCATGGCCTGGCCGGAGAGAATGACATCCGGTGTTGAGCCACTGGATTTTTTTGCGGTTGGCAAGCTGGAATTTGAAAAACCGGATCTGCAGCGCTTTCCGGCATTGCGCTTGGCGCGTGAGGCGTACCGGCAGGGTGGCACGGCGACTGCAACTTTGAATGCCGCCAACGAAATCGCGGTGGCGGCTTTCCTGGAATCGCGTTTGCCGTTTACGGCGATTACGCAAGTCGTAGCGTATTGTCTTGAGCATACAGAAGTGCTTGAAGGTGATAATCTGGACGATATTCTTGCAGTCGATGAGCACACTCGCACGATGGCAACTGCGTACATTACCGAAAATAAAGGTAGAATGAATTAATGGGAATAGTGATCAACATACTCGCTTTTATTGCAGCCATTGCAATACTGGTTGCAATCCATGAATTTGGTCATTTCTGGGTGGCGAAAAAAATGGGCGTTAAGGTGCTGCGCTACTCTATCGGCTTTGGCCGGCCGCTGTGGAAACGTCAGGCCAGCCCGGATGATACGGAATATGTCGTGGCTGCTATCCCATTGGGTGGCTACGTAAAAATGCTGGATGAACGCGAGGGCGAAGTCGCCAAGCACGAGCTTGATCAGGCTTTCAACCGTAAACCCGTTAGCAAACGTTTTGCCATTGTTGCAGCTGGGCCGATATTTAACTTCTTGTTTGCGATTGCCGCCTACGCCTTGATGTACATGGTAGGCGTTAGCGGTATGAAGCCAGTGATCGGCACAGTAGAACCCGGATCGATGGCTGCTGAAGCAGGCTTGATGTCCGACATGCAGATTGAGCAGGTGAACGGGGAAGTGGTTGAGAGCTGGGAAGAGGCGGCATTGACTTTGATTGACCAGGCGCTTGATAGTGGGCAGGTCACATTACAGGTCCGTTCTGACCGTGGCCAGAGCACACATCAACTTGATCTGTCGGATACGAGGCAATTATTAGGCAGCGGCGAAAGTGATTTTTTGCAAGTCATGGGCATCATACCCTGGCGGCCTGAATTGCCGGCAAAGTTTGGAAAAATTATTCGTAATGACCCAGCCGAGCAGGCTGGCTTGAAACCCGGTGACGAAATCCTTGAAGCCAATGGTCAGACATTTACGGACTGGAATGCCTGGGTAGAGTTTGTCCGCGCCAGACCAGATGAGACGCTTGACCTGACCATTCTTCGCGATGGAAAAAAACTAACATTAAAGCTGCATACAGTGCGCCACGAAGCTGAAGGAAAAGTCATTGGCCGTATCGGTGCGGCACCTTATGTCGACCGTGAAATGTACAAGGACATGGCTGTGAATGTGCGCTATGGGCCGATTAAATCATTTACTCGCGGTGTCAAACAGACCTGGAAAATGTCCGTATTAATCGTTCGTGTATTATGGAAAATGATTACAGGTGAGGCCTCGGTAAAAAATATAAGTGGGCCCATTACCATTGCTGAATTTGCAGGTGTGAGCGCCATGGTTGGGGTCTCGGCGTTCCTGGGTTTTCTGGCTTTGATCAGCGTCAGTCTTGGCGTCATGAATCTATTGCCAGTGCCGGTTCTGGACGGCGGGCATTTGTTCTTTTATCTGATTGAAATGGTCAAAGGCAGTCCGGTGTCGGAGACGACTGAAGCGATCGGCCAACGAATTGGTCTGGCGCTTTTGGGCGGGTTAATGTTTCTCGCCTTTTACAACGATATAACAAGGTTAATGAATTAAATGATAGTTGGTTTTTGGAGGCCGTTGCTGCCTTTGGTAGCGCTGCTGATTCCTGCAGTGTTATTTGCAAATAGTATTATCATCAAAGATATTGAGGTGCGTGGACTCGAGCGTATTTCTGCGGGTACGGTATTTACCTATCTGCCCATTGATGTGGGTGATGAATTTGATCTGGAACGGGCACCCGAGATTCTGCGAGGCTTATACAAGAGTGGCTTTTTTGAGAATATAGATCTGGGTGTTGAAAAAGATGTACTGATCATTAAAGTCGAAGAGCGGCCAGCGATTGCTGATATTAATTTTGAAGGCAATAAAGCAATAGAAACCGACCAGTTGAATGAGGCGTTAAAAAGTTCTGGCATTTCCAGGGGGCGTGTTTTTGATCGTTCTGTGCTGGAAAGATTAGAACAGGAACTACGGCAGCAGTATTTTGCACGTGGAAAATACAATGTAAAAATTGAAACTAAAATAGAAGAAAAAGAAAATAATCGTGTTGCGATCGACATAGAAATTTCTGAAGGCGTTGTGGCGAAAATAAAGAACGTCAATATTGTAGGGAATACGGCATTTGATGAAGACGACTTGATGGATGATTTTGTATCTGGCAAACCAGCCTGGTGGGCATTTTTTAGTAGCCGGGATGAATATGCCAAGCCGAAACTTTCAGCAGACCTTGAAACCTTACGCGCCTACTACCTGGACAAGGGGTATTTAAATTTTAATATCGAAAGCACACAGGTTACGATTACACCAGACAAGAAGGATATTTATATCACGATCAATCTTGATGAGGGCGATCAATATACCATTGAGGCGATTAACCTGCGTGGTGATCTTATTTTTCCTGAGGAGGAAATGAGACCGTTGATAACTGCAAGTCCTGGAGAAATATTTTCCAGGGCTAAACTGACTGACAGTATTACTGCTTTAAAAGATAAAGTGGGTGAGAAGGGTTATGCGTTTGCTGATATTGATGTTATCCCTGAAATCAATAAATCGGAGAAAAAAGTCACACTGAATTTTGTGGTCAAACCTGGGAATCGCGCTTACGTGAGACGCATTGCGTTTCACGGTAACACCAAAACTCGTGATGAGGTTTTCCGTCGAGAAATGCGACAACTGGAAGGTGGGTGGTACTCAACACCCAAAGTTAAACGTTCCAAGATTCGAATTCAACGCCTGCCTTTTGTTGAGAGTGTTGATATTAAAACCAGGCCGGTACCGGGTATGGCAGATCAGGTCGACCTGGATATTAGTCTAACTGAGCGCCTGGCCGGGAGTTTTACAGCAACCGCAGGTTTTTCACAAGATCAGGGTTTTTTATTCTCGTTAAGCGTCAACGAAGATAATTTCTTTGGCACAGGTAAACGGGTCGGACTGAATTTTAATAACAGCCAGGTGAATACTGTCTATAGTATTACTTACACCAATCCTTATTACACCGTCGACGGCATCAGTCGTGGATTTAATGCATTTTTTAGACAAACTGATGCAGGTGAAAATAACATATCAGACTACCTGGCTGACCGCTATGGTGTGAGTGTAAATTACGGTATCCCGCTGACCGAGTTCGATCGTTTTCGATTGAATCTTGGTTTTGAAAACACAACGATAAAAACGACTGATAATACACCTCAGGAAATCCTGGATTTTCTTGACGAAAATGGTAACGAATACGATGAGTATCTGATCAACGCCAGTTACACGCACGATACCCGTAACCGAACAGTTTTTGCTGAGTCAGGTAATTTACAGACCCTGTCTTTGAAAGCAGCAATACCCGGTAGTGAACTCGAATTCTGGAAAATAAACTATCGCAACACACTTCTTTTACCGTTAACAAAGAAACTGACTTTATCAATGCGTGGTGATGTCGCCTGGGGCGACAGTTATGGTGATACCTCGGATCTGCCGTTTTTCGAAAAATATTTTGCAGGCGGTATTCGCTCCGTGCGCGGATATGAAAACAATTCATTAGGTCCATTGTCCTCAAGAGGTGATGCATTTGGGGGTAATTTCCGAGCACTTGCCAGTACGGAATTGTTTTTTCCAGCCCCCTTTGCGTCGGATAACAGGTCTATTCGTCTAGGGGTATTCGCGGATGCGGGTAATGTATTTCCAAGTGTTGATGACTTTGAAGTATCAGATTTACGCTTCTCGGCTGGTATGTCCATGATCTGGTTATCACCGGTTGGACCATTGACATTTAGTATTGCTGAGGCGTTAAATGCCGAAGAAGGTGACGAAATACAGCAGTTCCAGTTTAATATTGGGGCGTCATTTTAATTTTAGAGTACGAGAGCACGAGGGAGATACCTTTGTCCAGATTCATTCAGTTTACAGCGCTCATTCTGTTGATGCTTTTTCTTTCAGGGCAGGTCGCTGCGCAATCTAATATTGGTGTCGTCAACATTAACAAGCTGATGGAAAACGCGCCGCAGGCGAAAGCGGCAAGTGAGTCGATGAAAAGTCGTTTTTCATCTCGTGAAAATGAGTTGCTGGCTGAGCGTAATGAAATACGCAAGCTCGAAGAAAAATATACAAAAGATGCAGATGTCATGTCGAAAACTGAAAAGGCATCCCTGGAGCGGAAAATTCGGGAGCGTTTGCGGAAGTTCAAGCGCGATTCGGATGCGTTTGCCGAGGACTTCAGTATCGCCAGAAACGAAGTGCTCAATACTATTCAAAATGATGTTTACAAGGCCATTGTTGATGTGGCTGAAAAGGAAAAGTTTGACCTGGTTGTGAGTGAAAGTGTTTTATATGCCAGTAAGCGTGTTGATATTACTGATAAAGTTTTAGCGCGCCTTAAAGAGCTGCATAAAGCGGCAAAATAAATCCCGTGTCTATTCGAGCCCATGAACTGGCAGAACGTTTAGGTCTTGAATTGTCCGGAGATGGTAACGTGGAGTTAGATGGCGTTTCAGCTCTGTCATCTGCCCGGCCTGGAACACTCACTTTTTTCGGTGATAACAAATATAAAAAGCATTTGTTAACCACGACAGCATCTGTTGTTATTCTAAAAGAAGAAGATCTTGTTGATTGTCCGGTAACCGCAATTGTTGCGGCAAACCCTTATCTTGCTTACGCAAAAGCGGCGCAGATTCTTTTTCCTCAAACGCCCAGTGATGGCGTCGTACACGCCAGTGCTGTAATCGGCGAGGCCTGCGATATCAGTGATTCGGTGAGTATCGGGCCTCTTGCTGTTATTGGTGATGAGGTAACACTGGAAGAAGGTGTCCAGGTGGGCGCTGGCTGCATTATTGGTGATGGCTGCTCGCTTGCTGCCCAAACAATTTTAAAACCAGGGGTAACGTTGCTGCATAAAATTAATATAGGCGAGCGTTGTTTAATTCATCCAGGTGTGGTGATTGGCGCTGATGGTTTTGGTTTCGCCAGTGATAATGGTATGTGGGAAAAAATACCTCAGGTAGGTGGCGTTACTATTGGTAATGATGTTGAGATTGGTGCGAACACAACTATAGACCGGGGTGCCATTGGAAATACTGTGATTGAAGATGGAGTCAAGCTGGACAACTTGATTCAGATCGCGCATAACGTCCGTATTGGTGCGCATACTGTTATTGCGGCCAGTACAGCTGTGGCAGGTAGTACTACAATTGGCAGTAAATGCCTCATTGGTGGAAGTGTCGGGATTACTGGGCATATCAACATTACAGATAATGTCATCATCACTGGCCGAACGTTTGTCAGCGGTTCAATACATGAATCGGGGAGTTATTCCTCTAGTGTCCCGCATGATAAAACCAGTTCCTGGCGGCACAATGCAGTTCGCTTTAAACAGTTAGATAAAATGGCAAGGCAGCTCAAAAAACTGGAAATTAAAAAAAGATAATATTATCAAGCACAAATTTATGACAAAGGTAATTAAATGAACATCCAGAAAATTATGGATTTGCTGCCCCATCGGTATCCGATGTTGCTGGTGGATAGAGTGCTGGAATACAAGCCGGGTGAATCTTTAACGGCCATTAAAAATGTCACCCTGAATGAGCCTTATTTCCAGGGACATTTCCCAGGGCACCCGATCATGCCGGGCGTGCTGATTCTGGAAGCGCTGGCACAGGCAACCGGCCTGTACGCTTTTTCTGGTTTGACAGAAAGCGGTCGCGACAGTAAAAATTATCTTTATTTTTTTGTCAGTATCGACAAGGCAAAATTCCGTCGCCCTGTTGTACCGGGTGACCAGTTATTGCTGCAGGTCGAATATATTAGTTTCCGTCGAGGCATGTTGAAAATGCAATGCAAAGCCACTGTCGATGGAAAACTGGCCGCGAGTGCTGAAATTATGTGTGCGGAGCAGGAAATAAAAGATTGATACACCAAAGCGCCATCATTGATACCAGTGCAGATTTAGCGCCTGATATTGAAGTCGGTCCGTTTACCATAATCGGTCCAGATGTTGTGATTGATAAGGGTTGTGTAATTGGACCGCATGTTGTCATAAATGGCCCAACAGAAATAGGCAAAAACAATCGCATATTTCAGTTTTGTTCAATCGGTGAAGCACCGCAGGATCTGAAATACAATAACGAACCCACAAAATTAATTATTGGTGACCATAATACCTTCCGGGAATATGTCACAGTTAATCGCGGCACTGTCAGTGGGCATGGTGAAACCGTCATTGGTAACAATGGATTATTCATGGCCTATGTGCATATCGCGCATGACTGCATCATCAAGGACAACGTGATATTTTCCAATGCGGTGTCACTCGCAGGCCATGTCACGATCAACAACAATGTGACGCTCGGCGGCTTCACCCTCGTGCATCAGTTTATCCACATAGGCGAGCATGCTTTTACCGGAATGGGGACAGCACTTAACAGGGATTTGCCGCCCTACATGCTGGTCTACGGAAACTACGCTCGCGCGATTGGAATTAATAAGGAAGGTTTAAAACGCAGAGGCTTTTCACCAGAATCTATCAGCGCACTGTCGCAGTCATTCAAAGCATTGATTAAATCACGTAACCGGTCAGAAGGCATGGAAATCGTGCGGCCACTGGCCGAACAATTTACTGAAGTAAAAAAATTCATGAATTTTATTGAATCTAGTGAGCGTGGCGTAGTGCGGTGAATTAATCTGGCTAAGACAATAACTCCAACGCCAGTTTAGCAACATTTTTCGAACCGTTTTCACTACCCAGTTTTTCTTTTACCTTATCCAGTTCTGTAATTATTTTCTCGCGGTAATTTTTATCTGTTAAGAGCCGGATCAGTTCATTACTTAATATATCTGCTGTGGCTTCATGCTGAATAAACTCCTGAACGACCTTTTTACCGGCAACGATATTAACCAGCCCGATATAGGGAATTTTCAGCATCCGCCTGAAAATGGCATAAGTAACTGGAGAGGTACGATAAGCCAACGTCATGGGGACACCCATTAATGCTGTTTCCAATGTGGCGGTGCCAGAAGCTGTCAGGATGACATCGCAGCTTTGCATCACATCGTAGGTTTTTCCATCAGTAATTATTTTAAGATTGTCGGGTTTATTTTGAATTAAATGCGTCAGATCAGATTCGCTCAGACCCGGCGCCAGAGGTAGCAGAAATTGTGCGTCAGGAATTTTCGCCTGTAACGTTTTTGCAGTTTGCATGAAAAGTGCAAACAGGTTTTTAATTTCACTACGGCGACTGCCGGGCAGTAAACCAATAACAGGATGTTCGGGATTGATTTCATAATCCCGATAACATTCCTCAAGGCTTCGCTTAGCTTTGACATGTCCTACGAGTGGGTTGCCGACATATCGGACAGGAATATGATGTCGTTCATAAAATTCCGTTTCAAACGGAAAAATAACTGCCATCATATCTACCAGTTTACCGATGCGTTTAACGCGTTTGGGGCGCCAGGCCCAGACCTGCGGGCTAATATAAAACAACACTTTTATGCCCAGTTTTTTTGCGGTCTCAGCCAGTTTTAAATTGAACTCGACATAATCTACTAAAATTAGTAAGTCGGGATTTTTTTCTTTTAATAGCTGTTGCATGGTTTTAAGCGCACGGCGAATATCCGGATAATGTTTAATCACTTCGATTAAACCAACCACCGCCAGCTCACGATTATCAACCAGTATTTCTACGTTTTGTTTTTTTAGCGCGTCACCGCCCATCGCTGAAATTTCCAGTTCTGGTCTTAATTGATGCAAATATTTAACCAGGTTGGCCGCGTGCATATCACCGGAGGCTTCTCCAGCCACTAGGATGATTTTTTTATTCGTCATTTTAACCCGCAGAAAATGATCATGACTTATTCAGACCTTCCCAGGTAACTGGGAACCAGCTGATTGATTTCCAGCGCAGCTGCCAGAGCCTGGCGGCCATCTTCGCCACTGACTATGGCGGTGCCATTCGTATTGATGGTATCCAGAAAACTCTGAATTTCTGCTTGCAGTGCATCCTGTTCTTCGCAGTGCAGGGACTGGTGAGAAATTTCAGGCACGCCGGGAAACATTTCTTTATCTCCCTTGCGATAAAGGTCTACCGACTTTTCCTGAAAATCAACACCGATATAGGCGTGTGGAAGAAACAGCCGCATTTTACGTTCGGACTTTTGGCTGACACGGCTGGCGGTAACATTGGCTACGCAGCCGTTGGTAAACTCCAGCCGGGCATTGGCTATGTCAATTAAATCTGAAAGGACAGAGGCGCCGGTCGCGTTGATGCCTTTGATTTCGGACTTGACCAGATTCAAAATAATATCAATGTCGTGGATCATTAAATCCAGAACCACGTCGACATCAGTTGCGCGTGGTTTAAACGGCGCGAGCCGATGCGATTCTATAAACAGCGGTGGACTGCTCAGTTCTCCTTCGAGCGCCTGAATGGCGGCGTTGAAGCGTTCCAGGTGGCCGACTTGTAGCACGCAGTTATTTTCTGCGGCCAGTTGGATCAGATCGTCGGCTTCTTCCAGTGTTACCGTGATTGGTTTTTCAACTAGAACGTGCACACCGTTGTGTAAGAACTCACTGGCAATTTTGTGGTGCAGCGTGGTCGGGGCAACAATACTTACGGCATCGACCTGGCCGATTAATTCGTGGTAGTCGGTAACGGCTGTGCAAGCCACTTCACCGGCAATTTCCTGAGCGCGATCTTTATCAGCATCGACAACGGCAACCAGCTCAGCATCAGGCAGGGCCGCATATTTTTGGGCATGAAAACGGCCCAGGTAGCCAACACCGATGACGGCGCAACGAATTGTCATTACTCTGGATTATTTAAGAGCTAAAATAGGCCGCTGAGTTTAACACATTGGAACTGATCTGGCCCGGTTTGTGGTAGTGTATGCTGCCAGAAGTGAAGGGCGAAACTATGCGTGAAAAAATAGCCGGAGTTGATGAAGCAGGAAGAGGGCCATTGGCCGGGCCGGTTATTTCAGGGGCTGTCATTCTTGACCCTGCGTATCCGATTGATGGTCTGGCTGATTCAAAAAAACTTTCAGCCAGGCAGCGCGAATCGCTCTATGAAATGATTGTTGAACATGCGTTGGCCTGGGGAGTGGGTCGTTGTGAGGTGGATGAAATTGATCGGCTGAATATTCTGAATGCAACCATGCTGTCGATGCAGCGAGCGGTGGCTGATCTCAATGTTTTGCCCGACAGGATTCAGGTGGATGGCAATCGCTGTCCGGAGTTCGCCTGCCCGGTAGAGGCGATCGTCAAAGGTGATCAGAAGATTGCGGCCATCAGTGCGGCTTCGATAATCGCCAAGGTCACACGTGATCGTGAAATGCTAAAATTACACGCTGAATATCCACAGTTTGGGTTCGATCGACACATGGGCTACCCCACCGCCTTGCATAAACAGATGCTGAATGAACACGGCCCATCTCCTTGTCACAGAATGAGCTATAAGCCGGTACGACTCGCCTGTACTAATCACCTTTCGGATTAGTAGATGACATCATCCACCACACAATTCGTCCACCTGAGATTACACACCGAGTATTCGCTGGTTGATGGTGTGGTGCGCATCGGGCCGTTGATGCAGCAGGTGGAAAAGCTGGGTATGCCGGCTGTTGCATTGACCGATCAGAGTAACCTGTTTGCGATGGTGAAGTTTTATCGGGCTGCGCTTAAGCAGGGCATCAAACCGATTATCGGTGTTGATGCCTGGCTGCGGGAAAAAGATCAGCAAGGCGTTTTTACCCGGGTTGTGCTTCTGTGCCAGAACAGAACAGGTTACCTGAATCTGGCTGAGCTGATCTCGTGCAGCTATCGTGAAGGGCAGCATGCGGGTCGTCCCTGTCTGGAATATGACTGGCTGGCTGAACGCAATGATGGCCTGATTGCGTTATCGGGTGGTGTGAATGGTGTGCTGGGTCATGCGCTGATTAATGCCAATCAAAAGCAGGCTGAAGAACAGCTTGGGTTCTGGCAAAAACATTTCTCCGATCGTTTTTATCTTGAATTACAGCGCACGGGCAGGGCGAACGAAAACAGCCATATCGAACAGGCCATCGAGCTGGCGGTGAAGCATCAAATTCCTGTGGTCGCGACCAACGATGTGCACTTTATTCACAGCGAGGATTTTGAAGCGCATGAAGCACGGGTTTGCATTCACGATGGCCGCACGCTGAATGATCCGCGCCGGCCCAAACACTACAGTGAGGCGCAGTACCTCAAATCAGCTGAAGAGATGGTTGAATTATTTTCGGATATTCCCGAGGCGATCGAAAATACTGTAGAAATTGCCAAACGTTGCAATCTCACGCTTGAGCTGGGTAAGTCAGTCTTACCGGAATTTCCGATACCGGAAGGCATGACTGAGGAAAGTTATTTTACTACCCAGGCAGAGGAGGGGCTTGAAAAACGTCTCGCAGTTATCTTCTCTGATGACGAGCGTGAGGAGAAATGCAAACCCTATGATGAGCGCCTGAAAACCGAGCTGGATGTGATATTGCAGATGGGTTTTCCCGGCTACTTTCTGATTGTGGCCGACTTCATTCGCTGGGCGAAAGAAAATGATATTCCGGTCGGGCCGGGCAGGGGTTCCGGCGCAGGTTCACTGGTCGCCTATTCGTTAGGTATTACTGATCTTGATCCGCTGCAATACGAATTACTGTTTGAGCGATTCTTGAATCCTGAGCGGGTTTCCATGCCGGATTTTGATATTGATTTCTGTATGGAAAATCGTGACCGCGTCATTGATTATGTGGCGCAACATTATGGTCGCGAAAAAGTCTCACAGATCATCACCTACGGTTCGATGGCAGCCAAAGCGGTGGTGCGGGATGTCGGTCGTGTACTGGCCCAGCCTTATGGTTTTGTTGACCGCATTGCGAAAATGATTCCGTTCGAAATCGGCATCACTTTGGATAAAGCGCTGGAGCAGGAAGAGGAATTAAAAAAGGCCTACGAAACTGAAGAAGAAGTTCAGGCAATTATCGACCTGGCCAAAAAGCTTGAAGGTTTGTCTCGCAATGCAGGCAAACATGCCGGTGGTGTGGTCATTGCACCCACTAAGCTTACGGATTTCTCACCGCTTTATTGCGAGGCGGGCGGGCATAATCTGGTTACCCAGTTTGACAAGGACGACGTCGAAGCAATCGGGCTGGTCAAGTTTGACTTTCTGGGACTGCGCACCCTGACGATTATCGACTGGGCGGTCAAAGCGGTAAACCGGCAAATGGAACCGATGACACCATTGCTGGAAATTCTTTCTATCCCGCTGGATGACCCTAAAGCCTACGACTTGCTCAAGCGTCACCAGACAACTGCAGTTTTTCAGCTTGAGTCGCGGGGCATGAAAGAGTTGATAAAGCGCATGCAACCAGATGATTTTGAAGACATTATTGCGCTGGTAGCGCTGTATCGTCCAGGGCCGCTGCAATCTGGCATGGTGGATGATTTCATCAACCGCAAACATGGCCGGGCGCAGGTCGTGTATCCGCACCCTGATCTGGAACCGATTCTCAAGCCGACCTATGGCGTCATCCTGTACCAGGAGCAGGTGATGCAGATCGCACAGGTGCTGGCGGGTTACACACTGGGAGGTGCGGATCTTTTGCGGCGCGCCATGGGCAAAAAGAAAGCATCAGAAATGGCCAAGCAACGCGAAATTTTTGTGCAGGGTGCAGTCGAACGGGGCGTCAAGGAAAACGTGGCCACCCATATTTTCGACCTGATGGAAAAATTTGCCGGATATGGATTTAACAAATCACACTCTGCGGCCTACGCGCTTTTGTCCTACCAGACTGCCTGGCTCAAGGCACATTTTCCAGCAGCTTTTATGGCTTCTGTACTGTCTGCCGATATGGACAACACCGACAAAATTGTCGGATTGATTGACGAATGCCGCGACCTGGGACTTGAGGTGCTGGTGCCCAGCGTCAATCAATCACAGTTACGTTTTGCCAATCTGGATGAAAAGCAGGTGCTCTACGGACTGGGTGCGATCAAAGGCGTGGGCGAAGGTGCGATTGAGAATCTACTGGCTGAACGTGAGCGCAATGGTCCGTTTACATCGCTGGATGATTTGTGCCGCCGCATTGACACACAGAAAACTAATCGCCGCGTACTGGAGGCGTTGATCCAGGCAGGTGCGATGGACTGCCTCAACGCAACGCGCGCCAGTTTGCTGGAGTGGTTGCCCGAATCTATGCAGCGTGCAGAGCAGCACCAACGCGACGCTGACGCCGGGCAGGATGATTTGTTCGGCGGCGCGGCCGCTGTGGTTGAAGATGAACCCATGCCAGAAATTCCGGAATGGTCTGAAGAGAGAAAACTCCGCGCGGAAAAAGAAACGCTCGGTTTATATCTCACCGGCCATCCTATCCTGCGCTTTCTCCCTGAGATAAAACATTTTGCCAGTAGCCGGATCAGCGTACTGAATGAGGCGGCAGCACCTGAAGCAGGAAGCGGGCGCGGGAGGCGGAATGAGCGCGAAGTCGTTGTCGCAGGGCTGGTGGTTGCAATCCGTACCCGTAATGGCCGCCGTGGGCGCATGGCATTTGTCACATTGGATGATCGCTCAGGCCGCATTGAAGTGTCGCTATTTGGTAAGGAATTTGAACAGTATGCGAACTTGCTGGTCAAAGATCACATTCTGGTGATAAGCGGTGCTTTAGGCTTTGATGATTTTAGCGGCCAGTTTCGTCTGCGTGCAAAAGAAGTTTTCAGCATCGAACAGGCGCGGGCAAAATATGCGCGCTACCTGGCTATTTCTCTGGACAGAAAAAACGCTCAGAACGGTATTATCCAGCATCTCGCAGAGTCACTTGAACCGTACAAAAATGGAAGCTGTCCAGTTGTTGTTCATTACATAAACGGCAAGGCGAAAGCCGATCTAAAATTTGGTGAGCAGTGGCAAGTCATGCCGACAGATGAATGCTTATCACGTTTGAGAAAACTTGCGGGTGATGAAAATGTCACCGTGTTTTATCAATAAATTTTTTCTTTAAAAACATGTGCTCCAGAAAAAATCTGCTATAACTTTTATTAGAACAGCAAAGAAAAAAGGAAGAGGCGAAGATGTTAAAGAGGCTGGAAGTTTTTTTGATTGCTGCGCTGTTTATCCTGATCACGGCGATTATTTTGATCATCTACAGCAAGCAGCGCGAGGAAGACTTCAAATCGCACAGTAATCTTATTCAGAAAGCGTCCGTTCACGGCGCCGCCTACGCGATTAACCTGCAATTACTGGATAAGCACCGGCATGTGCGCCTGTTCTCTGATGAGTATGCAAGGCTTTTTTTGCAGCTGAATAAATTCCCGGCTGATGAAAAAACTGTCAATGATATAAAGGGCAGATTACAGCAACGTTTCCCGGATTTTTTTGCTTATACGATCACTGACGCGAATGCAGTTCCTGTTTTGATGGATCTTGATCTGGAAATTGGTGATGCCTGTAGACTTGATCTGAGTAATTTTGCCAGAAACATAAAAACGGACAAAAATAAATTGCAGAATGCGGTTTTTATTCACCCACAACCTTTTCACTACCACTACGATATTATGGCACCCCTGTTTTCAAATGGAGGCGCCGCGCGTATATTTTTTGTCAGTTTCTACCTGAAAGAAATCAACGATATTCTAAAAACACATGAATTGCCGGGGCAGAATTTGATGCTGCTGAGGCAGTCCGACCCCGCCTTGATCGAAGTCACCAGCGAGGGCGTGCGTGACAAGATCACGCGTGAAATTCGTCTGAGTAAAGCTGAGCAGAGTCGAATAAAAGTCTACGAAGACATACCCGGTACGGATTGGCGTCTGGTCAATCTGCCCCATGCAACTTATGAAAAACAGTATCTGCGAGGTTTGTGGAAGGAGGCGATTACTATTTTGCTGGTCGTGACACTGGCTTTGTTTTTGTTAATCATTGTCTTGATTAAATTTCCGGGTAGACGGGTAGAGAAATGAATTTTACCCGTGATACCTGAAAGCAAATCCGTTATCATGCAGGCATCTTGTTTAAGCGTTGACGGACATAAAAAATGAATCCTGATTTCCTGGATTTTGAACAACCGATTGCTGAGCTCGAAGCCAAAATCAATGAACTGCGATTTGCGGGTGATGAGGGTGGCGTTAACATTGCAGAGGAAGTCGAAAAACTTGAGGAAAAAACCCGGAGCCTGACAAAATCGATCTTCTCCAAGCTAACACCCTGGCAGGTTTCACAACTGGCTCGGCATCCCAAACGGCCCTACACCCAGGATTATATCGATCAGTTGATTACCGATTTTCAGGAGTTACATGGCGACCGCGCCTATGCGGATGATGCAGCGATTATTGGTGGCATCGGGCGTTTCAATAATCAACCTGTTGTGATTATCGGCCACCAGAAGGGTCGGGATACCACTGAAAAAGTGAGGCGTAACTTTGGCATGCCGAGGCCGGAAGGCTATCGCAAAGCCTTACGCTTGATGCAGCTGGCCGAACGTTTCAGGTTGCCAATATTGACGTTTATCGACACGCCAGGCGCCTATCCGGGCGTCGGCGCGGAAGAGCGTAATCAAAGCGAGGCCATTGCCCGCAACCTGCGCGAGATGGCACGTTTTAGCGTGCCGATCATCTGCACGGTGATCGGTGAGGGTGGTTCTGGTGGTGCACTGGCGATTGGCGTCGGTGATCATGTCATGATGCTGGAATACAGCACCTATTCAGTTATTTCACCGGAGGGTTGTGCATCCATCTTATGGAAAAGTGCAGAGAAAGCGGCCGATGCGGCGGCGGCCATGGGGATCACCTCATCGCGGCTCAAGGAATTGGGTCTGATCGATGAAATAATTCCTGAACCACTCGGCGGCGCACACCGTGGCTTTGAAGAAACCAGCCAGAATCTCGCCAACGCGCTGGACGCTGCGCTGAAAAAAATCGGTCATTTTCCGCAAAATGAATTGCTGGAACGTCGCTATCAACGGTTGATGGGTTACGGCCATTTTGCAGGCTGAAGATCCTTTTGAAATTCTTGCAACTCTTCAGCGGTTACCTCCGGTACGCAAATATATTATCGCTTTAAGCGGTGGACTTGATTCTGTCGCCTTAATACATAGCCTGAGTCAACTGCAGGATCAGTTACCACAATCACTACTCGCTGTGCATATCCATCATGGCCTGATGGCAGACGCCGATCTGTGGACCAGGCAATGCGAGTCATTTTGTCAAAAATTTAAGATTCCTCTGGAAATTGTAAAAGTAACTGTCGATCGCCATGGCAAAAGTCTTGAAGCGGCGGCACGTCAGGCGCGCTATGCAGCCCTGCAAAAATATGTGCAGGCAGATACAGCGCTGTTAACTGCACACCACCAGGATGACCAGGCTGAAACAATTTTGCTGCATTTGATTAAAGGGGCGGGTTCTGCGGGGCTGGCTGGCATGCCCGTATCAAAACCATTTGGCCGTGGCTGGCATTTTCGTCCGCTTTTGTCTGTCAGCCGCAAAATACTGCGTGAGTATGTGCTGCAACAAAAACTGTCTTTTATCGAAGACCCATCCAATCTTGATACACAACATGAGCGCAATTACCTGCGCCATAAAATCATCCCGGAACTCAAAACTCGCTGGCCAGAAGCCGTCTCAGGCATGGCGCGTTCAGCACAGCATCAGTCGGACAATCTACGTTTGTCAAAAGACCTGGCAGAGCAGGATTTAAAACAGATTGCTGAGCCAGATGGCGCTTTATTTATTCCGCGTTTGAAAACCTTAACTGAACAACGACAAAAAAATTGTTTACGCTACTGGCTAAGGTACCTTGGTGGAGAGGATATCAACCCAACCGCCAATCAACTTGACAGCTTGATGGAGGAACTAATCGATTCAAGCTGGGATGCTGAGCCGGAACTGCTGCTTGGAAAAAAAATAATCCATCGCTATCGAGACAGGCTTTATCAATTGCCAAGACAAGAATCTTTTATCAATGAAAAAGAATATGAATGGCTACTTAACCAACCGTTCAAAATTCCCGCGCTTGGAATTTATCTCGAACCCTGGAGTTTGCTTGCCCAACATCAAAACTTGAGTGAAAAGGATAAACTGGTTGTTCGTTTTCGCAGGGGCGGAGAAAAAATTTACAGTCCTGAAAAAAAACAGCATCGACAACTGAAAAAACTTTTACAGGAATGGGGTGTACCACCGTGGCGGCGGAGCCAAATACCACTGCTGTATCTGGGTGAAGAATTATTAATTGTCTGGGGGTATGTCAGTATCAATCAGACTAACTCTTAATTCTCCTTATAGTAGAGATGTCCTGACTGTAAAAGATAGATACGATGAGCAGTGCTAGACTTACCAATAAAGCCATGAAAAAACCTGAAGTATTAAATTACGATCAAATATCACTGTCCTGACCATAAAGATGAACTATTGGGATCATAATTGTGAGTGACATTTTCATATCCTACTCACGTAAAGATCAGGGATTTGTAAAAAAACTTTTCGATGCGCTGGCCAATCAAAAACGTGAAGCATGGGTTGATTGGCAGGGTATTCCGCCTACAGCTGAATGGCTGGAAGAAGTATATTCTGCGATAGATTACACCAATGCGTTTATTTTTGTGCTCTCGCCAGATTCTATTTCCTCAGAGATTTGTCAGCTTGAAGTGAACCACGCAATTGAGCAAAACAAGCGCTTGATACCTGTCCTGTTGAGAGAAATTAATTCTGCTGATTTACACGAAGGTATTCACAAAATCAACTGGTTGAGAATGGATGAAGACAGTCTCGAATCTTCATTGCAGAATTTATTGGAAGCACTGGATACGGATCTTGACTGGGTCAGTGATCACACCCGGCTAACGGTGCGTGCTACTGAATGGGATCGACATGACCGCGATGCTAGTCGCTTGCTGCGAGGCAAAGATCTGGAAAGTGCGGAGCAATGGCTCACTATTGCGCCGGATAAGTCACTTGATCCAACGTTATTACAAAGTCATTTTATTACTGCAAGTAGACAAATATCCAATAAGCGGCAGCGACACTTATTAAGTGGGATTATCGCAGGACTTTTAGTAGCCATCGGCCTGGCTATTTTTGCATGGATGCAGCGTAACGTGGCAGTTGACGAGACCAATCGTGCCAGATCCAGCGCATTGAGTTCACAGGCAGTACTGGCGTTGGATAATGATCATGATCCTACGCTAGGTTTTCGATATGCGGCGGCCGCATGGAAACTAAATCCATCAAATTCAACAGCTAAAAATCTGATGCTCCGCAGCCAATACGGAGAAAATACTTTTTTCTACCGGGGTAAACACTACAGACCTCCATTCTATCAGGATATTGATACTGACATTGATTTTACTGCAGCACATCTTTCACCAGATGGTAAACATATTGCTGTGATTACATACCCACCGGGCGTAAGTCAAAGTGAGATTCATATTCTCGATCTGAAAGGTAAACGGTTAGGAAAAGTCAGCGGTCAGTTTAAGAGTTTTTCGGAAGAGGGAAAATATTTCGCAACAACAGCGTATGCAAATAAAACAGCTTCAGTCTGGAATCTTGATGGAAGCCTTTTTGCTGAAGATAAAGTTTCTTTCGAAATTCTCAATCAGCTCAAGGGAACATTTAGATTAAATGAAAATAAAATACTAGCTGTTCCTTATGATTCTGCAGTGCTTGTGGCACGCGACAAAACGCAGAAAAGAATTAAACCCTGGACCTTCGTTGAAGGTGATCCCGGTGTTACGTTAGATGTTTCCTATTCTTATGATCACAAATTGATTGCGGCCTATGGTCAGAAACGAACCTTCGGGGTTTGGAATTATAAAGGAAATATTATTGCGACTTTTCCAAAGCAAAATGAACTGATTACTTCGTCGAGTTTTTCTCCTGACAAGCAATATCTTGCGGTTTCATATTCCAATGGCGATATTGCGATATGGAATTTGAAGTCGAACAAGAAAAAAGAGCTGACTGAGTATGACAATAAAATTGTCACGCTTCGGGGGCATACTGATACAGCTCGCAGTGTTGAATTTACACGTAATGGTAACCGATTATTATCGACAGCCCGAGATGGCAAGATAAAAGTTTGGGATTTGGAATCGTTTCCAGTGACTTCGATAGTTCAGCCTAAAAAAAGCGCAAAGACGATCCATTTTTATCCGAATTACAATCGTATTATTGCGACAAGCTACCCTGCAGTTAATATCATGGATTACGATGGCAAAAGTCAATACTCAGCAGAAGGCTATTTTACACAAGGTATGATTAATTCAGTTGCCGTTTCTGCTGATCAAAAAATGGTCGCGGCAGTGAATAATAAAAACCTGAAAATCAGCATGCTAGATGATGGTGCTGAGGTTGATTTTAAAGCTCATGAAAATAATATTTTGTCAGTCACATTTTCATTGACTGGGAGACGAGTTATTACGTCAGATTTAGACACGATAAAAATCTGGGATCTTAAAGCAAATCATATTGCCACCCTTAACGTGAAATTTGCAAAAGGGTCAGTTTACAAGAATACCTGGAAACCTTATCTGGTTGATACAACTGACCATCACTATTTGCTGATCCAAACTGATAAGAATATACGTCTGCTCGATCTCAAAGGAAATGAGATAAAAACTTTACCTGGAAAAATCGGATCAGGCATGATGGATAAAGACTCGTTTTCATCAGACCTCAAGCACATGATCATTACAGGAGGCGATCACAGATTGAGTGTATTTAATCTAGCTAAAAGGAAGGTGATTGCGCAAACAGATGAGCTGCCAGCGCGTGAAAGTTTTCAGATCGCCAGATTTTCTCCTGGTACGCCTCTGGTTTATGCCGTCCTGGAATTTCGTGGGGTAGTTTATATCTGGGACTGGGAGAATGAAAAAATGACGTTTATAAATACTTCATACCAACTGGAATCAGCTCAGGTTATACCGGCGCTTGATCAAATTGTCACAAAAGCAATTGATGGTAGGATACGCTTCTGGGATATGGATGTGACAGAACAATTTGTAATAGAAAACCAGGCATCTGGCTGGGTAAAACTTTCTCCAGATGGGCGTTATCTTGCGGTTCAAAATAGGAAGGACAAGGGTTGGCCCGTTGAATTATGGTCTTTCGACCCGGAGCTGTTGGTGAAACAAGCAGAACAGATCGGAATTCCTGGTGTTGATTACCCATAGTTTATTTGGCTGTTTTATTAACTAACTTTCGTAAAGTCGCTCAAGGGTTTTATCAAAATGACGAATTAATAATGGTCTAAAGAGTGCACACATGTTCTAAAAACACCTGTCTGTTTAGTTGATTTATGCCCAACCCGCCAGTATCCTAGCGGGCTTTCCGAATCAATGTGTCTGGAGTGACTTATGCGCAAAACCCTGGTGGCCGGTAACTGGAAACTGAATGCATCCATTCAGGATACTGAAAAACTAATAAATGGTGTTCTGGCCGGACTCGATGGTGTTTCTGCAGAGGTAGCAGTCTGTCCGCCATTTCCTTATCTGGCACAGGCACAGCAATTACTGGCTGGCTCTTCAGTCAGGCTTGGTGCGCAGAATGTGAGTGATCAGGAAAGCGGCGCCTATACCGGTGAAGTTTCTGCTGCGATGTTGAAAGAGTTTGGCTGCTATTATGTCATCGTGGGTCACTCTGAACGCCGTTCGCTGTATGCTGAAGACGATGCATTTGTTGCACGTAAATTTGCAGCAGCGCGTCAGCAGGGTCTGGCGCCCATTTTATGTGTCGGCGAGACGCTTGAAGAACGTGAGCAGGGCGTGACTGAGAAAGTCGTGGCCCGTCAGCTTGACGCGGTAATCGAGGTCGAAGGTGCAGCAGCGCTGGCCGATGGTGTGATTGCCTATGAGCCAGTTTGGGCGATCGGTACAGGCATGACGGCAACCCGTGAGCAGGCTCAGGAAGTCCATGCTTTTATACGCCAGCGAATTGCAGGCCACGACGCTGCCGTTGCTGAAAAAGTACAGATTCTTTATGGTGGCAGCGTCAAGCCGGACAACGCAGCCGAGCTTTTTGCCGAAGCAGATATTGACGGTGGCCTGATTGGTGGCGCGTCACTCAAGGCAGAAGATTTTCTGGGTATTTGTAGCGCCGGTCGTTAGTTGATTCTCACGCCGGGCTTAAGAGGTATACATGTTTTATAACATCTTGTTGGTATTTGAAGTACTACTGGCCATCGCGCTGATTGCATTGATTTTGTTGCAACAGGGCAAGGGCGCTGATGCTGGCGCGGCATTTGGTAGTGGTGCCTCTGGAACTGTTTTTGGTGCACAGGGCGCAGGGAATTTTCTGAGTCGCACAACAGCGATTCTGGCCACCTTGTTTTTCCTTAACTGCCTGGCGTTGGCGTATATGATTTCACATCGCACCGCTACATCAACCGAATTTAAATCAGTTATAGAACAGTCAGTCACTGATGAGCAGGCTGTGGATGTTCCTGTAGAGGTTAATGCTCCCGCGGCAGCGGTAGAAACCAGCCCTGCGGATATCCCGGAAACACCTGCCGAACCAGCAAGCGCGAATCCCGCTGACATACCAGAGTAATTCGCATTTTTATTGCCGATGTGGTGGAATTGGTAGACACGCTATCTTGAGGGGGTAGTGGCGAAAGCCGTGCCGGTTCGACTCCGGCCATCGGCACCATACAAATTTTTAAGAGGGTTATTAAATTTGATTTTAATCACCCTGATAAAATAACAACAATAACCTTGAGCAATAAGATATAACTTATTGAATTGCACAGGCAGATCAAGGTAATCATGCATATAGAGAGGGGCTACTGCATTTTTATTTCCGCTGTTGGTGGGAAGTAACTCGCCACTGTGATTTCTTTTCCGCCTCTGGTAGTCTTTATTGCTTGTAACCAGAAAAAAATATAAAGAGAACTGGGCGCCAATGTGGTTGAAATTGAGCCACCAGCCAGGAGTGAGAACATGCTAGAACAATATCTCCCGATTCTGATTTTTATCTCGGTCGGAGTGGTTGCCGGGGTTATGCTGCTGAGCATGGGCATTATGATTGGTCCCCACAGGCCCGATGCGGCAAAGAATTCTCCCTACGAATGCGGCTTTGAGGCCTTTGAAGATTCGCGCATGAAATTTGATGTGCGCTACTATCTGGTTGCAATTCTGTTCATCATTTTCGATCTCGAGATTGCGTTTCTTTTCCCTTGGGCCATCGTGCTCGATTCCATCGGGTTGTTCGGTCTGATTGCCATGGCGGTTTTTCTGGGTATTCTGGTGATTGGCTTTATTTATGAGTGGAAGAACGGAGCGCTGGAATGGGAATAGAAGGCAAACTCAACCAGGGTTTTGTGACCACCAGTGCCGACAAACTTATCAACTGGGCGCGTACTGGTTCGCTCTGGCCGATGACATTTGGTTTGGCTTGTTGCGCGGTTGAAATGATGCAGGCGGGCGCTTCCCGTTATGACCTCGATCGCTTCGGCATTCTATTTCGTCCGAGTCCACGCCAGTCAGATGTGATGATCGTCGCTGGTACTTTATGCAACAAAATGGCACCTGCGCTACGCAAGGTCTACGATCAGATGGCTGAGCCGCGCTGGGTGATCTCAATGGGTTCCTGCGCCAACGGTGGTGGTTACTATCACTATTCTTATTCTGTGGTACGTGGTTGTGACCGCATCGTGCCAGTGGATGTCTACGTGCCGGGTTGTCCACCTACGGCCGAAGCCTTGCTTTACGGGATTCTGCAACTGCAGAATAAAATCCATCGCACCAACACGATCGCACGTTAGTCTGGCGTTTCCATGAGCGAATTAGAACAATTATCCGAACGCCTGCAAGCCACATTTTCCGAGGCCATTGAAAAAATTGAACTGGCTTTAGGTGAGTTGGCTATCGTCGTTAAGCCTGAGCACATGCTAACCACCTGCCTGTCATTGCGGGATGACTTCGGGTTCGAAGAATTAATCGATATTGCCGGCGTGGATTATCTGCACTATGGTGCAACCGAGTGGGCGACCGATGAAGCCAGCAGCGAAGGTTTTAGCCGCGGCGTTCAGCCCGAGGCGTCAGGGCGGTTTACTTTTCATGATGCGCCGGGTGAATACAAGCATGAAGGGCCGCGATTTGCAGTCGCCTATCAATTGCTCTCGATCGCGAATAACCAGCGCCTGCGCGTGAAAATATTTTGTCCGGACGATAATCTGCCGGTGGTGGATTCAGTTGTCGATGTCTGGAACGGCGCCAACTGGTTTGAGCGCGAGGCTTTTGATCTGTTCGGCATCATCTTCAAGGGCCATCCGGACTTGCGGCGTCTGCTGACCGACTATGGCTTTGTCGGTCATCCTTTCCGGAAAGATTTCCCGTTGATCGGTAATGTTGAGATGCGCTATGACCCAGAACAGAAACGCGTCATTTATCAGCCAGTGAGCATCGAGCCAAGAGTGCTGGTGCCGCGCGTGATCCGCGAGCAGGCAGAGGAGAAAAACGATGCCTGAAATTCGCAACTACACCATGAATTTTGGCCCGCAGCATCCTGCCGCGCATGGCGTGCTGCGCCTCGTGCTGGAAATGGACGGTGAGGTGATCCAGCGCGCTGACCCGCATATTGGCCTGCTGCATCGCGGCACCGAAAAACTGGCGGAAAGCAAACCTTATAACCAGAGCATCGGCTACATGGATCGCCTTGATTACGTTTCCATGATGAGCAACGAGCATGGCTATGTGCTGGCGATCGAAAAACTGCTGGGTGTCGAGCCGCCGATCAGGGCGCAGTACATCCGCACCATGTTCGACGAAATCACCCGCATTCTCAACCACCTGCTGTGGATCGGATCGCACGGCCTGGACGTGGGCGCGATGACCATGTTCCTGTACGCTTTCCGCGAGCGCGAAGATTTGATGGACGCTTACGAAGCCGTGTCTGGCGCGCGTCTGCATGCGACCTATTATCGCCCTGGAGGTGTTTACCGCGACCTGCCTGACACCATGCCCAAATATGAGGTCACGAAGTGGCGCAGCAAAAAGGAAATCGATCGACTGAATGAAGTGCGCGAAGGTAGCCTGCTCGACTTTCTGGAAGACTTCACCAATCGCTTCCCCGGCTATGTCGATGACTACGAAACCCTGCTCACCGACAACCGGATCTGGAAACAGCGGCTGGTTGGTATTGGTGTCGTTTCGCCGGAGCGCGCCATGCAAATGGGTTTTACCGGCCCGATGCTGCGTGGTTCAGGCGTCGAGTGGGACCTACGCAAGAAGCAGCCCTATGAAGTTTACGATCAGCTGGATTTTGATATTCCAGTTGGCGTGAACGGTGATAGCTATGATCGCTACCTTGTGCGGATTGAAGAATTTCGCCAGTCCAATCGTATCATCAAGCAGTGCATCGACTGGCTACGGAAAAATCCCGGCCCGGTGATGCTCGATGATCACAAATTGACGCCACCGGATCGTGAAGAGATGAAGGCGGATATGGAATCGTTGATTCATCACTTCAAACTATTTACCGAAGGTTATTGTGTGCCGGAAGGTGAAGCCTACGCTGCCATTGAACACCCAAAAGGCGAGTTCGGTGTCTATATCATCTCTGATGGCGCCAACAAACCTTATCGCCTGAAAATTCGCGCTCCGGGTTTTGCCCATCTATCAGGTCTGGATGAAATGACACGCGGCCACATGCTGGCCGACGTGGTGGCTGTGATCGGCACCCAGGATATTGTCTTCGGGGAGATCGACCGCTGATGCCTGCAAGTAATTTAAACAGAAAGTCAGATTTGTTGTCGGCGGAAATAAAATCTGAAATTGACCTCTGGCTGCAAAAGTATCCAGACGACCAGCGCCAGTCTGCCTTATTGGCGGCGCTGCGTTCTGTGCAGCATCATGATGAGCAGCATTATCTCAGTACAGAAATGATGGATGCAGTCGCTGATTATATCGGCGTGTCAGAAATCGCTGTTTACGAGGTGGCTAGTTTTTACTCGATGTTTAACCTGCAACCCGTTGGCAAACATGAGATTTCTGTCTGTACAAATGTCTCCTGCATGCTGCGAGGGTCTGGTGAAATTGTTGAGCATCTGGAGAAAAAACTGGGTATCAAGCTGGGTGAATCAACAGCGGATGGAAAGTTTTTCCTCAAGAAAGAAGAAGAATGTCTGGCTGCCTGTTGCGGTGCACCGATGATGCAGGTGGACCATGTTTACCATGAAAATCTGACTGTTGAAAAGGTGGATAAAATTCTGGACGGACTGGAGAAAAAGAAATGACAAACCAGATCTGTTTTGAAACCTTGCAGTTTAAGGATGAGCCGTATAGCTACGAGAACTACCTCAAGGTCGGTGGTTATGAAGCCTGGAAAAAAATCCTCACAGAAAAAATTTCGCCTGAAGATGTGATCGAGGAAATCAAGAAATCCAATCTGCGTGGGCGCGGTGGAGCCGGCTTTCCAACAGGACTGAAATGGAGCTTCATGCCGCGCACGGCACCCGTACAAAAATACATCGTCTGTAACAGCGACGAATCCGAACCGGGTACCTGCAAGGATCGGGATATTCTGCGCTTTAATCCGCATGCGCTGGTTGAGGGGATGGCGATCGCCGGTTATTCAATCGGCGCAACCGTTGGCTATAACTACTTGCGTGGCGAATTTCTGGATGAGCCTTTTGAGCGTTTTGAGCAAGCGCTCAAAGAAGCCTACGAAGCTGGTTTGCTGGGAAAAGATATTCTCGGCTCAGGCGTCGATTTTGATCTGTACAGCAGCCTCGGCGCGGGCGCTTATATTTGCGGCGAGGAAACTGCGTTGCTGGAATCGCTGGAAGGTAAAAAAGGCCAGCCAAGATTCAAGCCACCGTTCCCGGCCAACTTTGGTTTGTATGGCAAACCCACCACCATCAACAACACCGAATCACTCAGCTCCATCCCGGTGATCATGCGCAAAGGCGGTCAGTGGTTTTCTGATCTGGGCGTTGAGAAAGCCGGCGGCGAGAAATTATTTTCCGTGTCGGGACAGGTTGCCAACCCCGGCAATTTCGAAATTCCAATGGGTACGCCTTTTTCTGAATTACTCGAACTGGCCGGCGGAATGCTTCCCGGGCGGACATTGAAGGCAGTGATTCCGGGTGGTTCGTCGGTACCGGTTGTGCCTGGCGATGTCATGCTGGAAGCCAATATGGATTACGATTCCATTACAAAAGCTGGCTCTATGCTGGGTTCAGGCGCAGTGATTGTGATGGACGACACGGCCGATATGGTCAAGGTGTTACAGCGAATTTCGCGATTTTATTTTTCCGAATCCTGCGGCCAGTGCACGCCTTGCCGCGAAGGTACTGGTTGGTTGTATCGCATGCTCACCCGCATTGTCGAAGGTAAGGGCAAGCCGGAAGATCTGGATCGGCTGGATGATGTCGCCAGTAAAATTGAGGGCCGCACCATTTGCGCGCTGGGCGATGCGGCGGCGATGCCGGTGCGCAGTTTCGTTAAGCATTTCCGCCATGAATTTGAACATTACATCGAACATGGCTACAGCATCCTCGAACAAAAAAATAAGGATGTGGCGGCGTAATGGCTCAGGATCTGGTTACATTCAAGATTGATGGCGTTGAGATTCAGGCGGCTCCGGGCAGTATGTTGATTGAAGCGGCGGATGCCAACGGTATCCATATTCCGCGTTTCTGTTACCACAAAAAACTATCGGTCGCGGCCAACTGCCGCATGTGCATGGTGGAAGTTGAAAAAGCACCGAAGCCATTGCCTGCCTGTGCGACACCCGTCGCTGAGGGCATGGTCATCCACACACAGTCTGAGCTGGCCATCGCAGCCCAGAAAAGCACCATGGAATTTTTGCTGATCAACCACCCGCTGGATTGCCCGGTCTGTGATCAGGGCGGTGAATGTGAGCTACAGGATGTCGCTATGGAATACGGCGATGACGTGTCGCAATACACTGAAGCCAAGCGGGTGGTGAAAGATAAGGACATCGGCCCGCTGATTGCGACCGATATGACCCGCTGTATTCACTGTACCCGATGTGTGCGTTTTGGTGAGGAAATTGCTGGTCTGCGTGAGATGGGTGCAACCGGGCGTGGTGAGTTTATGGAGATCGGTACCTATATCGAAAAAACCATCGACTCAGAACTCTCTGGAAACATCATCGACCTGTGTCCAGTCGGCGCATTGACAGCCAAACCATCGCGTTTTTATGGTCGCCCCTGGGAGTTGACCCAATACAGCAGCATTGCAGCGCATGACTGCGTGGGTTCGAATATTTCCGTGCATACACGACACGGCAAAGTAGTTCGGGTTGTGCCGCGCGACAATGAAGAAATCAATGAAACCTGGTTGTCAGACCGCGACCGTTTCGCATACCAGGGTTTAGAGGCAGATGATCGCTTGCTGTCGCCCATGATCAAACATGGTGATGACTGGCAGGAATGTGGTTGGGAAGAAGCGCTGCAATACGTCAATGAGAAATTAAAGAAGCAGAAGCCTAAAGATGTTGGCGCTTTACTATCTGCGAATTCAACGTTGGAAGAGCTTTATCTGGCGCAGAAATATTTACGTGGGCTGGGCATTCATTCAATCGACCATCGTCTGCGCCAGGCAGACTTTTCCGATCAGGAAAATGCGCCGTTATTTCCCTGGCTGGGCAATTCAATCGAGTCGCTTGAAAACATGGATGCGGTCTTGCTGGTCGGTTCAAATCTACGCAAAGACCAGCCAATTCTAGCCCACCGCCTGCGCAAGGCAGCCCTGAAAGGCGCTGCGGTTATGGCGATCGATTCTAAAGATTACGGCTTTACTTTTGATCTGGCTGAGCAGGTCGTTACTGATCCAGATGGCGTGGTCGATGCGCTGGCGGGTATTGCTCAGGTCATACTGAAAAAGAAAAATGCTGCTGTGCCCGCGCCCTTGAAAAAGGTGATGGCTACGGCGAAAAAAGATGCATCTGTTGAGGCGATGGCTGAAAAATTGCTCAAAGCGGATCAGGCGATGTTGCTGCTAGGTAATATGGCAACGGCTCATCCTGCCGCGTCAGTGTTGCGTGCGCTGGCGACAACAATTGCTGCAAATAGTGATATCAAACCAGGCTATGTTGCTGAAGGCGCCAATGCTGCAGGTGGCTGGTTGGCTGGTGCGGTACCGCATCGTCAGGCGGCTGGCGTGACGGCAGAACAAAGTGGCCTGGATGCGCAGGCGATGCTGGCCGAACCGAGGAAAGCTTATTTTCTCTGGAATGTCGAACCCGAATATGATTGCTGGAACCCGGCTGCTGCTTTGCAGGTCATGTCTTCAAGTGAATTTGTGGTTGCTGCAACCTCATTCGCATCAGAGACAATAAAGCACTATGCGGACGTGATGCTGCCCATTGGTGCCTGTCATGAAATTTCCGGCACACTGGTGAATATAGAAGGGCGCTGGCAGAGTTTCCGTGCCTGTTCAAAATTACCGGGAGAAAGTCGCCCCGGCTGGAAAATCCTGCGTGTACTGGGCAATCTGGCCGAGCTGGATGGATTTGATTATGTTTCCGCCGAGGAAGTCCGAGATGAATTGAAACAGCAATTTCCTGCAGACTTGTCTTTCGATAACAACATGGCACTAGCAGACAGATACACGCTACCTGAGGCGAGCAAAGGAAAATTGATGCGAGTCTCTTCGCTCAATAATTATCGCAGCGATCCTGTCACACGTCGTGCAGAAGCTTTGCAAAAAACGGCAGATGGTCGCCTTGATGCTGTCTTCATCAATAGCCGGGAAATCGAGCGTCTGGGTTTGAGCGGACAGGAGATAGTCGAGGTTGAACAGGATGGGCGCGGTATCAATATGCCTTTGATGATCGATGACACGTTAGCCGATGGCTGTGTGTATATTCCAGCCGCGACAGAATCCAGCGCGGATTTGGGTGGCTGTTATGGGCAGGTCGAGGTGAAGAAGGCATGATCGACTTTTTCATCAACTGGTGGAATGCGTGGCCCGAAGGCCTGAGAATCTTTATCTGGACAATGATCAAGATCGTGATCATCGTGTTACCGCTCATGATCGCAGTGGCCTATCTCACTTTTGCCGAGCGCAAAATTATCGGCTACATGCAGATTCGCATCGGGCCGAACCGGGTTGGGCCAAAGGGCTGGCTGCAACCCTTTGCTGATCTGTTCAAAATGATGACCAAGGAATTTGTTGTGCCGACAAATTCCAGCAAGTTTCTGTTTATGGTCGCACCAATTATTACGCTGGCGCCTGCATTGGCGGCCTGGGCAGTGATTCCTTTTGACGCCCATAAGACGTTGGCTAATGTGAATGCCGGACTACTGTATATTCTCGCGCTGACATCGCTGGGTGTGTACGGCGTCATCATTGCGGGCTGGGCTTCCAATTCCAAATATGCCTTGTTGGGTGCGCTGCGTTCTGCGGCGCAGATTGTGGCGTATGAAATTGCGATGGGGTTTGCGTTGGTGGGTGTTTTAATGACTTCCAATAGCCTGAATCTGGGTGATATCGTACAGGCGCAGCACGGTGGTTTGTTCCAGTGGTTCGTATGGCCTTTGTTTGGTCTGTTTCTGGTGTATTTTATTTCCGGTGTCGCCGAAACCAACCGCGCACCTTTTGATGTCGCCGAAGGTGAATCGGAAATCGTCGCTGGTTTTCATGTGGAATATTCAGGTATGGGTTTTGCCCTGTTCTTCCTCGCTGAATACGCCAATATTATTTTAATCTCGACATTGACAGTCGTTTTATTTCTCGGCGGTTGGATGTCGCCTTTTGATGGCCACCTGAGTCAGGGCATAATTGACACGCCGATCGTCGGTAGCTTGCTGAATAATGGCATGCACTGGTTTTTCTTCAAGATATCCATTTTCCTGGTGCTTTTCTTATGGTTTCGCGCCACTTTCCCACGCTATCGCTACGATCAGATCATGCGTCTAGGCTGGAAAGTATTGATCCCGGTCACGCTTGTCTGGTTGTTAGGTGAAGGCGTCGCCATTGCGCTTGGCTGGAAACCCTGGTTGTAGTTATGAAAGCGATTACTCATTTCATTAAAAGTTTCACCTTGTTTGAGTTGCTCAAAGGTATGAGTGTGACCGGTCGGCATTTTTTCAAGCCAAAAATTACGGTTCAATATCCTGAAGAAAAAACGCCGATGTCTCCGCGATTTCGTGGTCTGCATGCACAGCGTCGTTACCCGAACGGTGAAGAACGCTGTATTGCCTGCAAACTTTGCGAAGCCGTTTGTCCTGCGCTGGCAATTACGATCGAATCTGAAGAACGCGCAGATGGTACCCGCCGCACCACCCGTTATGATATTGATCTTTTTAAATGCATTTACTGCGGATTCTGCGAAGAAGCCTGCCCGGTGGACGCGATTGTCGAAACCCGCATTTTTGAATATCACTTTGAGGAACGGGGGCAACAGATCATGACCAAGGACATGCTGCTTGCGGTCGGTGACAAATATGAAAAACAAATTGCCGCAGATCGTGCGGCTGATGCACCTTACCGGTAAACGTTAATGACACTACAGCCAATTATTTTTTACTTTTTCGGAACGGCCATGGTGCTGGCTGCTGTGGGTGTCATTACTGTGCGTAACCCGGTACATGCCGCCCTGTTTTTGGTGCTGACATTTTTTACTGCAGCTGCGTTATGGCTGTTAATGGAAGCCGAGTTTTTAGGCATCGTGCTGGTGCTGGTTTATGTCGGCGCGGTCATGGTGCTGTTCCTGTTTGTGGTCATGATGCTGGATATCAACGTCGCTAAAATGCGTGAAGGATTCATGCGCTTGTTGCCACTGGGTATTCTGGTTGCCGTCGTGATGGTGGTTGAAATGCTGATCGTGGTGGGTGCAAAAACATTCAGGATCGATCCGCCGGCGCCTTCACCGCTGGAAGTCAGCAACACCAAAGCCCTGGGCAATGTGTTGTATACAGATTATGTTTACGCCTTTGAAATTGCGGCGGCCATTTTGCTGGTGGCGATGATTGCCGCGATATCTTTGACCCACCGCCGTAGAGCAGGAACAAAACATCAAAGGCCCTCTGACCAGATACGTGTGAAACGTAATGACCGCGTGCGTCTGGTAAAAATGAAATCAGAAAAGAAATAAAGACCATGATTCCTCTGACACATTTTTTGATACTCGGCGCGATTTTGTTTTCACTCAGTGTCGCCGGCATTTTTCTGAATCGAAAAAACCTCATTGTCGTGCTGATGTCAATTGAACTGATGCTGCTCTCGGTGAACATGAATTTTATTGCCTTTTCACATTACCGCAGCGATCTTGCCGGGCAGGTATTTGTGTTTTTTATATTGACTGTCGCAGCGGCTGAAGCGGCGATTGGTTTGGCGATTCTGGTCGCATTGTTCCGTAACCGCCAGACAATCAATGTCCAGGATCTTGACGAGTTGAAGGGCTGAAAATGGAATCTTTGTTACTCGCAATTCCTCTGGCACCTTTGCTCGGCGCAATCATCGCCGGATTGTTCGGCAAAATAATTGGCCGTGCCGGTGCGCATACCGTCACCATCCTGGGCGTGGCGATCGCCTTTTTCCTCTCCGCGTATGTTTTCAAAGTAGTTGCAATTGATGGTGCTGAAGCGATCAACCACTCGGTGTATACCTGGCTGGAAAGTGGTGGCATTAAATTCGAGGTGGGTTTCCTGGTCGATAACCTGACTGCGCTGATGATGGTCGTCGTCACTTTTGTTTCCCTGATGGTGCATATCTACACCATCGGCTATATGCACGATGATCCCGGCTACCAGCGTTTTTTCAGTTACATCGCCCTGTTCACTTTTTCCATGTTGATGCTGGTGATGGCCAACAACTTTTTGCAGTTGTTTTTTGGCTGGGAAGCGGTAGGCCTGGTGTCGTATCTGCTGATCGGTTTCTGGTGGAAAAAACCTACCGCGATTTTTGCCAACCTGAAAGCTTTTCTGGTTAACCGGGTAGGGGACTTCGGTTTTCTGTTAGGTATCGCCGCCGTACTCATGTACACCGGCAGCATGGATTATGCCGAAGTGTTCGCGAAAGCCCCGTCACTGCAAAATGAAACCATGAGTATTTTCCCCAATACGTCCTGGTCGGTGATGACGGTTATCTGCATCCTGTTATTTATCGGCGCGATGGGCAAGTCGGCGCAAATGCCGCTGCATGTCTGGCTGCCAGATTCGATGGAAGGCCCGACACCCATTTCCGCATTGATTCATGCGGCGACGATGGTGACGGCAGGTATTTTTATGGTTGCGCGGATGTCGCCTTTGTTTGAATTGAGCACCACAGCTTTGAGCTTTGTTATGGTGATCGGCGCGCTGACTGCGTTCCTCATGGGGCTGGTTGGCATCGTACAGAATGATATTAAACGCGTCGTGGCCTATTCAACTTTATCGCAACTGGGTTACATGACTGTTGCACTCGGTGCATCCGCTTACGCGGCTGGCGTGTTCCATTTGATGACCCATGCATTCTTTAAAGCACTGTTATTCCTGGCAGCCGGGTCAGTCATTATTGCCATGCACCACGAGCAGGATATTCGCAAAATGGGGGGCCTGAAAAAATACATGCCGATCACTTATATCACTTCTCTGATCGGCTCCTTAGCGCTAATTGGCTTTCCAGGTTTTGCTGGATTTTTCTCCAAGGATTCGATTATTGAAGCGGTGCATCACTCAACAATTCCCGGTTCGACACTGGCTTACTGGGCAGTATTAAGCGGCGTTTTTGTCACGGCCTTTTACAGCTTCCGCATGTTCTTTCTGGTTTTCCACGGCAAGGAACGCATGGATGAACACACCCGCGAGCATCTGCATGAAACACCCTGGGTCGTGACCGGCCCCTTGATTGCGTTAGCCATTCCTTCTGTTCTGGCCGGTTTCCTGATTGATCCTATTGTCGTCGGTGATTTCTTTAAAGGTGCGATCCATGTCGATCAGATTCACGATAGTTTGCATGATGTGCGTGAGCATTTTCATGGCGCGTTTCAATTTATTCTGCATGGCGTAACACAGCCGCCTTTCTTCCTTGCGATGGGTGGATTGTTCTCTGCATGGTTTATTTATCTGCGCAAGCCTGAAATTGCCGACTGGGCCGCCGAAAAATTTTCATGGCTGCACAAGTTGTTGCTGAACAAATACTGGTTAGACGATTTCAATCAGGCGGTGTTTGCAAAAGGCGCGCGTGGAATTGGTCAGGCACTCTGGAGCGGGGGCGACCGAGTGTTGATCGATGGTCTGGTTGTTAACGGCTCGGCAAAAGTTATCGGTTGGGTGGCAGGCGTTGTTCGCCATGTTCAGAGCGGCTATCTCTATCATTACACTTTTGCCATGATTATTGGCTTGATTATTTTACTGGGCTGGTTTGTATGGCGCGTCTAACAATAATAAGGAACGAGCACAATGACTGATTGGCCACTTTTAACTTTGCTGGTCTGGTTGCCGATTGTTGGCGGTGTCGTCGTGCTGGGCGTGGGTGATAAGTCGCCCGCAAACGCGCGCCGTCTGGCGTTGATTATTTCAGCAATTACCTTTGCACTCAGCATTCCGTTGTGGACGGGTTTTGACACCTCGACTGCCGCGATGCAATTTGAAGAAATGCATCCGTGGATCAGCGCATTAAATATTAACTATCATCTTGGTGTGGACGGCATTTCCATGCCCTTAATTTTGCTGACCACATTTATCACTGTGCTGGTTGTGATCGCCGGCTGGACGGTCATTCAATACCGCGTCGCGCAATACATGGCCGCATTTTTATTTCTCGAAGGCGTCATGGTCGGTACCTTCGCTGCACTCGATGCCGCGTTATTTTATATTATGTTTGAAGCCATGCTGATCCCGATGTTCATCATCATCGGTGTCTGGGGTGGGCCGAACCGAGTTTACGCGACCATAAAATTTTTCCTGTATACCTTCCTCGGTTCGGTGCTGATGCTGGTGTCGCTGATTTATTTATATTCAAAATCCGGCAGTTTTGAAATTCTAGATTACCATGCCTTGCCGCTGGCGTTAGAACCGCAAATATTTATTTTCCTTTCATTCCTGTTGGCGTTTGCAGTGAAAGTGCCGATGTGGCCGGTGCACACATGGCTGCCAGATGCACACGTCGAAGCGCCCACGGGCGGCTCGGTTATTCTGGCGGCGATCATGCTTAAGATCGGTGGCTATGGCTTTTTGCGTTTCTCTTTGCCGATCACCCCCGATGCGAGCATGACACTCGACTGGCTAATTATTTTGATGTCGCTGGTTGCTGTGGTCTATATCGGTTTTGTTGCACTGGTGCAGCAGGATATGAAAAAACTGATTGCTTATTCCTCAATCTCGCATATGGGCTTTGCGACGCTGGGCATCTTCATTATATTTATGATTTTCCGCAATACCGGGAATTATGACGGCGCTAGCATGGCGGTCGAAGGCGCAATGGTGCAAATGATTTCGCATGGCTTTATCTCTGCCGCGATGTTCCTCTGCGTCGGTGTGGTTTATGATCGGGTGCACAGCCGCGAAATCAGCGCCTACGGGGGTGTGGTCAACACCATGCCGATATTTGCCGCGTTTTTTGTTCTGTTTGCCATGGCCAACGCGGGCTTGCCGGGCACCTCTGGATTTGTCGGTGAATTCCTCGTCATCCTTGCCAGTTTCAAGGCTAATTTCTGGATCGCCTTCCTCGCGGCGCTGACTTTAATTCTTGGTGCGGCCTACACACTGTGGATGGTCAAGCGCGTCATCTTTGGAGAAGTGGCGAATGACAATGTTGCAAAACTGGAAGACATTAATTCGCGTGAAATATTATTTCTCACGCTGCTGACGGCGTCTGTACTTTTAGTCGGTTTGTGGCCAGCACCTTTGCTGGAGGTCATGGAAGTAACTGTTGAAAATCTTGTGCAGCATTCAGCCGCTTCAAAACTAGGGCCGTCACTATGAGTTTTGCAATTCCGAATTTCCTGCCTGCCGCACCAGAAATTGTCGTTTTGACCATGGCTTGTGTGGTGCTGATGGTCGATCTGTTTATCAAAAAAGAGCAGCGATTCTTTACCTATTTACTCAGCCAGGCCACCATTCTGCTGGCGTTGCTCGCAACACTCTGGGTTGCTTCAGATGCGACCGAACTGACATTTAATAATGGCTATATCCGCGACTCCATGGGTGACTGGCTGAAAATATTTATTCTCATTATCACCGCGACGGTTTTCCTGTATTCGCGTCAGTATTTAAAAGACAGAAATATCGACAAGGGCGAATATTATGTGCTCGGCCTGTTCGCCATGCTCGGCATGATGATCATGGTCTCCGCCTGGAATTTTCTCAATTTGTACCTTGGTTTGGAGTTAATGTCGCTGTCGCTTTATGCCATGGTTGCATTTGATCGCAACTCTGCAAAAGCATCTGAAGCGGCGATGAAATATTTTGTGCTTGGCGCAATCGCCTCTGGCATGTTGCTGTACGGCATGTCGATCCTCTACGGTCTGACCGGCACATTAAATATTGCAGATGTCCAGCAGCAACTGACAACTGTTCCTGAAGGTCTGGATATTGCAGTGGTATTTGGTCTGGTCTTCATGCTGGTCGGCATTGCTTTTAAACTCGGTGCGGTACCTTTCCACATGTGGCTGCCGGATGTTTACCACGGCGCGCCCACATCAGTTACTTTGTTTATCGGTTCTGCCCCCAAAATTGCAGCCTTCGCGATGGTCATGCGCTTACTGGTCAGCGGCCTCGGGCCATTGCACGAACACTGGCAAACCATGCTGATTATTCTCGCTGTGCTTTCCATCGGCATCGGCAACATCGTCGCGATTGCGCAAACCAATATCAAGCGCATGTTGGCCTACTCTACGATCTCCCACGTGGGTTTTATTCTGCTTGGAATACTGGCGGGTACGAAAGTAGGGTTTGCATCTGCCATGTTCTACACCATTATTTATGCCTTCATGTCGCTGGGCGCATTTGGCCTGATCGTCATCCTCAGCCACAAAGGTTTCGAAGCTGAAAATCTGGAAGATTTCAAAGGTCTCAATGATCGTAGCCCCTGGCTGGCCGCCATGATGCTGTTGATATTATTTTCAATGGCAGGCGTTCCGCCCACAGTCGGCTTTTATGCAAAACTGGTTGTACTACAGGCCATCGTGAATATTGATCTGGTATGGCTGGCTGTTTACGCAGTGCTACTTTCTGTCATCGGTGCGTTTTATTATTTACGCGTGATCAAACTCATGTACTTCGATAAACCGGATACACAACAATATATTAAAACATCAATTGATGTCAGCGCTGTCATCTCGGTCAATGGCTTATTGATGCTGGCGCTGGGTTTATTTCCCGGTGCGCTGATGGCTATATGTCTTGCAGCCATGAATTAAAATAGAGGTAAGAACCTCGCTTAGCAAAAGGGGGATTGATGCCTGCATGGACGCAGGTAAGTACGAAGGCAGGAGCCTGAGGCAGAATGAAACAGGAGTCCGAGTCGAGAGCAATGCAGGAGCTGATATAGTTACTGTTTTAGTACCTAAACAAATTTACAACATTGTAGCATATTACTCACCAAATTTAATCGTTAGAAGTGTTGAAAAATTTACATTG
>DTYI01000282.1 GCA_012961935.1 Thiotrichales bacterium | reverse complement strand
TCGGGGCAGCGCCATTGGTGAAGATGTCCACGTGCCGCCGCGCCGTTGCCACCATACGCAAGGTGGTCAACGCTTCTACCGGGTTGCTTTCGGCCAGGTCAAGCAGGACGTGCCATTGGGCCGTCGCGGTAGAAGGGTGGTGAGAAATGCGGGCTAGAATTATTCGATAGATAAAGTCGGCCATACCTTCTTCACGCCTTTTGGAAAATTTCTTTGTTCTGTGCGGGAACAACATTACACTCGTTTAAAAAACTGTGAAGTGCATTCAATTTCTGCGTTTGTGATAGCAGTTAGTCGCTAAATTTGAACTGCAGGTAGACAAGTGGAATACATCTATCTTCCACTGTTAGTACAATAAGCCAGATTTCAATATTGAACCGTCCTGCGTCTTTTGTGAATGGTTGTTCGTAGTGCATTTATAGCATTAATCAGAGGCTCCTTAACTGATAACTGTTTTTCTTATTCCAGAAGATTGCTGAGAAGGTGCAAGCTCAGGCAGGGAAATGGTTGCTAGACGTTTAGCGCAAGGCGCTAATCCATTACACAAACTGGGGGTTAAGATATGGCATTCCCTGGTTTGAATAGAATTGATAGTAAAAGATCTACCCGATCCTGAGGACATATGATTAGAATTTTCATTATTTTTGTTATTTTAATTCTTGCGCCAGCATCTGCTTTTGCGGAATCTGCTGACTGGATTGAGGTCAAGAGCCGCCTGTCGTCCGGGATTGTGCATATACATGTGGCTTACGAAGTCCACGAACAAACAATGCCTTATCGGCAAAGCAATCTTGAGTTTAAAATGGGAACGGGTTTCTTTCTGGATGGCGGCCTGATCGTAACTAATCAGCACGTTATTGAAGGTGCTCGCACAATCAAGATCGAAGGTGTTGCAACAAAAGAAAAATTTGATGTTGAACTGGCAGCTATTCCCAGTCTTAAGTTTGATCTCGCAGTACTCAAGTTTTCCAATGATAAAGAACGACAAAGATTCGAGCGCATTAATGGCGGTATCCAACCACTGGAATGGGCGCGGTGGGAAGAAGCTCAGCCGGGTCAGGAGGTCTCAGTTCTGGGATTTGGGAACAGCAATCAGCTGGTTGCAACCCAGGGAATTATCTCCAACTGGGAACCACGCTACGACGTTTATCAACGCCGTCTTGATCACGTCACTTTGATTCGTACCGACGCGGCGGTCAATCCTGGCAATAGCGGTGGCCCCGTCGTCAGTCCATCCGGGCGAATTATTGGAATCAGTGCGCGTTATGGTGCCGGTGAGAATATTGGTCTGCTGATTCCTTTTGCGACGGCTCAAAAAGTGGTCAACACTTTAAAAGAAAAAGGTAAATTCATCAAAACCGAAACGGGTCTGGTGACTTATAATATCAATCCCACTTTGCGTGAAATTCTTGGGCTTTCAGCCGACCAGACGGGTGTGGTTGTTTCGCATGTCGTAGCAGACAGTTCTGCTGACAAGGCAGGGATACACCAGTGGGATGTTCTGACATCGGTGGATGGTTATCAAATTAATCACGGAGAAATCCGACATCCACACGCAGGAAATATACCCTACTGGTTTTTATTTAATGCATCAGCACCCGAAACGACAGTTCATTTTCAGCTGTTACGAAAAGGCAAAAAATTCGACACTAAACTAACATTAGCGGCCAGCGATAAACCGCGTACCTGGTTGCCGCTTGAGGGTGCAGATTATCAACCAGAATGGGGCTACCTGGGCGGCCTTGTCATTACTGAAGTAACGCGTAGCTTGCTCACAGAAATAGAAAAAAATGGCAACTGGCGCTGGGATCTGGTGAATGATTCGTCACCAACAAACAAGATTTATATCGTCTCAAATATTGAATACGGAACACAGGCGATGAATTATCAGGAATATGGTCTTGATTTAATGCAGTTACGCGTTTACTCAATAAATGGGAAACCCCTGAATGGTAATTTGAGTAAGCTATTAGATGAAATTCATCACAGCATCACGATGGGAACGGCTGCTCCATCTGTTGTTGTCAGACTTGAAAATAATATTTCAATTCAACTAAAAACCAGCCAGCTAAAAGAGGATATGCTGGCACTGGTCGATCGTTACCCTTCGGTTGCGCACAAGATGACAGAAAACACACAAAGTAAAATAGCAACGATGGCCGGGATGACAGGAATGAGCGGAATGTCAGGTCATGGTGGTAATAGCAGTTCTTCAACTAATCAGTCTGTCAATTGAAACGCTATTGCTCTTTTTCTGAATCATTATTTTTCATTAGATGCGCATATCTGGGCTGCTCTTTAAAAACACTTTTATAGTTGTCCAGATTTTCTTCTAGCATGCGCCTGAACTCGCTGGTGAAATATTCAATCGCAGCATCACGATCGGCTTCATAACGCTCCAGGTTTTTCGCGTTTGAAGCAACGACAAAAGCGCTGAATCGTGCGGTGCCATAAAGGAGGGCCGAGCTGACAATGCCATTATCTGTATCTTCGGTATGCCTGTTCGCGACATCGATAAATGAATCTGCAATCTGCCGGAATAATTGATTTCTTTCGTCGTCATTCATGTGCATAGGTACCATTGGTTGTTGTTTCACATCATATCGTGTCTGCTCAGACTTTATAACACTAAAGTTTTATAGTCATCTGCCGATAGTATCTTTTATATGGTCATCATGAGCAGCGACAGGAATCATCATGGAAATCAGTGCAAAATCTATTTCAGACATGAACCAGCTACAGTTTCAGGCTGAGCTTTCTACCCGGGTGGCGCGTAAAGCGCTGGATACACTTGAGGTGCAGGGTAAGCAGTTAGTGCAAATGCTGGAATCGGTACCTACTCCTTCGGCCTCACCGACAGGCACAGTCGGCTTGAATATTGATGTACTGGTGTGAACGCTGATTATGCTTAATCAGATTTCTTTTTACCAAATTTATGGTCATAGATTTGCGGCACAAAAGACTGATCTGTGATCGGTGGGCGAACATAAGAGCCACCACTTTTTCTTTTCGATAACTTAATCGGTTCAGGTGTCAGGTCTTCGTACGGAATAGTATCGAGTAGATGTCTGATGCAATTAAGCCGGGCGTGTTTTTTAATATCCGAATCGACCACATACCAGGGTGACTGTTTGGTATCGGTGTGGGCGAACATTTCATCTTTTGCGCGGGAGTATTCCATCCATTTATCGCGTGATTCCAGATCCATCGGGCTGAGTTTCCAACGTTTTTTTGTTTCCTTTAAGCGGGATTGAAAGCGCCGCTCCTGTTCCTCGTCGCTGACTGAAAACCAGTATTTGATGAGAACAATGCCTGACCGAATCAGCATGCGTTCAAATTCCGGACAGGTACGCATAAATTCCCAGTATTCCTCATCGGTACAAAATCCCATGACACGTTCAACGCCGGCCCGGTTGTACCAGCTACGGTCGAACAAAACGATCTCACCTGCGGCGGGCAAGTGAGGGACGTAGCGTTGAAAATACCACTGGGTTTTCTCTCTTTCGGTGGGTGTGCCCAGCGCTACAACGCGGCATCCGCGTGGATTTAAATATTCTGTAATGCGTTTGATGACACCACCTTTCCCTGCGGCGTCGCGGCCTTCAAAAATGACGACAACTTTCATGCCGGTGTGCTTGACCCATTCCTGGAGTTTGATCAGCTCTTCCTGCAGGCGATGTAGCTCAGCCTCATAGATTTTGTTATCGATTTTTTTCACTTCAATGGCTCCTTCATTTAAACACTGTTCATTCGATGCTGCTTTTAGATGCTGAATCAACCTATTGCAAGCATGATTGTTATCATATGCTACACACTGTCTTTAGGAAACACCGAATCGGCAGATGAACATGATCTATATCAAATTTAGCCTGGTAAATTATGCAGACTTGAACGATCAGGGGTATCATCTGCATATATTATAAATTCCCTGACCTCTTTTGAGTTGCGGGGACTTCACCTTTTTGGAATAGCAGCTTATGAGTATCGAACAAGAAACAACGCCTTCGTCTGAAGACACCCTGAAACTGGTTAATGATTCGCCTGAGGCTGAACAGGATGAAGAAGCCCGGCAGCGCAAGAAAATCAAAAAGAAAGCTTATCGTCGCTACCTTCGTGAGCAGGAGCTCATTCCCTATCAGGCCGAATTGATCAAGATGCAAAAATATCTTGAAGAGAGCAAGCGACGTATGATCATTCTGTTTGAAGGTCGGGACGCTTCTGGAAAAGGCGGTACGATTCGTCGTGTCACGCGCTACATGAATGAAAAACACTATCGAGTCGTGGCGTTAGGTAAGCCCACGGAATATGAAAAAACAGAATGGTTTTTCCAGAAATATGTCCGTCAGTTTCCACGAGGTGGCGAAGTGGTGTTGTTCGACCGTAGCTGGTACAACAGAGCCATGGTTGAGCCTGTGTTTGGGTTTTGTACTGAAGAAGAATATAAAAACTTTAACCGCGGTGTTACCGGCTTTGAAAAAGACCTGGTCAGGCAAAATACAATTCTCGTGAAACTTTATTTCAGTGTTACAAAAGAGGAGCAGGCGAGAAGGTTTGAACGCCGCAAAACGGACCCGCTCAGGCAATGGAAACTAAGCGAAGTTGACGTTCAGGCGCAGGAACGTTGGGACGACTTCACTAACGTTAAATATAAAATGCTAAAGAAAACGCACACCACTCACGCACCCTGGAAGATCATCCGTTCTAATAACAAGCATCAGGCAAGGCTTAATGCCATGAAAGTAATACTCAATTCGGTTCCCTATGACCGGGAGGATTCAGAAGTGGATTTTGTACCAGACCCTGAAATCGTTGTATCAGGATCAAGAGAACTGGAAACAATGGAAGCTCAGCGTTTACGAAGTGGTAAATTCCAGGGCTAGAAAATAGCTGGCGCTCGCAGGATAAAAACCTCACGATACGTTGTGCTTACAATCTAAACAGCTATGCGCGCATTATTTCTTGATGCGGGATGGTTCTTTTTTACAGAAACCTGACGCAGAAAAAGAAATTCTTGACTACAATATAAAACAACACCTTGCACGGAAGATACCATCAGGCGAAGTGCTTCTTTAAGTCACTCCACAAGGACAGGTTATTAATATGAAAAAAGATGTTTTCCTCAGTTATTCTAGCCGTGATGCAAACCGGATTGAAAGAATTGTCAAGGCACTGGAAGAAAACGGAATTTCAGTGTGGTGGGACAGAAACATACCGCCTGGAAAAACATGGGATGCCGTACTGGGAAAAGCCCTGACTGAAGCCGAATGTGTGGTCGTTCTCTGGACAGAAAACTCTGTTCATTCTGATTGGGTGAAGGACGAAGCTGCGCGTGGCAAGCAACGTAAAATCCTGGTGCCTGCGCTATTAGATGATGCAGAAATTCCGCTCGGTTTTGGACGTATTGAAGCCGCAGATCTGCGCAAATGGGGCGGTGATACGACAGACCCAGAATTTGTTAACTTTATCGCCGCCATCCGATCTTTAGTTGGAAAGGAATCTGAAACAAAGCATATTAATCTTACACCTGTAAAACCTGCGAAAATATGGAATTTTAAGAAATTAAAATCAGCGTATCTTTTAATACCGATACTTTTTTTCGTAATTTATTATCTGTCTTTACAATTCAGCAATACTGAATCAACCCAAATGGCCGTGGAACTCTGGGAAGTGGAGGGCGATCGGGTAACAGAAATGCTTGCATCAAGAACATTTTTAAAGGGCGATGGACTTGAGCAGGTTGAAACATGGATCGTTCAGGAACTGAAAGCTGTGGCGCCAGCAGACAAGAAGCCAATCAAGGTAAAACTACACGTGCCGGCAGACCTGAAATCCGAGGATGTTCAGTACAGAACAGAACCCCAGGTCGAGTTGAAAACGTATGTCAATGTGGCATCAGGCGGCAGCAAAGCCCGCCCCCAAATGCCGCTTACCCGAAAATTTCTTGGAGAAAGGGAAGATGAATTTACAATAGAGTTTACAAAGGTCGGCTATGAATCCGTGCCGGTAAAAATTGTCCCAGGGCAAGAAAAAAATAAAACATTTGTACTCAAACAGAAAAAGATTGCGGTGGCGGTGGAACATTTTAAGAATGATGAAAAAAACGCTGCGGCAAGATTATCCAGAAAACTAACCAAACACAAACAGTTAAAAGTGATGCCGCCAGATGCGCTGGAGACCCTCTATGAAGAAATCGCCCGTATCAGGGAAGCCTTCACGGAAAATATTGCCATACAAAGTGCCATGCGCAGTAACCTGGGCGTTGACTTCATCATCCGTGGTGCGCTGGAGATGGAATGAAGGAGGCCAGCTTTACATTCTACCGCGGTAAGAAAACGATCAGGAGTGAAAAGAATTGAGCTGGAGGTTATGAGTTACAAGAGGTTTCTATTGTTAATTTACCATTGATTGTAAACCAGGGATGGTACGTTTTAGGTCGGTATGAAAGAGAATACTGCCAGTCTTTATGGGAATAAGATGCCTTTAGTTGTCGTCTTGTTAAGATTAGCTGTGGTTATAAATTTAATTCAAGAAAAAAGAGGAGCCTGGAAATGACAAAACTATTTTTATCTATACTGGTGCTGGTTGTGATGCAGTCAGGTGCGTGGGCAGACAAACCCCAGGATAAACCATCCGCTGCGGCAAACGATGCGGCCAGACAAATGGTTCAGCAAAGCATCAAGAAATATAAAATCGCTGAGGATGTCAGCGTCGATGATGCGATCGAGTCCATGAAGCTACGCGCCAACATGTTAAATTTTAAGATGGTTGCTGACTTGCCGCTTTCAGAGCAGGTGAAGGCGATGGGCGAAAAAGCCAACTATATGCGCATTCTGGCCTTTTGTGATGCGTTGATCGCAAAGAAAATGGTTGAATACGATCCGATCTTTGCAGGTTTTCTGCCTTGCCGGGTGGCAGTGATCGAGGATTCAAAGAAACAGGGCTGGATCATTACGATGAATATGGACATGATGCTCAACGCTGTTGATTTGACGCCTGAACTCGTGCCGCTTGCTGAACAGGTACGCGATACCATCAATAGTATTGTTGATGCAGGTGTTAACGGCGATCTGTAACTGCCTGTAGGCCTGTTGATCTGGCAGTACACTTTCTGTGTACTGCCCTCCCACTATCATGTAAATTTAATGACCTGGTCGTACTGGTACTACTTCAAAGTAATATTACCTAATTCAGTTGGTCTGTCAGCGTTCAGGGCAAGGCGCGCCTCGCAGGGAATGGCCCGGTCCTTTCCAAGAGGCGGAACGCAGCCATGGGCGCTGACAGACCAACCCTCCGGGCGCTCCTGTGGTGTACCGCAGCTGCGTTCCCGCGTTTAGCAAGGACTGGGCCATTGTCTGCACACGGCGCCTTGCTGCGAAACACCACAGGAACGCTGAATTAGGTAATATTACCTTGAAGTAGTACTAGACCCGACTAACTAATTTTATTGTTTACATGAGTTTCAGAAAACCAGTTAACTACATCGCTCGGAAGATCCTCTATTGGTGGGTTCGAACTGAAGTATTACCGGCCAGCGTTGAGCAACTGGATATTAATCCTGATTTACCGATTATTTATGTGCTGGAAGCTCGGGCGTGGTCCAATTTACTGGTTTTAGAAACGGAGTGCGACCAACTGGGTTTACCTTCTCCGCTTAATCGAATTGCTTCGCCAGAATTTCACCAGTTAAAGGCATGGCACTCAGTCTACACAGTCGCACCTCGGCAGCCGTTTAAGGCCTGGCTGCAAAACCAGCCCAAGCGATCACGAATGTTACGCGGGATTATTGAAATCCTGCGTGATTATCCTGATCAGGAAATTCAGTTTGTTCCCGTCTCGATTTTATGGGGGCGACCCGTTTCCAGGCAGAAGCACTGGCTACAAATATTATTTTCGGATTCGTGGGGTCTGGCAAGTCGCACAAGAAGATTCTTTACCATTTTATTTCACGGGCGGAATACATTTGTACAATTTTCCGAGGTTGTCAGTTTCAGGGGCAGTACGGTTGCTGGTACATCAGATGATGAGGTCATCGACAATTTACAACTGCTGCTTGCCACACGCTTAAAAAAATTACGCACAGCAACGCTGGGGCCAGATGTATCGCATCGGCGAACTTTGATGCGGGATATTATTCTCAAGCCGGATGTGCAAAAAGCCATTCAGAGAAGAAGTAAAGAGGATGGGCGCTCCGAGTATAAAGCCACCTTGCAGGCCAGAAGATATTTGAATGAAATCATGGCGAATTGCAGCAACATTACGATTCAGTTGATGCAACGTGGTCTGACCTGGTTCTGGAATAAATTTTATTCAGGCATTGATGTCAGCAATCAGGACTACCTGAAAAATCTCGCCCTGAGTCATGAACTGGTTTACGTGCCCTGCCACAGAAGCCATGTTGATTATTTGCTGTTGTCGTATGTCATTTTTTACGAAGGTCTGGCGATTCCTTATATTGCTGCGGGTAAAAATCTTAACATGCCCGTTATCGGAACGATTTTACGCGGTGGCGGCGCATTTTTTATTCGCCGAAGTTTTAAAGGCAATGAACTCTATTCAACCGCGATGTATGAATATCTTGCCGAGTTAATTTCCAGAGGCGTGCCGATAGAATATTTTATTGAAGGCGGTCGCAGCCGAACTGGACGTTTACTGCAGCCAAAACCGGGCATGCTGGCGATGACGGTTCGTGCTTCGCTTAAATATCGAAAAAAACCGGTTGCATTTGTGCCCGTTTATATCGGTTACGAGAAGTTACTGGAAAGCAAAGCCTATCAGGCTGAGCTATCAGGTAAGGATAAAAAAAGTGAAACCTTGTTTAATTCCATTCAGTCGATTTTTAAAATTCGTGGGGAGTTTGGCAAAGTACAGGCGAACTTTGCCAGGCCAGTATTTTTAAATCAGGTGCTTGATGCCAGCTATCCTGCCTGGCAGGCCGAAACTTATAATGATTCCCAACGGCCTGAGTGGATAAGAAATGCTGTGTCTCAGATAGCTGAAAATATTATGTGTAATCTTAATCAGGCCACGACCGTTAACGCCATTAATCTGATTTCAACGGTTTTGCTGGCGACTTCCAAACAGACGATGGATGAACGCGAGCTGATTCGCATGCTGGAGGTTTACCAGTCGCTCTTACATGAGATTAATTATTCTGAGCAAATCGTCATCACCAGAAAGAGTGGCGCAGAGCAGGTCAAGCGGGCAGAGTCATTGAAAATGGTCAAACGCCAGCCGCATGAGTTAGGCGATATAATATTTCTCGATGCAAAGCACGCCATCTCACTGACATATTATAGAAATAATATTTTACATTTAATGGCATTACCTTCGATTATCGCCTGCTGTTTTTTTGATACACGCACAAACTCAAAAGAAGAAATTATAAAGCTGGTTTCTCTGGCCTATCCGTTTATAAAAAAAGAACTGTTTTTAAAATGGGAATGCAAAGAGTTGCCTGATGTCATCAGTCACATACTGGATGTTATGTCGGCGCATGGCCTGCTGGAGAAAAACAAGGAAGGGGACTACTACAAAAGGCGCGGGTCAGGTGCAGTTGAATTTACCCAACTGATGTTGCTGGCAAAAGTCATTTCTCCTATTCTTGAGGTTTATTACCTGACCCTTGCGTTATTGTCGGTTTCTGGAAAAGAAAAAATAGCCAAGCAGGCGCTTGAGAAAAAATGCTACTTAATGGCACAGCGAGTTACCATGATTCATGAGCTGAATTCACCTGATTATTCAGATAAAAGGCTGATCTCAAATTTTATCGACACGCTTATTCATATTGACTATTTAAAGGTGTACGATACAGAGCATCTTGAATACAGTGAAGTATTTCATAAGGCTGATAAACGTATTCGATTGTTGCTTTCCAAAGAAATGCGTTCGAATATTTTACAGATGCTGAAGCTGAGTCAGTCTGACGACCTTTCTGGTAAAACCAAAAAGAGTAATCACCATTCGAGCGAGTAAAGATATGAATAAAATTAAAATTGGCATAGTAACCGTATCAGACCGCGCCAGCCGGGGTGAATATGAAGACCTGGGCGGGCCTGCATTGCGCGAATGGCTGGAAAAGGCGATCAGTTCAGAATGGGAAGCTGTTACCCGGGTTGTGCCTGACGAGCAACCTCAGCTGGAGGCAGAACTAAAAGCGCTTTGTGATGATGAAAACTGTTGCCTGGTTGTGACCACAGGCGGCACCGGCCCGGCACCACGTGACATCACGCCCGAGGCAACAGAAGCGGTTGCAGATAAACGCATGGATGGTTTTGGTGAGCTGATGCGTAACATTTCTCTGAAATATGTGCCCACCGCAATTCTCTCGCGCCAGGTTGCAGTTATTCGCGGTAAAAGTTTGATCGTAAACCTGCCAGGCAAACCGTCTGCAATTGCAGATTGCCTTGAAGCGGTTTTTCCTGCGATACCTTATTGCATCGATTTAATTGAAGGGCCTTATCTGGAAAGTGACGAAAAATTTATTAAAGTATTTCGCCCGAAGCATGCCTTGAAAAAAGTCTGATTATTGCAGTAGCTGGATAAGTTCTGAGCGATTCATCCCGGGTTCAATATCTTTTTGGTATAGCAGTTTAATAATGGCTTTATCAATCTCTGAAAAATTTGTTACTCGGCTCCAGGGTTGATAAAAAATACTGTCGGGATAGCGGCTGGAATCATTCATCAAGCCCAGGCTTTGGGTCAGTTCTTCACGAATTAAATGACTGCGCTCCTGTTGGGTAATGCCAGTGCTTGAAATTAAAATACGCGAGCGGTTGATCGCATAAGTTGTCGGGTTCCAGCGTGCCCAGAAGAATCCCAGGTTTTTGGGTTTGTAATGTTTTTCGGTTTCTGAAAACTGGCGTTCCGGGATAAAGTAAATTTCCATGTTGGTGTTATTTTCGGCCAACCTTATGTCTGGCGTGATCAACGCATTTAAATCTTCAACTACTTGCTTGAGTGTTTGCAAGTCAGCTTGCGTGGGCTGTCCTTTCACTTTTATGTGGATATCTTTTTGCCATTTTTTTATTCTGGCTCGCCTGTTTCCATATTCACTGCCTAAAGCGATTTCCAGAAAATATTGGTGAGTTGGATTGGCGAGGGTTTGTTCCTGTACTGCTAAAGTGCTACAGCCATGGATGAATATAAAAACCAGGCCGATAAAAGATAATCTAAAAATCTGATTCAATGTCATCCAGCTGTATTGGGTTGTCGAGTTTTTTACCATTCAATAATACATGATGATTATTTAATACGAGTGCGCCATCGCAAAACCATTTAACCGCCTGTGAATAAATAACATGCTCCTGTTTCAGCACGTCGGCAGCGAGGGTTTCAACAGTATGTTCCGGTTTAATTTTAAGCTGCGATTGTAAAATGACAGGTCCACCATCGAGCTCGTTGGTGACGAAATGAACACTGGCACCATGTGTTTTTTCGCCCGCTTCAAGTGCACGTTGGTGAGTTTTTAAACCGCGAAACTTAGGCAGGCGGGAAGGATGGATGTTGAGCATTTTCTCAAGTTCGTCCGTGCGCAATTCGCGTTCTAGGTCTGAGCGAACGCTGTTAACGAAGCGTCGAGCCTTGCCAATCAT
>DTYI01000281.1 GCA_012961935.1 Thiotrichales bacterium | reverse complement strand
ATCAAACGGGAAAGTCAGCACCTCGTTAATATGCTTCTTAGTTCCAAGGCACATCAGCAAGCGATCAACACCCAGTGCTACCCCCGCGCAATCCGGCAATCCAGATTCCAGCGCTGCAAGCAAATTTTCATCTATCGGTATTTCAGGGAGCCCCAGTTGTTGACGTTGGATATTTTCTGCGACAAACCTTTTTCTTTGTTCCGCCGCATCCTGTAATTCATGAAAACCATTTGCCAGTTCCAGCTGACCCCAGTAAATTTCAAAACGGGCTGCGGTTTTTTGATCCGGATTTAATCTCGCCAATGCCGCCTGACTGGCAGGAAAATCGGTGAACACGGTTAATTGATTTTCAGGAAAAGCCGGAACAATCAGATGCGATAAAAGCAAATCGAGATAACCGTCGAAATCAAGCCCATTGGGCGCGGCTGGTATTTTGTTATTCACAACTTCCTGTAGTTGCTTACGATCAGCAAGAAGAGGGTTTATTCCAATATTTGACATGAATAATTCTTTATAACTAATTATTTTACCTGTTAATTTATGCTTATCCCCATCTAGATTTCTAATTAAAGCAATCACCTCTTCCGCAAGCGCCAGATGATTCATACCCAGCCGATACCATTCCAGCAAAGTAAATTCGGGGTTGTGGTAACGGCCTGATTCTCCCGCTCGGAAAACTTTGCAGAGCTGGTAGATGTCGCCACTGCCTGCGGCGAGTAAACGCTTCATTGGAAATTCAGGCGAGGTATGCAGAAAACAGCGCTGTGAATTGAGCTGTGTTTCAAGACTGTGGATGGCAGGGTCGGTTGTACCAGCCTGAGATAATGCGGGCGTATCGACTTCCAGCACGCCACGTCCAGCAAAAAATGTGCGGATCTCAGACAGAACTCGCGCTCGCGTCTGAAGTGTTTCCACTATTTTCAGGCGTCTTTTACGCGCGAAACATACTCGCCTGTGCGGGTGTCGATTTTCAGCACTTCACCTTCTTCGATAAAGAGCGGTACCTTGACCACAGCGCCCGTTTCCAGCGTGGCGGGTTTGCTGCCACCCGTTGCAGTATCACCGCGCACACCCGGATCTGTCTGCGTAATTTTCAGCTCGACAAAGTTAGGCGGCATTACGCTCAGGGGTTCACCATTCCAGAGCGTCACGACACAGATGTCCTGATCCTTCATCCATTTTGCTGCGTCACCGACGACAATTTCAGATGCCGCATATTGCTCAAAGGTCGTCGGCTCCATGAAATGCCAGAACTCACCATCTGTATAGAGGTATTGCATATCGACGTCCATGACATCCGCCGCTTCCACACTTTCGCCAGATTTAAATGTTTTATCCACAACCCGGCCGGTTTTCAGATTACGCAGTTTAACCCGGTTAAAGGCCTGGCCCTTACCCGGCTTAACAAATTCATTTTCAACGATGCTGTAGGGATCCCCGCCGATCATTATTTTAAGACCGGAACGAAACTCATTGGTGCTGTAACTGGCCATAAACGTGTAAACTTCTTACAATAATGGAAACGCAAATCATAACCCGAATTACCCCTCATGAACCAGCGAGCTGGCAGCAATCACTGGCAAATGTGGTAACCGATCCATTCGAATTACTCAAAGCACTTGACTTGCCACTGGATTTATTACCGGGTGTGAAACAGGCAGCCAGACTGTTCGGGCTCAAAGTGACGCATAGTTATTTAAAGAGAATTCGGAAAGCTGACCCACAAGATCCTTTATTGTTACAGGTACTACCTCATCTGGCTGAAACCCAGCCACAACCCAAAAACTTCAGCCACGACCCGGTTGGTGATCATGACGCTACACAGGTGCCTGGAGTGATCCACAAATATCACGGCAGGGTTCTGCTGATCACAACAGCTGCTTGTGCAATCCATTGCCGTTATTGTTTCCGCCGCAACTTTCCTTACGCCGACTCGCACGCCGGACGCAATCAGTGGCAGACTGCTCTGGACTATATCGCAAACGATGAAAGCATTGAGGAGGTGATCCTCAGTGGTGGCGACCCTTTGGTGTTGGCTGATCACAAGCTGGCCGAGCTGTGTCAGAAACTCTCTGACATTCCACATCTGAAACGTCTGCGACTCCACACACGCCTGCCGATCGTGCTGCCAGAGCGAATTAATGACAGCTTCCTGGACTGGATAAGCGGCTCCCAACTCAAAATTGTACTGGTCGTTCACTGTAATCATCCCAATGAAATAAACGATGAAGTCGCGACTGCCCTGAATAAATTATCCGACGCTGGAATACCCACATTCAACCAGGCCGTCTTGTTAAAGCACATCAATGACAGCGTGGATATCCTGGCCAGGCTTAGCAAAGAATTGTTCGCAGCAAGTGTGATGCCCTACTATTTGCACCAACTTGACCCTGTGACGGGCGCCGCCCATTTCGCTGTTTCTGTGAAGAAGGCCCAGGATCTTTATGCTCAGTTAACAGCCCTGTTACCCGGCTATTTAGTGCCTCGTCTAGTTATAGAGCAAGCTGGAATGCCCGCAAAGACACTCCTGACACCATGACAGGGGAATATTCACGAGCAAATGTGAAGCAGTTTGGAATAATAATTTGCCCGATTCGATAAAATGTAGCTTATCTTTTTACAGCTGCATGATTAATGAACCTCGACCTGCCCATTTTTACCGACCAGGCTGACACCACAGTCAGCCCTCAGCCACGTAGGTTTAAACGTTGGCTAAGCGAACTCCCCATGGTCAACATGGGTGAGGCGACCCGGCTGTTTTTCCAGACCATTCAGGCGTTTAACCGTCAGTCCATCCCGGCGAGAATTCGTCTTGAACTGATGGAGCAAATGCGGCCTGTCGCACATCAGGCTGTTGAATATCTGAATAAGCATTTTATTTCCTGTGCTTTTCCGCTAACAGGAAAAAATCGGCAGATCGAACAGTTAGAACAGACTTTACTGCAGGAAATGTCAATTGGGTACAAGCTGGTTGTAAATGAAGTGGATGCGCACAACAGCAAGCTGGACAAGAAATCATTACTGATCGCGACACATCGCAGCATGCGCTATCTGGAAAAATCCCTGCAACTCAGCGCCCGACTTTATACCAATCCAGCTGCTACTATCTGGCGTGATCTGCACCAGCTATATGAATACGCTGAGCAGCAGAAAATGACAGACTTACTGGTAAAAGATGAAGAATATCTGGTGATTAAAGAATCCAGCATTGCCGATGTTTACAAACAGAACTGCCTGCTCGCACTCTCAGATCCCAACCATCTCAAAAATGGCGCAGTTGCAAAGCTGGTTCGTGTTTTTGAAACAGCCTCGGAATATTGTGAAATAACGAAAACGCTGAATCCAGATAACAGTGGCTCTTTATACATCACCAGCCTGAAATCCTCCGAACCGCCAGCTTATGTAACACTCGCTGAGCTCACTACTTTTAACAATCTCCGCGGTATCAGTCTTAGCAAACTGATTAGCCATGCTGAGTCATCCCTGAAGTCAGCAGATCAACAGCTCAGCTTTTTTAATGACCTGGATGCAGATCTGTTGCGGGAAATCTTAACGACCTGGACAACCCATAAGAAACGGTATTTTAATCGCGCGCCCGCCAACACGCGCATCATTGTCGCAACGGGTATTCGTAACATCGTCCACGCTATTTCTAAAGATAATTACCCAGATCTCAGTCCCGAAAATTTACTGAAAAAACAGGCCATCCGGTCAGCAGGAAATTCCGCAACATCATCTATTGGAAATACGACCTGGAATAAATTAATGACGCATAGCTCGCTTTATTCGCGAGAAGTACTGGACACGAGTACACCAAAACCACCACCACAACCTGCTCCCCAGCTTCCGGAAAGCTGGCAATACTGGAAATTATTAAACTCCAGTTCGGGCGGGTATGGATTGCTCTGGGATAATCCATCCTCAAGCCGCGCACAGGTCGGTGAAATTGTTGCCCTGCGAGAAAAGGAAAACCATCAGTATCAATGGCGCCTGGGTCAGATTCGCTGGATGAAGCACACCAGCCAGGGCGCCCTGGCTTTAGGCGTACAACTCATCTCACCCAGGGCGATCGTCGCTGCGGTTGAAGACATACCAACACGGTCATATAGCACTCTGCCTGGGCAAATTATCATGCTACCCGGGATGAAAACGCGACAACAGGCACCGAGCATTCTGGTACCAGAAAAAAATCTGCAGGTTGGCGACGAGCTTGCCTTGTCCTTGTTTGGAAAACAGGTTTATGTAAAACTCACCGGTATTGGTGAACAGCCCAGCTTTTTCACTCAGTTTTTCTACCAATCCATAGAACTGTCAGAAAACAGGAAAGACAAGGATAATTTTGGAAAACTGTGGGACAAACTCTAAGGATGGTCTGAATAAGTCCGATTGGATTTCTGCGGGGCATTTTAACCCGTAGAAAATTGTGTGACTTGTTCAGACCATCCCTAATGTCTACCGGACGAAAATTCTTAATAAACTGGATTTT
>DTYI01000280.1 GCA_012961935.1 Thiotrichales bacterium | reverse complement strand
TTTGTAAAGGGGGATTGAGGGGGATTTAATGATCCAGGAAATACATTGGGATTGCAGTATTCTCCTGCGTCTAAAATCTCCCCCAACCCCTCTTTGCTAAAGAGGGGAGTCATTAGCGACCAGGTGCCTTTCCATGACTCAACGGCTCTGAAAGCATCAGATATACTTAAAAGAACGACCTTTTTATGGCGCACGGCTCTTGTTAACGGTACAGCAGTGATTTTCTAAAAAACTTTGCGTACTTTGCGTCTTCGCGGTGAACTATTTATGGAGGCATTTAATGCAACGACCAGTCACACCACTACTCGCAGTTGATACGATTATTCGTCTGCTGGATCACGACAATAAAATCGTTCTGATCGAAAGAAAAAATCCGCCCTATGGCTGGGCTTTACCCGGCGGCTTTGTGGATGTCGGAGAAAGGCTTGAGGTGGCAGCGGTGCGTGAGGCAAAAGAAGAAACCTGTCTGGATGTTGATCTGGTTGCGTTGCTGGGAATTTATTCTGATCCAACGCGTGATCCACGCGGGCATACGGTCACGCCAGTTTATATTGCTGATGCCCGCGGTGAGCCAGTGGCAGCTGATGATGCTAAAAACGTGAAAATATTCGATGCTGTAAATATTGATCAGCCTTTGGCTTTTGATCATGAATTAATTTTATCTGATTATCATCATTATCTGGAAACGGGTGAGCTTGCGCCACTGCGTTATTAAAACCTGGTTTAGTCAACCAGTTTTAGTTTTACAGCTTGTAAAATATTTCCGGGTTCGGCCTCAACAAAAGCTACAATCGATAGCTTTTCCTGGTTTGAATCTTTTGGAATGAGAATTACTTTCTGTATTGCTCTTTCCTTGCTGTTGTTCAATGGGACAGGTTTCAGGAAGGTTCTTGTAACGCTATGATGCTTGAGCGTTCTCCCTGCATTTTCGCCAGCTTTTATTCTTGAATTAATGTCGTCTTCCACGAGCACCAGGAAAAGTTTTTCTGCTCTACTGAGGCCTTTTTTGGTTGAGTTAATGTGACTGGTAACTGTTAACTGATTATTTTTAACTGGACCGGCAGATAGTCTGATTTCAACTTCAGCATCAACGGCGTTAATTTTCTTTAGTTTGCTGTCCAGTAACCGTGATGGACGCAAGTTTTTGCCATCAAGAATGAGCTGTGGTGTGTAAGCTGTGGCTAGTCGGTTACGCAGAACATGTTGTTGTTGTCTTTTTGAATGTCGCGGGTCTGCGTAAATATCCCGCCAGCCTAAATAATCCCAGTAATCAACATGTAGCGCGATAGGAATGACTTTGTCTGAAGTGTATCCCTTTTTTTCGAGCTGACCCAGCCATCTTTCTGCCGCCGGGCAACTGTTGCAACCTTCAGATGTGTACAATTCCAGCAGGGCGATCTTATGGGCTGGGCTGACAACTGACCGGGTTTCTTCTGCTGTCAGTGATGTACAAATGATGGCCAGAAGCACGGGCAGGAAAAATTCAAACTTATGCATACTGGGCTTACGTAATGGAAGGGTGGTTGGAGGCGTAAAAATGTTATCATATGGTCTTTTCGCAGGATTACGCTTTGCTTGAAAATGTAGGCCAACCCGTTTCGCCCCGAATTATTCCTCGTGCTGAACATCATATTTCACGTTCGCAAATCAGTCCCAATGCGCTGAAAGTACTTTATCGCTTACATGAAAATGGCTATGACGCGTATCTTGTTGGTGGCGGCGTACGCGATCTGATGCTGGGTCGGGAGCCGAAGGATTTTGATATTGCAACGAACGCGACACCGGAAGAAGTTAGGGGATTGTTTAAAAATTGTCGCTTGATCGGGCGGCGTTTTCGTCTGGCGCATATTCGTTACGGGCGTGAAATTATTGAGGTGGCGACTTTCCGTGCACCGCATGATGAAGCCGAGCATGTCGATCAGGCGCATAGTGAGGATGGCCGGATTCTACGTGACAACGTTTATGGCACGCTGGAGCAGGATGTCTGGCGGCGCGATTTTACGATCAATGCTTTGTATTACAACATTGCTGATTTTTCAGTTGTCGATTACACCGGTGGTGTGGAAGATTTAAACCAGGGAATGTTGCATTTAATCGGTGACCCGATCGAGCGTTACAAAGAAGATCCGGTACGGATGCTGCGGGCTGTGCGATTTGCAGCCAAGCTGGGTTTTAATATTGATAAAGATTCTGAAAATGCCATTCATGACCTGGGTGGGTTATTAAAAAATGTCTCACCGGCCAGAGTCTTCGATGAAATGCTAAAACTTTTTCATGGCGGCTGTGCGGCGCAGACTTTCGAACTGTTACGCCATTACGATCTGTTCCAATATTTATTTCCTGAAACGGATGCCCATCTGGACTCTGAGCTGGGTGAGATCATGCTGCCACTGATCAGCCGCGCGTTAAATAATACGGATCAGCGCATTCAGGATGGCAAGCCGGTTAACCCGGCCTTCCTGATTGCGATTCTGCTCTGGCATCTGGTTGTGGAAAAGCAGGAAGCGATCATGTCAAATGGCGTGCCACCTTTTCCGGCTATGCAGCAGGCGGGGCAACAGGTGATGTCCGCACAAATACGCTCTCTCTCTATTCCGAAACGTTTTAGTCTGGTGGCGAAGGAAATCTGGATCATGCAACTCCGCCTGCCCAACCGGCGCGGCAAACGACCTTTGGTTCTGCTTGCCCAGCAACGCTTCAGGGCGGCCTATGATTTTCTTTGCCTGCGCGGACAATCAGGGGAGGATGAATTACAGGAAGTCTGTGAATGGTGGACCCGTTTTCAGGAGCAAAACCCTGAAGACAGAAATTCAATGTTGCGATCTGACAAGCGTCGTAAACGCCGACCTCGAAAGCGCAAATCCCGCAGCCCTGATGCCTGAAGTTTATATTGCGTTGGGCAGCAATCTGGATGATCCAGTTCGTCAGCTCGATCAGGCAGTTGCAGCCTTAAAGGCATTGCCCAAAACTCACTGGCATGTTGTTTCACCCTACTATTACAGCAAACCGATGGGGCCAGATGATCAGCCGGATTATGTCAACGCGGTTGCAAGAATTGACACCCGCCTGACGCCATTGGCTTTGCTTGACCGTTTACAGTGGATCGAACGGCGTCAGGGCAGGGTGCGCAAAAGTGTTCGATGGGGCCCCCGCACACTGGATCTGGACTTGCTCCTGTATGGCCGAAAACGAATTCGGCAACGGCGCCTGATTGTGCCACACTATGATCTCGCCGAACGGGACTTTGTGATCATTCCGCTACTGGATGTTGCCAACGGGGATTTAAATATTCCGGGTATTGGCTTGTTATCGGCGTTAAAACAAAAACATAAAAAGTCAGGATTGGTTAAAATAGTACAACATGTCTGAGCTACCCAATTACATTGTGATCGAAGGGCCAATTGGGGTTGGAAAAACCACCCTGGCGACTCGAATTGCAGAAGATTTCAATGCGGAATTGTTGCTGGAGTTGGCTGAAGAAAATCCATTTCTGGAAAAATTTTATACTAACCCACGCCAGGCCGCCTTGCCGACGCAATTGCATTTTTTGATGCAGCGGGTGCGGCAGATTCAGGCGATCCGCCAGGGTGAATTATTCAACCCGGTTAGAGTCGCTGATTACCTGCTGGAAAAAGATTATCTGTTTGCAGAAAACACCCTCGACCCGCTGGAACTGGAATTATATGAGCAGGTTTTTTCACAGCTTGTTTTAAATGCACCGGTGCCTGATCTGGTTGTCTATTTGCAGGCGCCGACCGATGTGCTGGTCAAGCGCATCAGGAAACGTGGGCGTGGATTCGAAAAGACGATCAGTACAACTTATCTGCAACAACTTAGCGATGCCTATACCCGATTTTTTCACTATTATGATAAGGCGCCGTTATTGATTGTGAATGCCACCGAAATTGATATTGTCAATAATGCGCAGGACTATCAGCAATTGCTGGAGCAGGTGAAAACAATTAAAACCGGTCGGCATTATTTTAACCCCCTACCTTTTGCGATGTAGATATGAGTATACAAACTAAAGCCAGCCGAGTGACCGTATCAACCCTGCGTAAAATGAAAGCAGAGGGCGAAAAAATCGCCAGCCTCACAGCCTATGATGCCAGCTTTGCAGCCGTGCTGGATGAAGCGGGCATCGATATTATTCTGGTCGGTGATTCACTGGGTATGGTGGTGCAGGGGCACGACACAACAGTGCCCGTTAGCGTCGATGATATGGTTTATCACAGCCGCTGCGTTGCCAGCCGTTGTCAACGCGCCATGCTCATGGTGGACATGCCGTTCATGAGTTACACCTCATCTCAGCAGGCGCTGGAAACTGCCAGGCGTCTGATGCAGGAAGGCGGTGGACAAATGGTTAAACTGGAAGGCGGTGAGCGGGAAGTGGAAACGGTCAGAAAATTGTCTGAACAGGGCGTGCCGGTTTGTGCGCACATCGGCTTGCAACCACAGTTAATTAATAAACTGGGTGGCTATCGCGTGCAAGGGCGAGAGCATCACCAGGCAACAAAAATGCTGGAGGATGCGGTGGCCCTGCAGGAGGCGGGGGCCGATGCTTTAGTGCTGGAATGTGTGCCTGAAATACTGGCGGCTGAAATTACAGCAAATCTTGATATCCCCACCATCGGTATTGGCGCCAGCCCGGCCTGTGATGGGCAAATACTGGTGTTGCATGACATTCTTGGTATTACTCCAGGGCATGTGCCCAAGTTCACGAAGAACTTTTTACAGGGAAACAAAAGAATACAGGATGCCATCAGCAGCTATGTTGTTGAAGTTAAGCGGGGCACGTTTCCGGCTACAGAGCATTGTTTCGAAAGCTGATTTTCTACCATGCTGACTTTTTCTGAGATTGCAGCCATGCAGGCCTGCCCCAGCGACTGGCGCAAGGCGGGAGAGCGCATCGCACTGGTTCCAACGATGGGGAATTTGCATGCCGGTCATCTGGCGCTGGTAGAGCGAGCGAAGCAACTGGCCGAGCGTGTTGTCGTCACGATTTTTATCAACCCGATGCAGTTTGATCGCAAGGAAGATCTCGATGCTTACCCGCAAACACTTGATGAAGATAGTGAACAGCTACAGCAGTTGGGTGTCGACCTGCTGTTTGCACCGGAAGCTTCAACAATTTATTCTGAGTCGCTAGATACTACGACACAGATTCATGTCCCTCTCATCACAGAAAGGCTGGAGGGCGCCTCTCGATCCGGGCATTTTACCGGCGTTGCGACAATTGTTTGCAAATTGTTCAATCTGGTGCAGCCCGAAATCGCTATTTTTGGTGAAAAAGATTATCAACAATTGCTTGTGATACGCAAAATGGTGGCTGATCTGGACATCCCGGTGCAAATTGAATCCGTACCCACCGTGCGTGAAAAAGATGGTCTTGCGATGAGTTCCCGGAATGGTTATTTAACACGGGCAGAGCGTGAAATCGCGCCTCATCTGTATAAAACCCTGTTATTTTTGCAGGAAGAACTTTCGCTAAATAACGCGAAAATATCAGAACTAGAGCATAAAGGAATCGAAATGTTGCGAAAATCTGGATTCAAGCCAGATTACCTGGAGGTCTGCCAATCTGACACCTTGCAGCCTGCAAAGCCGGAAGACACCTCACTGGTCATCCTCGCTGCCGCCTGGTTGGGCAAAGCCAGATTGATTGATAATCTGTCCGTAAATTTGAAACCCGGCGCCTGAAGCCCCATAATTCAGGGGTATCAGTAAATATTGGGCTATCTATGGTTCTAACCCTGCTTAAATCCAAACTCCATCGCGCCACCGTCACCCATGCCGAGCTGGAATATGAAGGCTCATGCGCAATTGACGCCAGCCTGATGGATGCAGCAAATATCCGCGAATACGAGCGTATCGAAATCTACAATGTCAGCAATGGCGAGCGATTCAATACCTACGCAATTCGTGCGGAGGCAGGCAGCGGAATCATTTCTGTCAATGGCGCGGCGGCTCACAAAGCCAATGTGGATGACATCGTGATAATCTGCACATACGCCC
>DTYI01000279.1 GCA_012961935.1 Thiotrichales bacterium | reverse complement strand
TCTCTCACCTTCACGGTGTATGCGGGTATCGCGGCGGCAGTCCCGGTCGCGTTCGTCTCGAGTGTTTCGACACGTTCCCAGTTGCGGCTGTCCGTCATCGAGTCAGCTGTCCTTGTTATACCTGTTGCTGTCGGCCTTGAGTTCCTGTTCTACTTCGGGTCCTCTGGAAGCTCCGCGCTCATGGCAGCATTCTGGGCGCTTCTGGGTGCTGTGGTTGGCGGATTCCTTGCCCAGGGCCTTGTCTCGTTCATGGAGAACTCGTTCGGGGTGACAACCACGATGACACTCCTTGATCTGCTTGATAGGAACCATCCAGCGCTGCAGTTGCTCGAGGAGAAGGCCCCAGGGTCGTTCAACCATTCCATCTCAGCCTAAATTCAACCAGACTTATTCAGAGCATCCCTAGCAGCATTTCCTTTAAAGCCTTTTCTTCTTTTGTGTCCAGGGGTTCATGTGCCGAACTTGTGATATGTAATACGTCATATGCTTCTTCGCCCACTGTAGAAATTTTAGCCATTTTTATGCGGCTACCTGTTTGATAAAGTGCGCGCGCGATATCAGCCAGCAAGCCACGTCGGTCGGTAGCTTTTATGGTGAGTTCAGTGAGGCGTTTGTCTTCATTTTTTTCAAATTTTATTTTTGTCGGAGTTTCAAAGCTTCGATGCTGGCGAGATAGTTTGTATTCAGGCGGTGTTAGTTCAGATTCCGGGTTATGAATCAGATCAGTAAGGCGTTCTGCAATTTCATTGAGACGAAATTCTTCTGTGCAGGCCTCACCGTCATTTTCCAGCACCAGGAAACTGTCAATCGCCATGCTGGAACGTGTGGTGTAGATTCTGGCGTCCAGAATATTCAATCCGAGTTGTTCAAGTCCGTGGGTCGCAAGGTAGAAAAACTTTGGATGTACCGGCGCATAAATCAGGATTTCAGTGGCGCCTTTTAAAGACTCTGGGCGTAAAAAAATAACCTCGTCAGGTTCTTTTTTTACCCGCTGGATAATTTGGGTATGCCAGCTAATTTCATCTGGAGAAAAACGCCGAAAATACTCATCATGTAAATCTTTCCATATGTCTTCTGTTTCACTTTTGCTAATGCCTGTTTGTGCAATCAGATTGCGCGCTTCCTGCTGAATATCTCTTAACCATTTGTGGTGAGCTTCAATTGCCGTCTGGTCTTTGGTGAGCCAGTTATAAGTGCGATGATACAGACTTGATAACAAACTGGATTTCCAGTTATTCCATAGTTCGGGATTGGTCCCGCGAATATCACTAACAGTGAGTAAATATAAATATTTTAGTCGCGTGGTCGAACCTACGAGTTCAGCAAATGCCTGGATGATATCCGGGTCACTGATATCCTTGCGTTGCGCGGTGACGGACATAATCAGATGTTGTTCTACAAGCCAGGCAACGAGGTTGGTATCATAATCACTCAAGCCGTGATCGCGACAAAAAATTCGTGCATCTATTACGCCGAGTTTAGAGTGATCTCCCTTGCGGCCTTTTGCAATGTCGTGGAACAGGGCGGCAAGATAGAGTAGTTCAGGTTTGGGGAGTTCATAAAATAATCGACTGCATTCGGGAAGCTCATCAGAATACTCAGGCACACTTAAACGGCGCACGTTTCGCAGCACCATAAGAATATGCTCGTCTACCGTGTAAATATGAAAAAGATCAAATTGCATGCGGCCGACGATGGCGTCAAAGGCTGGTAGATATGCGCCGAGAACACCATAGATGTTCATGCGTCTGAATTCATGCGTAATGCCATGGGGTTGACGCAGAATTTCCATGAACAGGCTGCGGTTTGTTAGCTGTTTTCTGAAGTTATCATTAATCAGATGAATATGATCGCGTATCAGACGGATCGTAGCTGCTCTGACGCCTTTTATGTCTGGGTTTTGTTGCAGCAATAAAAATAATTCCAGCAAGGCGTAGGGTGTTTTGCTAAACACATTTTTATTGGTGGCTTCAAGGTAGCCTTGACGGACATGAAAGCGATTATTAAGTCTAAGAATTTCCAGTGTCTCATCTGGGTGCAGAATAGCTTCATCGAAAAATTGTAATAGCATTTCCTGTAGCCGCTCAAGTCGCATGACGCTGCGGTAATAATCCTGCATAAATGCTTCGATGGCATCGTTGCGGTGAGGCTGATCGTAGCCGAGTAATCTGGCGAGGTCATGCTGGAAATCAAATAACAAACGATCTTCTTTGCGGCCAGTTAGCAGGTGCAGACCAAATCGAACACGCCAGAGAAAATTTCGACTGGCTTCAAGTGTTTTACATTCGTTTTCAGTAAGAAAATTTAGATCAAGCAGTTCCGACAGTTTGTCGAAATTGAAATGGCGTCGAGTGACCCAGCCGATCATGTGCAGGTCTCGCAGTCCACCTGGACTTTCTTTTAAATTAGGTTCAAGCCGGTATGCGGTTTCGCCGAAACGCTGTCGGCGTTTTCTCTGTTCTTCAAGTTTGGCGTTGTAGAATTCATCGCTGGGCCATATTTTGTCAGCAGAAATTGCAGCTTCTAATTGATGGAATATCGGTTTTTCACCAGCCAGCCAGCGGGATTCCATCAGGTTTGTAATGACGGTCAGGTCATTGGCAGCTTCTTCTGTACATTCATCGAGCGTGCGCACACTGTGACCGATATCCAGTCCGATATCCCAGAGAAAAGTGAGGAAACTACTGAGTATTTCTTCGAGTAATGACGATGGTGGTTCGGCCAGTAAAATCAGCAAGTCAATGTCAGAGTGTGGGTGAAGTTCGCCACGGCCATAGCCGCCCACAGCGAGCATGGTGACAGGCTGGTCGGATAAATCAAATTGCTGCCAGATCTGTTGCAGCAGCAAATCCATTGCAGTCGTGTTAAGGCTGACCAGCGTTTGAATGTCTTCGCCGTTTTCGAAAGCTTGTTGTAGCGTGGACTTAAATTGCTTTAATTTGTCGGCGTATTTTTTGGGTTCTGCTACACAGTGCTGCAGTTCTGATTTCCAGTTTTCGAGGTCTGGCAGGTGTTGACTGGGCACTAAAGGGTGCCTCCATTAATTCGTGAATGAGCATCTTGAGTCCAAAATTTCCAATAGCTGCGTTGATAAGTGATTGCAATAGAACAACTATTACAACCACTTATCGCCTTGCTCTTGAAAATTTTGAATCTCAATCTGTCTCACCCAGAATTAATAGAGGCGCCCTAAATTATTTCGTCCTGACGCAGAGTCAGTACTTCATAGCCATCCTCTGTCACCAGAATGGTATGTTCCCATTGCGCCGACAGACTGTGATCCTTGGTGACAACTGTCCAGCCGTCAGCAAGTAGTTTTGATTGCCTTTTGCCTGCGTTGATCATGGGCTCAATCGTGAAAGTCATTCCCTGTTTTAATTCCATGCCCGTACCTGGCTTGCCATAGTGCAGCACCTGAGGGTCTTCATGGAAAACGCGTCCGATACCATGACCGCAATATTCGCGGACAACTGAAAAACGTCTGCTTTCTGCAAGTGTTTGAATCGCATGACCGATGTCGCCCAGCGTGGTGCCAGGCCGCACCAGTTTGATGCCCTGGATCATGGCTTCTCTGGCAACATCAATTAAGAGTTTCGCACGCACGGGTGTCTTGCCGATGGTAAACATTTTGCTGGTGTCGCCGTGGTAGCCATCCTTGATGACCGTGACATCAATATTAATGATGTCACCTTGTTTCAGCTTTTTACTGCCCGGTATGCCGTGACAGATCTGGTGGTTAACGGATGTGCAAATAGATTTTGGAAAACCACGATAGTTTAGCGGTGCAGGGATGGCCTGTTGTGTGTTGACGATATAGTCGTGACAAATGGCATCGAGCTCATCAGTCGTAATCCCGGCAACAACATGCGGTTCGATCATTTCCAGCACTTCGGCTGCGAGGCGGCCTGCGACACGCATTTTTTCGATTTCTTCAGCAGTTTTTATTGTTACAGCCATAAAATAAATGGTCAGATTAAATGGTGGCACATAGCTTGGCAGTTAAGGAGGTTCTGAACAAGTCCCAATTGTTTTCTATGGGTTATAACTGTTTAGACTTCCTGAAAGCGATGCGTTTTAACCAGCCATTCAGATGCGTCACTACATTCCAGTACCAGACAAGAGGGGCCGCCATGTGTACGAGTTTGTCCTGCCGCGCCGGGGTTAATAACCCAGGGCGTAGTCGTTTTATCGATGACCAATTTATGCGTGTGACCATAAACGATAAGTCTGGCTTCGGGGTGATGCTTGCGCAGGGAGTCATGGCACGGCGAACGGTGGCCGTGTTTGTGACCATGCTCAACCGTGATTTTCCCACCGGGCATTTCTATGCTGGTTATTTCGGGTAAATCCGTTTTGTGGCAGTAAGGGTCGTTGTTTCCAGACACAGCCAGCACTTTTCCTGTTTTAGGCTGCATTTCTGAGAGTATGGTTTCTCCACAGATGTCACCAGCGTGTATGGCGAAATCACATTCACGTATCAGTTCTGCGATACGTTCGTCCAGATGCGCATGCGTATCGGAAATAATTGCGACAGAAATTTTTTCTTCCATTCTTGCTTGTTCCACAGGTGTTAAATCTAATTTAAATACAACTTGGGGATATCGTATCAGGTCATGGACGATGATTGGAGGGCAATAATAAAAACGGCGCCTTGTGGCGCCGTTTAGTTTGAGTAGCACGCGCTACGAATGCACGTTTAGCTCTGGTTCTTGTAATGGTCGATCAGTATCTGTGCAACTTCAGGGCGTGAGAATTCCTTAGGGGGTGCAATCCCCTGAGCAAGCATTTCCCGCACCTTGGTACCGGACAGCAGTACAAAATCTTCCTTGCTGTGATCCGGTGCTTCGGACATCATCACCACTTTGTTGAGCTTCTTGGACCAGGCAGTGTGATCGGCGCGGAAAATTTCGATTTCCATCGCACCGGCAGGTACTTCCTTATCGAAGATTTCCTGTGCGTCAAAGGCGCCATAGTGATCACCGACACCAGCGTGGTCACGACCAACAATAAAATGCGTGGCACCCATGTTCTGACGGAACACGGCGTGTAGCACGGCTTCTTTCGGACCTGCATACAGCATGTCGAAGCCGTAACCGGTCACCATGGCGCTGTTCGGTGGGAAGTAGAGCTCGACCATTTTACGAATTGCAGCATCACGCACCGGGGCGGGGATATCGCCTTTTTTCAGCTTACCCAGCAGCATGTGGATGACCAGGCCGTCACAGCCAAGGCGATCCATGGCCATGTGGCAAAGTTCTTCGTGAGCCAGGTGCATCGGGTTGCGGGTCTGGAATGCAACGACTTTATTCCAGCCGCGTTCCTTGATTTCGTTGCGGATCTCGACGGCAGTGCGGAAGGTGTCAGGGAATTCGGTCAGGAAGTAGGAGAAGTTCAGTACTTTGATCGGACCAGACAGGCAGACCTTGCCCTGGGCGTTGAAGGCTTCGACGCCAGGATGGACCTCACCCTCTCGGGCGCGGTATATTTCCTTGCTCATCATGGCCATTTCGTCATCGGTGAACTCCTCGATGGCCTCGACGTCCATGACAGCCAGTACAGGGTTGTCTTCGACATTTGGATCTTTCAGTGCAATGCGATCACCGGCCTTGATGTTGCCCGCATCATGAACCAGGTTTAGAACCGGGGTCGGCCAAAACAGACCGGAGGTTGTTTTCATTTCCCTGGCCACGGACAGGGCATCGGCCTTGTTCATGTATCCAGTGAGTGGATTGAAATAACCAGCACCCAGCATCACAGCGTTTGCCGCAGTGGCAGAGCTGACGACGATGGAAGCCAGATCCTCAGCTTCTTTTTGTAGCGCGTCGTTCTCGGCACTGTCGTAGACAAACAGTGGATTCAATTCGTCAGAACCGTGTGGTTTGATCATGGTAAGTCTCCCAAGGGTAGTGATCACCAATCTGAAAGGTTTGTTATTTGAGGCTATGCATATGGCATATGGCTGAGGGCGACACTCTATATGCTTTCCTCCGCAAACTCTAAGTATGTTTATTTTTGCCCCTATAAATTATTCTTATTTTCTTATGTGTCAAGTTGTTTGTGGGCTGGCGCCGCAAAGTTACCGCTGGACGAATATTGTGTTGCAGTTCTCAAATTATCTGTTTAGGCTAATATTAGAATGAACTAATATTGTTGGTTTTGTCATAACAAGCGTGCAGGACAAATACAGAGATAAATGAAATGATTGATAAGATACTGAAAAAGAAGTCGAGTATTAAAGAAGCCACTACTCAAAGCAAAAATACTGCTCCGCGTACGGTGGCAAGTGGGAAAAAGAAGCCTGCAAAAACCAGTAAAGCGTCAACTGGCACAAAAAAGAAGCCTGCTGCTGCCAGACCTAAAAAACCTGCTGCGAAGAAAACTACGACCAGAAAGAAGGCTGCACCTAAAAGAGCAGTCGTGAAGAAAACGGCAGCAAAGAGACGACCTACAACTAAAAAAGCAGCAGCCAAAAAGACGGCGACGAAAACCACAAAGCAATCAACCCAAAAGCCTGGATCAACAACCACAGTGCCAGGTGGGTTGCTAGGAATGAAGCGTTATTTCAAAAAGTTGCACAAAAGTCAGGTGCATCACGAACATGCGCAGGAACAGATCATTGCTGATTTTACAGCGAGAATGGAACAGACGTTTAACCATTTCCATGAGGAGTTTGATGAACGCGAGCGGATTTTGGAGAAAAAGCTCAAATATGCTGAGAAGGATCAGGAAAGAGAAATCCGCCGGGTCAAGTGGATGTCTGTACCGACGGCTTTGCTGGCCATTGCCGGGTTGGTCTATATTTTTTACGTCGTGCATATCATGGAGCGTTCGATGACCAGCATGTCAGCCGATATGCAGCAAATCAGCGGACACATCTTAACAATGAGCGAAGATACCCGCTCGATGACGGGCAATATTGCCACCATGTCGAACTCTATGGGCCGTATCGATTATCGCATGGCGAACATGGACAGAAACATGGGGCAGATGTCGCATTCGATGGTGCCGATCGGCAAGGCCGCGCATGATGCAGGCCCCATGATGGACATGATGAACACGTTTATGCCTTTCTAATCAATATGAAGGCTTCCCACTACATGTAGTGTCTGTATAATCAGCGTACCACCATATAAGCTGATAATATGACTGCAAACTATAACGCTGCTGACATTGAAGTACTTAGCGGGCTAGACCCGGTACGCAAGCGCCCGGGCATGTATACGGATACGACCCGCCCGAATCATCTGGCGCAGGAGGTCATTGACAACAGCGTCGATGAGGCCATTGCCGGGCATGCCAGCAAGATCGAAGTCATCCTGCACAAGGATCAATCTTTGACCGTGAGCGACGATGGCCGCGGCATGCCGGTTGATATTCATCCTGAGAAAAAACGCCCAGGTGTCGAGGTAATACTCAGCACCTTACATGCAGGCGGTAAATTTTCGAATAAAAATTATCAGTTTTCCGGTGGCCTGCACGGTGTGGGTGTCTCGGTTGTGAATGCGCTGTCGAAGCACCTGGAAGTCTGGGTCAAGCGTGACGGCAAGGAATACAACATCGCATTCGCTGGCGGTGAGTTGGCTTCTGAGCTGGAGGTGGTGGGTGAAGTCGGCAAGCGCAATACCGGCACGACGCTACGATTCTGGCCTGACCCGCAGTATTTTGATTCCCCCAGGTTTTCTCTAAAAAAACTCAAACATATTCTTCGCGCCAAGGCTGTTTTGTGTCCGGGGTTACTGATTCGTTTCAAGGATGAAAAAACCGGAGAAAAGCAGGAGTGGCAATACCAGGGAGGATTAAAAGACTATTTGCTGGAAGCGGTTGGTGAGGTGGAAGTTTTACCTGATGATCCGTTCATTGGTTCAATGGCGGGTGAAAACGACGCGGTTGACTGGGCGGTTTGCTGGTTGCCGGAAGGAGGCGAAGCGGTCGACGAAAGTTATGTCAATTTGATCCCCACAGCGCAGGGTGGCACACATGTAAATGGGCTGCGCACCGGCCTGACGGATGCCGTGCGCGAGTTCTGCGAATTCCGAAATCTGTTGCCGCGAGGTTTGAAACTGACGCCAGATGATGTCTGGGACAAACTCAGTTACATTCTCTCGGTCAAGTTGCACGACCCACAATTTTCCGGCCAGACAAAGGAACGACTCTCCTCCCGTGAAGCCGCAGCTTTTGTCTCTGGTGTGATTAAAGATGCATTTGCGCTGTGGCTGAATCAGCACGTTGAACTGGGTGAGCAAATTGCACAACTGGCCATTAATAATGCGCAGAGTCGACAGAAGGCTGGCAAGAAAGTGGTGCGAAAGAAAGTCAGTGCCGGGCCTGCGCTGCCTGGCAAACTGGCTGATTGTGCATCACAGGATTTAAGTCGCACCGAATTATTTCTTGTCGAAGGTGATTCAGCTGGCGGTTCGGCCAAGCAGGCGCGAGATCGGGAATTTCAGGCGATTATGCCGCTGCGGGGGAAAATTTTAAACACCTGGGAGGTTGCTTCGGATCAGGTGCTGGCTTCCCAGGAAATTCATGATATCTCCGTTGCCATAGGTGTGGAACCAGGCTCTGATAATTTAAAAGATCTGCGCTATGGAAAAATCTGTATTCTTGCAGATGCCGATTCAGATGGCTTGCATATCGCCACTTTGCTGTGTGCGTTATTTATGCGGCATTTTCAGCCGCTGGTGCAGGCGGGTCATATTTATGTCGCCATGCCACCTTTATTTCGTATCGATGTTGGCAAGGAAAAATTCTATGCGCTGGACGAAGATGAAAAAGAAGGCGTATTAAATCGCATCCAGGCCGAAAAGAAAAAAGCTAAAGTCGTGGTCACCCGCTTTAAAGGCCTGGGTGAAATGAATCCGCTGCAGCTACGTGAATCCACCATGGCGCCAGATACACGTAGGCTGGTGCAGCTTCAGATTGAATCAGGGGATGGCACCAGTCAACTCATGGATATGTTACTGGCAAAAAAACGCTCGGCTGATCGCAAATCATGGTTGCAGAAAAAGGGTAACCTGGCAGACATATGAAAACTGTTTTTACACAAACCATTATTGCCGTCGTCTGGGATTTTGATAAAACATTAATTCCGGGCTATATGCAACGACCGTTGTTTGAAAAGTATGGAGTTGATGAGCAAAAATTTTGGGGTGAAGTAAATCAACTGGAAGCTTACTACCGTGAAAATGGTTGTGAACAAGTCTCCGGCGAAATGGCTTATTTGAATCACATTCTGGATTATGCCAGAAAAGAATATTTTAAAGGCTTGAATAATCAGTTGCTGAGCGAACTTGGGAAGGAGCTGGAATTTTATCCGGGACTGCCAGATTTTTTTAATGAGCTGAAACAATCAATTAGCGAGAATGAACGATTTTCTCACCATGAAATTTCGCTGGAACATTATGTTGTCAGTACAGGGTTCACACGAACCATCCGCGGCAGTGCGATTGCAGAATATCTGGATGGCGTCTGGGGTTGCGAATTTATTGAATCCCAAAATAGCGACAATCCGATCATAGACCAGATCACCTATGTGCTGGATAATACGACTAAAACCCGTGCTGTGTTTGAAATAAATAAAGGTGTGAACAAACACCCTGACGAAATAAATGTCAATGCAACGATCAAAAAAGAAGATCGCCGCATTCCTTTTCAGAATATTATTTACATTGCAGACGGGCCTTCTGATGTGCCGGTTTTCTCGGTCGTAAAAATCAACGGTGGCCGCACCTATGGCGTTTATAACCCAGGTCATGAAAAAGAATTTCAGCAAGTTAAACGCCTGCAAAAAGATGGCCGCATCGACGGAATGGGACCAGCTGATTACAGCAAAAATTCTTCAACCTGGATGTGGTTGCGCGACGAGGTTACTGAAATTGCAGAGCGTATTGTACGCGATCGCGAACAGGCGCTGGGTGACAAGGTCGGAAAGGCGCCTAGACATATCAATGATTAACAATTTACCACAGAGACACAGAGGACACAGAGAATTTCAATTTCTCCCTCGTTTCAATGTTCCTATGTGTGGATACATACAAAACAATTCTCTGTGTCTCTGTGGTGAGATTTAATAAATTATGAGTAATAACCTGGAAATGAACTTCGAAGGCGTCGAACAACTGCCGTTAAAAACCTTTACCGAAAAGGCCTACCTGGATTATTCCATGTACGTCATTATGGATCGGGCATTGCCGAATATCGGCGATGGCTTGAAACCGGTACAGCGGCGAATTGTTTATGCGATGTCTGAATTAGGTTTATCGGCTGCATCGAAACATAAAAAGTCAGCGCGCACGGTGGGTGACGTGTTAGGCAAATTTCATCCGCATGGTGATTCGGCCTGTTATGAAGCCATGGTGTTGATGGCGCAACCGTTTTCTTATCGCTATCCGCTGGTAGACGGACAGGGCAACTGGGGTTCGCAGGACGACCCTAAATCATTTGCGGCGATGCGATACACAGAATCGCGGCTTTCGTCCTATGCAAAAATATTACTCAGTGAGCTAGGGCAGGGCACGGTTGACTGGCAGGCAAATTTTGACGGCACATTAAAAGAACCAGTGGTTCTACCTGCACGGTTGCCGAATATTTTATTGAATGGTGGTAGCGGAATTGCGGTGGGAATGGCAACTGATATTCCGCCACATAATTTGCGTGAAGTGGCTGCAGCCTGTGTGAAATTACTTGATGCTCCAAAATCGACTATTGCCGACTTGTGTGTACATATCCAGGGACCTGATTATCCAACAGAAGCAGAAATAATTTCGCCTCAGGAAGAAATTATAAAAATATACGAAACTGGGAATGGCAGCTTGCGCATGCGCGCTTGCTGGGAAATTGAAGAAGGAAACATTATTGTCACCGCGCTTCCGCACCAAGTTTCCGGGAATAAAATTCTGGAACAGATTGCCCAGCAAATGCAAGCAAAAAAATTGCCGATGGTAGAAGATCTGCGCGATGAATCTGATCATGAACACCCAACCCGGTTAGTGATTGTGCCGCGTTCGAATCGCGTCAATAAAGATGAATTACTGTCGCATCTATTTGCGACGACAGACCTTGAACGCAGCTACCGCGTCAACATGAATATGATTGGCATCGACGGTCGGCCACAGGTTAAAGATCTTCGCAGTTTATTAAAAGAGTGGTTAAAGTTTCGTACAGTAACTGTGCGCAGACGCTTACAGTGGCGTCTGGATAAAGTTCAACAGCGCTTGCATTTACTCGATGGTCTGTTGATTGCATTTCTGAATATTGATGAAGTGATCAAAATTATCCGCACGGAAGATGAACCAAAACCTGTATTAATGAAACGCTTTAAACTCAGCGAGACTCAGGCTGATTACATTCTGGATACGCGCTTGCGGCAGTTGGCACGACTGGAAGAGATGAAGCTGAAAACCGAGCAGGAAGAATTAAAAAAAGAACAGATAGAACTGGAAAAATTACTGGGATCGGATCGACGTTTGAAAACACTGATTAAAAAAGAAATTCTCGCCGACGCAGATGAATTTGGTGATGATCGGCGCTCACCGATTGTTGAGCGAGAAGCTGCTCAGGCGTTAGATCCAAACGCACTGATTCCAGCTGAACCTTTGACTGTTGTGTTGTCAAAAAATGGCTGGGTGCGTGCAGCGAAAGGTCATGATGTTGATCCAACCAGCTTGAATTATAAAGGAGACGACCAATACCAGCACAGCGCGCAGGGGCGCAGTAATCAACTGGTTGTATTTATCGATTCAACCGGCCGTAGTTATACGTTGCCCGCGCATTCACTGCCTTCAGCACGTGGACAGGGCGAACCTTTAAGTGGCCGCTTTAACCCGTCGGCGGGCGCACAATTTGTTGCAACTTTAATGGGCGCGCCGGATGATTTATTTTTATTATCGAGCAGTGCGGGTTACGGATTTGTTTGCCGCTTTGAAGATATGCTGACTCGCAATAAAGCGGGCAAAGTTTTGGTCTCGATTCCCAAAGGTGCGGAGTTATTGCCACCCGTTGCCGTGCGTACATTGGATAATGCGAGTATCGTGGCCGTCACATCTGCCGGTCATATGTTGATCACTGATTTGCAGGCGTTGCCACAGATGGCGCGTGGCAAGGGGAACAAAATCATTAATATTCCTTCTGCAAAATTAAAATCTGGAGAAGAGCGGGTGGTCGCAATTGATGTTATCCAGCAAGCCGAAAAACTGTGTGTGTACGCTGGCAAGCGGCACAAGATCATGCCGCAATCTGAATATGAACACTACCGCGGAGAGCGTGGCCGGCGTGGTTTAAAATTACCGCGTGGATTCCAGAATGTCGACAAAATAGAAGTTGTGACAGATTGAAAAGCCACTTGAAAAGGACGCGGTAAACCACCATATTACTTCCAACTTTGAATTTTATAACCAGGTATCGGATATGATGCGAATTGTGCTTTTTCTCATGACCAACGTGGCCATTATGGCGATGCTGACGGTCGTGATGTCTGTTCTGACCAATGTATTTGGTGTTCAACTAGGCAATTATAGCCAGCTGCTGGTGATGTCCGCCGTGATTGGTTTTGCTGGATCATTTATCTCTCTGGCGATGTCCAAGAGTATGGCAAAACGTTCTATGGGTGTTCAACTCATCGAGAACCCCGCTAACCAAACCGAGCACTGGCTGCTCTCAACGGTACAACGCCAGGCACAACAGGCCGGGATTGATATGCCTGAAGTGGGTATTTTCCCTTCTGCTGGCCCGAATGCGTTTGCAACGGGTATGCGTAAAAACAGCGCTCTGGTCGCGGTCAGTTCCGGCTTGCTCCAGGAGATGGGTCAGGACGAGGTCGAAGCAGTGCTGGCGCATGAAATTAGTCACGTAGCAAATGGCGATATGGTGACGTTGACCTTGATTCAGGGCGTGGTGAACACCTTCGTCTTTTTCTTTGCACACATTATTGGCCGATTCGTTGACAGAGCAGTATTTAAAAATGAAAGCGGCCATGGTATCGGCTTTTTTGTTACCCAGATTGTGGCGCAAATTGTGCTTTCAATTCTTGCCTCGGCCATTGTCATGTGGTTCTCTCGCTGGCGTGAATTCCGTGCTGATGCAGGCGGCGCAAAATTGGCTGGCCGACAAAAAATGATAGCGGCGCTTCAACGTTTAAAATCAGCGCACGAGCCTGAAGAAATGCCGGGTGAGCTTGCTGCTTTTGGAATTAACAGCGGTCGTGCAGGTGGACTTAAACGTTTCTTTATGAGTCATCCGCCGCTGGATGAACGGATTGAAGCGCTACAAAGAATGCGCTAAACAAGGAAGCTTCATTTACGCTTTCAAGTTAGCCGCAGGCTTGTAATTGTGGTTTTTGTTACTAAAGGGCAGCCCCAAAATCGTATTGCAACGATTCAGTTGGTGCCTGCAGGAAGTTTCCCTGCACATAGTTAGTATTCAGCCCCCACAACGTTGTCAGTTGCTGCGCGTCCTCAATGTGCTGGACGATGACTTCCTGTTTATTGTCATGGGCCTGTTGAATAAGCCTTCTGACAGTTTCCTTGTTTTCATCATTACTGCTAATGTCTTTGGAGTAATCACTGCCAATTTTGAGAAAGTCAGGTTGCAGATGTTTGGCAAGCTGGAATGGATCACTGGCAGAACCAAAATCATCTACCGCCAGTTTACAACCCAGTGAATGAATAAGCCTGGAAAACTCGCTGGCTGCTTTGATATGGTTACTGAGTGTATCGGTTTTTATTTCGAAAACCAGTTTTGAGGCTTCGATCTCATGAGACAAGATTTGCTGTTGGTACCAGTTAAATTCTTCAGGTTTTTGTAAGGTACCTGCTGTCAGCTTAATAAAAAAGACGATGTTTTGATCAGTGACTTCATCACCCGTCAGCATTTTTAATGATTTTAGAAGTACCCAGCGATCCAGTCCCTGCGCAAAACCAATGCGCTCAGCACTGGGCATGAAATCACGCGCGGGGACGATGCTGCCATCCGTGTCTACTAGCTGAGTAAAAACGTTATAGCGCTCCACGTTATCACCCAGCAGGCTGATTATGGGTTGATAAACAAGCTGTAACCGATTTTCCTTTAGTGCATTCCGAAGGCGATCATCCCATTGTTGATCTATTTGTTTTTGGCTAAGTTCACCCTGGGAAGGCGTGTAAATTTTTATACTAGCGCCAGACTCCAGCGCCTCATCTAGCGATTTAGTGGCCCGCGCAATTAGCTCATTAACAGCAGGTGCGTGTTCATCAATTGTTGTGGCGCCCGCGCTGAGTGTGCAAGCAGTTGATTTGCCTTCAATTTCAAAAAAATTGTCTGCCACCTGCTCCTGTATGCTTTTTATCAGCTCTTCCTGGCCTTGTACATTTTGAGAAATAACTGCAAAAGTCGATGTGTCGAACCTGGCGACAATATCGGGCTCTGCTACATTTTTTTTCAAAAGCTGTCCAATCTCATTAAACAACATGTCCGCACCGATAACGCCCAGAGATGCCTGAATATCCTTGTAGCCATCAATGCCTAACAATATAAGTGCAGCGCTGTCTTTTGACTTTTCACTTGAGTCGAGTTTTTTATTGAGTGTGTCGAGCAGGAATTTTCGGTTATAAAGTCCACTGGATATATCATATTCATTCAGGTAATCAGCCTGACTGGTAGAAGCTGTATCTTCATCACCCTGGCTTCGGATAACAACTTGTGTGCAGGGCTCACCATCAATGCTGGCCGGCGTAAATTCTATTTTTTTCAATAAAGACTGGTCGCCTGGCAAGAGAATTTTTATTTCCAGGTCTTTTTTACCATCCGGATTTTTTTGATAATCACGTAAAAAAGTTTTGAATTTTTTATGCTCATCGGTCGCCACCAGATCCATCATGGGTAACGCTTCAATGTCATCCATGTGGTTATAGCCAAACAGCTCAAGATAGGCATCGTTTGCGTGAATGTGCATGCCTTCATGAATGAAAGCGATCGCATCTTTTGAAGAATCCATCAGCGCACTACAGCGTTGCTGTGCTTCAATTAATTGAGCCTTTGCTGCAATTAAATCCTGCCATTGGGAAAAATTGTTTGCGGTGCGTTTAACCACCAGTTTTAAATGTTCCGTATCCTCGAACTCAACCCTGTCGATTGCACCTTCTGACATACATGCAGATGTGGCCGGAGTAGGGCCATCAGCAATCGCAATGATGGGGATATGGCTTCCACTTAATTCAACCGCATCTACGATAAAAGGAAAGGAAGGGTTCCCGTTTTTCAGGCGGTATAGAATCAGGTTAGGGTTATGGGACTCGAGGTTTTGCTGGAATTCATCTTCAGTATTTACGCGTACTATGCTTACGCCAAAACCAGCTGCCTTGATAGCGCTGGATAGCGTTTCAACGTCGTTGGGACTGTCGTCAATTGCAAGAATGCGTAGCGATTTATGCATAGTTCCTAAACCTGGTTAAAATTCTTATATTATTTGATAGTATGCTACTGGAGAAAATCCAGTTTATTAAGAATTTTCGTCCGGTAAACATTAGGGATGGTCTGAACAAGTCCCACAATTTTCTACGGGTTAAAATGCCCCGCACAAGAAATAGCGGCGCGTGGCGACCTTCCCTAAACATTTCTAT
>DTYI01000278.1 GCA_012961935.1 Thiotrichales bacterium | reverse complement strand
TGTCTATCTCCCCAATGCCAGCTCGACAGTATCGGATCTCTATGCGGGAAAGCTGCATAATGGCGGGCTGCCATCGGCTTGTTGATAGTTTTCAATAATGGCAACCAGTGTCCGGCCTACCGCCAGACCTGAACCATTAATCGTATGCAATAACTCGGGTTTTCCTGTGTCGGGATTCCGCCAGCGTGCTTTCATGCGACGCGCCTGAAAATCCTGAAAGTTTGAGCAGGAAGATATTTCGCGGTACTTGCCCTGCCCCGGTAACCAGACTTCCAGGTCATAGGTTTTTGTGGATGAAAATCCGGTATCGCCTGCACACAAAATTACTTTTCGATAAGGCAACTCAAGTTTCTGCAAAATCGTTTCTGCATGCTGCGTCAAAGCTTCGTGTGCATCAGCTGAATCTTCAGCACGCACCATTTGCACCAGTTCGACTTTTTCAAACTGATGCTGACGAATTAATCCACGCGTATCCTTGCCATAGGAGCCTGCTTCAGAGCGAAAACAAGGTGTGTGGCAGACAAATTTTGCAGGGACTTGTTTCGCTGATAAAATCTCGTTCCTCGCCAGATTGGTAACGGGAACCTCAGCCGTTGGAATAAGATAATAGCCGTGCTCCGAATCTATTTTGAAAAGATCTTCTTCAAACTTTGGTAACTGCCCGGTGCCTAACAGGCTGTCGCTGTTGACCATGAACGGGACATAAACTTCAGTATACCCATGCTCGTTGGTGTGCACGTCAAGCATGAACTGAATCAGCGCACGATGCAGTTTTGCCATTGCATCACGCATGACGACAAATCTGGAGCCGGTAATTTTTGAGGCTGCTTCAAAATCCAGCCAGTCATTGGGCGCACCCAGGTCGACATGATCCTTCACTTCAAAATCAAATTCAGGCGGCTCACCCCAGCGGCTGATTTCGACATTACTGTCTTCATCCAGTCCGTCCGGCACTTCATCATCGAGAATATTTGGCAGGCCAAGCAGGATTGCTTCGAGTTCAGTATGAAGCTGATTTAATTCAGTTTCAGATTGCTTAAGCGACTCCCCCAACTGAGTCACTTCATCCAGCAATGGTTGAATGTCTTCACCTTTTGCCTTGGCCTGACCAATGGCTTTTGATCGGCTGTTTCGTTCATTTTGTAATTCCTGGGTTTTGACCTGTAATGCCTTACGCTGATTTTCCAGTTTTTCCAGTGTTTCAACATCAAGCTGAAAATTTCGTCGCGCCAGTTTTTTTGCGACAGCATCCAGTTCGTTGCGAATCAATTTTGGGTCGAGCATATTTTTATCTTTTTGTTAGTGGGATTCAGCGGCGAATGTTATCACATGATCTGGCTTGATCAGATCATGTAAATCATCAATAACTTGTCGAATCTTTTCTGGTTCATCAAAAAACTCAATCACCAGCGGTAAATTCAGTGAAATATCAACCAATCCAGATTGGTGCACCAGACCTGAAACACCAAAACCACTCACCGCCCGGAACATGGTGACGCCTTTTACCTGTTCTTCATCGTGCAGGCGTTCGAGTATTTTTTTATGCACATGCTGTCCTTCGCTTAAATAAATTCTTGCGACGAGTATTTTCATATTTGCCTTCCCAGAATAATCCCGAACCACACCGCAACCAGACAGAGCACGACACTGGCTGCCATGTTGAGTAGTGCTTTGAGCACAGCACCTTCTGTAATTAAATTGTAGGTTTCAATCGAAAAAGTTGAGAATGTCGTAAATGCGCCGAGCAACCCAATCAACAGGGCGGCGCGCCATTCTGCAGAAACAGCCATGCGTTCGAGCAGTAAAACCGTCATCAGTCCCATCAAAAATGAACCCAGAACATTCACAGCCAAAGTGCCATAGGGAAATCCACGTCCGAGTAAGGCATAGGTGCCGCTGGACATCCAGAACCTCAAGACTGCACCGGCCGCACCACCGACAGCAATGGCTAATACCTGCATGATGTGCACCATTTATGGCGTGGAAATATTTTTTTCATTAGACTGGCATAAATAACAATCACTTTTATTATGTTACCAGACCACACGCCTGCTGCCTTGTCTTCTGAGCAAAAGCAAAGCCTGATCAACGGGCTGGCTACTTTGTTGCCTGACAATATACTGCTATACAAGGACGAAGACCTGCACCCCTACGAATGCGATGGCCTGTCGGTTTATCGTCAAACCCCGCTGGCGGTCGCGCTGCCGGAAACCATCGAGCAGATTAAAGCCATTCTGCGCTATTGCAGTGACAATAACCTGCCCGTTGTCGCGCGTGGCGCAGGTACTGGTCTGTCGGGTGGCGCCTATCCGCTTGCTGATGGTGTTTTGCTTGGCCTGAGCAAATTTAACCGCATCCTCAAGATAGATCCAGACGCCAGAACGGCAACCGTCGAACCGGGTGTACGCAACCTGGCTATCTCTGAAGCGGTAGCACAGCATAACCTTTTCTATGCGCCAGACCCATCCTCACAAATTGCCTGCTCCATCGGTGGCAATGTTGCCGAAAATTCGGGTGGTGTGCATTGCCTCAAATATGGCCTCACCGTGCATAATATTCTGCAACTGAAAATATTAACGATGGATGGCGAGCTGCTTACAGTGGGTTCAGAAGCGCTCGATTCTCCCGGCTACGATTTGCTGGCTTTGATGACAGGTTCGGAAGGTCTACTGGGGATTATTACAGAAATCACGGTAAAACTGTTGCCAAAGCCAGAACGTGTGCAAGTGTTGCTGGCCGCATTTGATAACGTTGAAACGGCCGGAGAAGCCGTCGCCAACATTATCGCCAACGGCATTATTCCGGCCGGACTTGAGATGATGGATAACCCTTCAATTCGTGCTTCGGAAGATTTTGTACACGCAGGCTATCCTGTTGATGCGGCTGCGATTTTATTATGCGAACTAGATGGTGGCAACGAAGAGGTTTCTGAACTGGTTATGCAAGTACGGGAATTGCTGCTTTCTAACGGTGCAGTTGAAGTGAGAACTGCTGAGAGTGATGAAGAACGCGCGCGTTTCTGGGCTGGTCGAAAATCTGCTTTTCCAGCGGTTGGTCGCATTTCGCCCGACTATTACTGCATGGACGGCACCATTCCACGCAAAGCACTGGGGAAAATACTGGCTGAAATTTCACGGCTTTCCGAGCAATATCAATTACAGGTTGCAAATGTTTTTCATGCCGGAGATGGCAATTTGCATCCGCTGATTCTTTATGACGCCAATAACCCCGGCGAGCTGGAAAAAGCAGAAAAATTCGGCGGCGAAATTCTTACCCGCTGCGTAGAAGTCGGTGGCACAATCACTGGCGAGCATGGTGTTGGCATCGAAAAACTGGATCAAATGTGTGTGCAATTTACAGCTGAAGAGCTGGAGCAATTACACGCCATTAAATCGGCTTTTGATCCACAGGGTTTGCTCAATCCCGGCAAAGCCGTCCCCACCCTGCACCGCTGTGCAGAATTTGGCGCCATGCATGTCCACAAAGGCGAATTGCCTTTTCCAGAACTGCCGCGATTCTGATGAAAGAGAACGATCTAAGCCAGGCGATTCAGTCGCACATTAAATCTGCGCTGAATAACAAAACACCACTTGCAATAGAGGGCGGTAATAGCAAGTCATTCCTGGGCCGAAAAATAAACATCGCAAACAAACTGGACTTGTCAGGCCACCAGGGTGTCGTCGCTTATGAACCGACAGAACTGGCGATCACTGTCCGGAGTGGCAGCAAACTTAAAGATGTTGAAGAATTATTACTGAAAAACAACCAACAGTTTGCATTTGAGCCACCTGCTTTCGGAGAAAATGCGACCATCGGCGGCATGGTAGCAGCCGGGCTTTCAGGCCCACGTCGTCCTTATGCCGGATCGGTTCGAGATGCTGTATTAGGCGTAAAAATAATTAACGGGAAAGGCGAAATATTAGAGTACGGTGGCCGAGTGATGAAAAATGTCGCCGGCTATGATGTCTCTCGGCTAATGGTCGGCGCAATGGGAACACTGGGCGTGTTGCTGGAAGTATCATTTAAACTACAACCGAAACCACAATATAGTCTTACTTTATCTCATACTGTTTCCGCAGAAACTGCGCTTAAAAAAATGCTGGGTTGGCGAAGAAAAAACACACCGGTCGATGCGACCACCTGGTTTGATGGGAATCTTTATTTTCGGTTAAGCAGTAGTGAACAAGTCGTTGCAAACGCACAAAAAATACTGGGTGGTGAGGTCATTAATCATGCCGATAATTTTTGGTCTGAAATAAAGAATCAACAACATCATTTCTTTACGCAGGAAAAAAATATCTGGCGGCTTTCCTTGCCTGCTACATTAGCGTCAACGGACAAAACAGCAAAAGAATTGATTGAATGGGATGGGCAGCAGCGCTGGCTTGCTGACGATATTCCAGCCAGCGAGATACGCCAGTATGCTGAAGATCTGAGTGGGCATGCGACTTTATTCCGCGCTGAACGATCACAGAATGAACCATTCCATCCTTTGCCTGGAATGTTGCTGAAATTGCATCAGCAACTTAAAGCTGCACTTGACCCGGAAAGTATTTTTAATCCCGGTAGAATGTATAAAGAGCTTTAGCCCGCATATTGCATGAAGGCGGCCCCGTAATTTTATATTTTGTTGAAAAATCATATGTTTCTAAAATTTATTCACGATTCTGCCAACATCCAGTTTGCTGTCGGCATTGAAGTCGCCGAACTCAGTGACTGCGCCGTTATTGATATGGCCGGTTTGGGTTGTCGTATTAACTGCTGCCAGATAGGTGCCGCCGGCATTCCAGCTCCAGTAAGATACTTTCCACACTGCCGTATCGCTGCCCATGGCGCTGGGGAACAGCATATCGGGATAGCCATCACCATTGACATCGTACAGGCGCAGCTGTTTGCGGATCGCACTGTCGGTTGGCAGTCCCAGTGTGGTGGCCAGCTTGACCTCACTCTTGAACGCGGTGCCGCTGCTCAGACGATAAGCCCATTGATTGGTGTTCAGGCTGTAATAAAAAGCATCGCCCAGACCATCGCCATTGATGTCGATCAATTTAAGGTTATCAACCTTGCTGGGCGCGCCACCCAAATCATCAGTGGAACCCAGGGCCACCACCGCTGTGCTGACCAGATTCACTTGCGTAGCAGAGGTCTGGACAATACGAAAAGTGATATAGCGATCCGCTGTCTGATAGTTGCCGCCGATAATGCCACTTGGTGCCGGCTCGGGCGCGGCGTTATCATCGGCTGGCGTGGTGACAAAGCGCACATTGTTAGCGGGTTCGGGCACAGGCGCCAGTTCCGGCGGACAGTTAAAGTCACAGAATTCCTGAGTCAGGCGCAGAACGATATCCACCGCACCATCGCCATCCGCATCAAAAATCCGTTCATCCAGAGTGGTATTGATGAACGGCGTCAAAAACAGCGAAGTGCCATAGTTGGGAAAATGTGCCGAGTTAACAACGATGCTCATGCCCACGCTTTCAACAAAGCGGCTGCTTAATGGGC
>DTYI01000277.1 GCA_012961935.1 Thiotrichales bacterium | reverse complement strand
GCGTCAGTTCCAATGAGCGGGCGGATGAAATACGCCTGACGGCCTTCAAACGGAAGAAATTACAGCTTGAGCAGGTCAAAGCCCAGGGTCTGGTTTCAGCCTGTGCAAATTGCCGCATGCAACTGGAAGAAGGTCTGGAAGAAAACAATATGGATATACCCGTACTGAGTCTGACAGAAATGATCGCGGAGCACATGACCGCATCGGGAGGCAAACAATCATGACCGGCTTCCGTAACGATACCGAATTCAGACAGGCATACAGTGATCTTGACGAAGTTAGCAGACGGGTGGTTGGTGCAAAATTTGTGAAAAATGTGCTGCCTTTGTGTGACGACGGACGCGTCAATCAGGCCGTGACGACTGCCTTAGATCCTGACGCCTCCAAAGAAGAACTGCTGAACGCTTTCAAGGGCGCCAAGGCTGCAACCATCGAGGCCCGCACACGTTGTGGCGCAGACTGCGACTGGAACGATCAGGCCGTCCACTTTGTGGCCAAAGCTGCCATGGCGCTGGTTGCGCCGGAAGGACAATGCAAGGCGGAAGATCCACCGTGGCAGGTCGTGATGAGTTCCCGCATGGCGCGAAACTGCGCCCTGATCGCCGCCGATAATGATTCTGAAAACCCGGAAAAAGAAACGCAATACAAGATTCTGGCCGAGCACATTAATTCGTAACAGAGAATAACTTATGAACGAGCGCATTGTTGTCGACCCCATCACCCGCATCGAAGGCCACCTGCGCATTGAAGCCCAGATGGACGGTCAGACCATCCAGCAGGCTTATTCCTCCGGCACTATGGTGCGCGGCATTGAAATTATCCTGCGCGGACGCGATCCTCGGGATGCATGGGCTTATGCGCAACGCATCTGCGGTGTCTGCACACTGGTGCATGGCATTGCTTCAGTGCGTGCCGTTGAGGACGCGCTGAATTACAGCATCCCACCCAATGCACAGTTAATACGCAACCTGATGATCGCCGCCCAGTATGTGCACGATCATGTCATGCATTTTTACCATCTCCACGCACTCGACTGGGTCGACGTGGTATCCGCACTCAAGGCTAACCCGAAAGCAACCGCCGAACTGGCGCAATCACTCAGCCATTACCCTAGATCATCTCCCGGTTATTTTGCTGACCAGCAGACCAAACTGAAAAAGTTTGTCGAATCCGGGCAGCTGGGTATTTTCGCCAAAGCCTACTGGGGCCACCCAGCCTACAAGCTGCCCCCCGAAGCCAACCTGATGGCAGTTTCGCATTATCTTGATGCGCTGGAGTGGCAACGCAACGTCGTCAAGCTGCACACAATTTTCGGCGGCAAGAATCCGCATCCGAATTTCCTGGTGGGCGGCGTCCCCTGCCCGATTGATTTAAATTCCGATTCGGCCATTAATGCCAAACGGCTGGCGCAGGTGCAGGATGTCATCGCCCACATGCGGGAATTTGTCGATCAGGTTTATGTACCCGACACACTGGCCATTGCCGGTTTCTACAAAGACTGGTTTAGCCGTGGTGAGGGCGTCGGCAACTTTCTCACCGTCGGTGACTTTCCTGAAAAAGGCATGGATGATCCGGCCTCCTGGCTGATCCCGTCCGGCGCAATACTCAACCGTGATCTGTCGACCATTCACGAAGTCGACATGAACGCGGAAAATGAAATCCAGGAATACGTCGCCCACTCCTGGTACGACTATAAAGACGGCAAGGACAAGGGGCTGCATCCTTATGATGGTGAAACAGAACTGAATTACACCGGGCCGCAACCACCCTATGATCACCTCGATGTCGACCAGTCCTACTCCTGGCTGAAGTCACCACGCTGGAAAGGCAAAGTCATGGAAGTCGGACCGCTGGCCAGGGTGTTGATGCTCTACGCAAAAGGACACGAACCGACTAAAGAGCTGACACACTACGCGCTGAAAAAACTGGACGCGCCCATCGAAGCATTATTCTCTACCCTGGGCAGGACAGCAGCACGCACCCTGGAAACCAAAATCATCGCCGATATGATGCAGACCTGGTACGACAATCTGGTCGCTAACATCAAGGCTGGTGACAGCAAAACTTTCAATGAAACACTGTGGGAACCATCAAGCTGGCCCTCCACAGCCAAAGGCGTTGGCTTTATGGAGGCACCCCGAGGGGGATTGGCGCACTGGATCGTGATCAAGAATAGCAAAATCGATAACTATCAGGCCGTCGTTCCCAGCACCTGGAACGCCGGACCGCGAGACAACCAGGGTCAGGCCGGCCCTTACGAGGCTGCGCTGCAGGACAACCACCAGATGCATGATGCAAAACAGCCGTTGGAGATATTGCGCACCATCCACAGCTTCGATCCCTGTATCGCCTGCGCTGTGCATGTCACCGATCCAGATGGCGAAGAACTCGTACAGGTCAAGATACGTTAGCCTGATTTTCTGTGGAAATACGGCTGCGAATCAGCCCACCCTGGCGATGGTGAAAACATCCACCTGTTCGACACCATAATGTTTAAGCACTCGTGCCAGCTCATTGACTGTCGAGCCGGTGGTCACGACATCATCGATAATGCCAACCCGTTTAAACATTAACTGATCAGCACATGTAAAAGCGCCACGGATATTTTTGTGGCGTTGCCGGGCGGGTAATCCCATTTGCGCCTGCGTTGCACGTGTTCGCATGACTGGACTGGTAAGCAGCGGAATCTGCCAGGCTTTGGCTAATGGTCGAGCCAGTTCAAGTGCCTGGTTAAAGCCTCGTTCTCGCATTCGGTGTTGATGCAACGGTACAGGTAACAAGGCATCGGGCGGCGCAATCTTATTTTTCTCCATGTGTTCAGCCAACAGTCTGCCCATCAACATCGCATTAACAAGCCGGTCATGAAATTTCAGCCCAGTAATCATATGATCAATCGGCGGCTGATAATGAAATAATGCATGGATACGATCGAACGCCGGCTGCTTTTGCTGGCAGGCGCCACAAAGCCCAATACTCTTTCCAGACAAAGGGACGGAACAGCACGAACAGACTTGCCCGAGCCAGGGTAAGTCTTGCTGGCATCCTTCGCACAAAGCCTTTTTCGCCTCGCTCGCCGCACCACACACAAGACAATAAAATGGAATTACGCTATCCAGAAATTGACTTAACATTGTTATCCTTTCACCATGCAGCACACATTTATTAACTGATTATTTTTTCATGCCTAAAAAGACCATCACCGCGCAATCTGCCAGAAAATCTGCAGCGTTGTTTGATATCGGTAACATCGTTGTAATCCTGCTGCCTGTTTTAATTCCTTTCTGGTTCGGTGCATCCATTTTTATTTATGCCTTTATGCGCCATAACCCCAACCCAAAGGTCGGCGAATATACACAATGGGCAGCCTACCGCTTTTATGGCATGATCGGCGCATTGATACCGATCGGCACTTTTTTCCCGCTGGATTTCCGTTATTATCTTGTGACCTGGGCAGTCATCGCCGCCATTATGATTCCCTGGTCCATCTGGTCGCTGCACAGAATCAAGCATGATGACTGGCAGGACACCGTATACGAAAGCGAAGACTAACATGACTAAACTACGACACAACTGGCAACGTGATGAAATCCTTGCTTTACTTGAACAGCCATTTAATGATCTGCTGTTTCAGGCGCACACAATTCACCGTGAAAACTTCGACCCCAATGCGGTGCAGGTCAGCAGCCTGCTGTCGATCAAAACGGGCGCCTGCCCGGAAGACTGCGGTTATTGTCCGCAGAGCGCGCATCACCATACTGATCTGGAACGCGAGCGCCTGCTACCGATTGAAGAAGTCATCAAAAACGCCCAGGCCGCCAAAGACAAAGGCGCGACCCGCTTCTGCATGGGCGCCGCCTGGCGCAATCCTACCGACAAAAATCTGGAACAGGTCGCCGAAATGATCGGGGCTGTGAAAAACCTCGGCATGGAAACCTGTGTGACACTGGGCATGTTAACGCAAACTCAAGCGCAATCACTCAAATCTGCCGGGCTGGATTACTACAACCATAATCTTGATACCTCGCCGGAATTCTACGGCAACGTCATCACCACCCGCACCTACACGGATCGTCTGGAAACACTTGCCCATGTTCGCGACGCCAACATAAGTGTCTGTGCTGGCGGGATACTCGGCATGGGTGAATCGCGCAGCGACCGTGCCGGATTATTGCAACAGTTAGCCAACCTGCCGCGCCATCCGGAATCTGTCCCGATTAACAATCTGGTACAGGTTGAAGGCACGCCCCTGAACGGCACGGAAAAACTGGATCCGCTGGAATTTGTTCGCAGTATCGCCGTTGCCAGAATTCTGATGCCAAAATCCATGGTTCGCCTTTCAGCAGGCCGCGCTGAGATGACAGACGAAATGCAGGCGCTGTGTTTTTTTGCGGGCGCCAACTCCATTTTTTATGGCGAAAAATTACTCACCACCGACAACCCGGAAACCGACCACGACCGTCAGCTTTTCAACAGCCTCGGCATTAACCAGGAAACGGACACAACCGCTCGCAAAGCTTCCGCACCCGGCTCACGCCCTTTACCAACGTCCCTATAGGAAAAGTGCGTAGTCTCAAAGCCGAGCTGGAACAGCGCAAGCAGGAGCATCTCTACCGTCGCAGGCGAATCACTGAATCGCCGCAGGCTGTTCACATGCGAATTGATGGCCGGGATGTCACCAGCTTTTGCAGCAACGATTATCTGGGTCTGGCCAACGACCCGGATATCATCAAAGCCTTTCAAAACGCGGCCAATGAATTTGGCGTCGGCAGTGGCGCAGCACATTTAATCAATGGCCACAGCCGTTATCACCACGAACTCGAAGAAGCGCTGGCAGAGTTTACCGGTCGCGAACGCACACTGCTTTTTTCCACTGGCTACATGGCCAACCTGGGTGTTGCCCAGGCTTTACTGGGAAAAGGTGATGCCGTTTTTGAAGACCGCCTGAACCATGCTTCACTGCTTGATGGCGGCTTGCTGTCGCAGGCGCGCCTGCAACGCTACCCGCATCAGGACAGCGCCGCGCTGGAAAATAAATTACAGGCATCCAGAGCCAGACAAAAATTAATCATGACAGATGGCGTTTTCAGCATGGACGGCGATATCGCCCCGCTTCCCGAATTGGCAAAAATCGCCAGACAAAATGATGCCTGGTTGATGGTCGATGATGCACATGGCCTGGGAGCGCTCGGCAAAAACGGTGGCGGTACGCTGGAGCATTACGGACTTTCGACCGAAGATGTGCCCGTCTTGATGGGGACACTGGGCAAAGCCTTTGGAACCGCTGGCGCTTTTGTCGCAGGCGACGAAGACCTGATTGAATATTTAATTCAGACGGCTCGAAGCTACATTTACACCACTGCCATGCCAGCTGCGATTGCCGCCGCCACACTGGTCAGCGTGGAAAAAATACGCAATGGACAGGACAGGCGAGACCAGCTCAATCAAAACATCCAGCACTTTAGAGCCGCAGCCCGCGAGCACGGGCTTTCTCTGCTGGAATCCGAAACAGCTATCCAGGGGGTGATGACGGGCAGCAGCAAAGCAGCGCTTAGGGTAAGTAATCTATTGTTTGAAAAGGGTTTTTTGGTGACAGCGATTCGCCCACCGACTGTTCCACAGAACACAGCCAGGCTGAGAATCACACTCTCCTGCGACCACTCATCCGAAGATATCGACCACCTGATCCGCTATATAAGCAAATCCTGTAAAACTTTGTGACAGTGCATTGCAAATTAAAACAAACGTTTGAATAATACGCGCATGTTTTAGATGACAGGCTCCCTTACCTGCTAAAACAGAGCCCTTCGACTGGCCCCGCAGCATGCGGGGCATTTTTGATTTCTCAAATACAATAACACCACAGAAAATAAATCACTTTTTAAATCTTTGCGCACTTTGCGCCTTTGCGGTGAACCCCTTTCTCGGTAGTTCTACAAAAACCCCCGCTCCGCCATCGAGACCACCTCATCTCCAATGACAAAATGATCGAGTACCCGCACTTCGATCAGGCCCAGAGCTTGCCGCAGTTTTTCGGTAATAGCACTATCTGACTGACTGGGCTCAGCCACACCAGAGGGATGATTATGGGCAAAGATAACGGCTGCCGCATTCAACAGCAAAGCTCGGCGGACGACTTCACGGGAATGCACACTGGCGCCATCAATCGTGCCACGAAAAAGTTCTTCATAGGCAATTAGCCGATTCCGGTTATCCAGAAACAGACAGGCAAAAACTTCAAACGGATAATCACGCAGCCGCTGCTGTAAATACTTCGCTGTTAATTCCGGGCTGGTCAGTGCATCACTGCGTTGCAGTTTTTCCTGCAAATGCCGCCGCGCCATTTCAAGCACCGCCTGCAGCTGAGAATATTTCGCCACACCCAGACCGTGACTGGCGCAAAAACCTTTTTTATCCAGCTCAAGTAATGCGCGCAGGCTACCATGCTGATCGAGCAAATCACGCGCCAGATCCACCGCTGTTTTTCCCTGCACGCCTGTGCGTAAAAAAATCGCCAGTAGTTCTGCATCAGAAAGCGCGGTCGCGCCCCGGCTGAGTAGCTTTTCCCTGGGCCGCTCTTCCGCTGGCCAGTCTGTAATTGCCATATATTTCCTTTTTTATTTTTTCAACTTTAACCTGAACCCACGGATGCAGGTTTAGAACTTATTGCAGTATCTCAACCTTCACTTCAATATTGGAATGAATATCTTGCCGACGATCGCGGGTTGAAAGAATGCCCTTCTCCTTTGTGTTCGATGACTGATCAATATTCCCCAGCGAAATCCACTCGCCCAGCTTTCCTGAAACCTGCGTCTCAAGAGACTGGTACTGAATCTGACCATTCCGTTCATTAAGATTTGAATACGCCGGTTCTATTTCAAGCGTCACACGCTGCCCCTGCACACGAGGCAAGACATAAAAACTATTGCCGACATCTTCGTAATCAACCGTTTCGCGCACTGTCACCCAGTGGCCGTGCTGATAAACCTGCCGAGTCCGATAAGGTACCGATTTTCCTGCGCTGATTGTCGCACGCTCACCCTCAAGCACACGTATTTTTTG
>DTYI01000276.1 GCA_012961935.1 Thiotrichales bacterium | reverse complement strand
ATTTAAATCTGAAATACTCTCTTCTTGAGAATCATTTTTAACAGTTACAACCGAATTAATACCTTTACCAAAAGAGTTTGAAACAACCGTTTCTACTTTTGTTTCCCTCGCAGTATGAGGTACGTAGTCAAGGTCACAGTCCGGGCTGGGATTATCAAGATTAATCGTGGGCGGCACGATCTGGTCGCGTATTGCCAGCACTGAAAATACGGCTTCAATGCCACCGGCTGCGCCCAGCAAATGTCCAGTCATGGATTTGGTTGAACTCACCATCACCTTTTTGGCGTATTCGCCCAACGCACTTTTTACAGCCATGGTCTCGGCCACGTCACCGGCTGGGGTCGATGTGCCGTGGGCGTTAATATAATCAACGTCCTCAGGATTCAAGCCCGCATCTTTCAACGCATTGCGCATGCAGCGTGCGGCACCTTCGCCATCCTTGAGCGGTTGCGTCATATGATGGGCATCGCTGCTCATGCCAAAGCCCGTCACCTCGCAATAAATCTTTGCGCCGCGCGCTTTCGCCTGTTCGTATTCTTCCAGCACCAGCATGCCTGCACCATCGCCCAGCACAAAACCGTCACGGTCTTTGTCCCAGGGTCGGCTGGCTTTTTCAGGTTCGTCATTCCGAGTGGACAGTGCGCGCGCCGCAGCAAATCCACCAATGCCTAGCGGGGTCGAACCGTACTCTGCGCCACCTGCAATCATGACATCCGCATCTCCATAGGCTATAAAGCGCGCAGATTCACCAATATTATGGGTGCCACTGGTGCAGGCTGTGACGATTGCAATATTCGGCCCTTTTGCGCCCAGCATAATCGACAGATCGCCCGCGACCATATTGATAATCGAACTGGGAACAAAAAATGGAGAGATTTTGCGCGGCCCACCCTTGAGCATTGCATTATGATTTTTTTCGATTGTATCGATTCCGCCAATGCCTGAGCCAATGGCAACCCCAACACGCTCAGCGTTTTCTTCGGTTATCTCGAAGCCGGAATCCTGCACCGCATCCATAGCGGCTCCAATTCCATAGCGGATAAAGCGATCCATCTTTTTCTGTTCTTTGCGCGGAATGTAATCATCGGCATTAAAGTCCGGTACCGTTCCTGCAAAACGGACAGATGAATCAGACAAATCGAATTCGGTAACCGGACGAATGCCCGTATTACCAGCGCAAATGTTCCGCCAGGCTTTTTCAAGTGTTGACCCTACGGGTGAGACAATCCCCAACCCGGTAACAACGACTCTGCGTTTAGACAAAACAGTGCCCGTGTGTAATTTAAGTTTAAAAGATTTAAAGACCGTTGAATAACAACGGTCTTTACGGATTATTAGCTCTGATGAGCAGTCACATAATCAACGGCTTGTTTGACTGTCGTGATTTTTTCGGCATCTTCGTCCGGAATTTCAGTTTCAAATTCTTCTTCAAGCGCCATCACGAGCTCAACTGTATCCAACGAATCTGCACCCAGGTCATCAACAAAAGAAGCTTCGGTGGTGACTTCATCTTCTTTGACGCCTAATTGCTCAACAACAATTTTTTTGACGCGTTCTTCAATACTCATAATTCAGTTTTTCCTGAGTTAGTTACAAGGCCGCTATTCTAGAGAAAACAGCGGAGCCAATCCAGCGAAAATACCACAGAATGTCACATTGCATGGTATTTTTTTTAATTCAGTTAGTTAGAGGTTTTTCTTAATGTTATTTAGATTATGACATGTACATGCCGCCATTTACATGGATGGTTTCACCCGTAATATATTCGGCATCCGGGGAGGCAAGAAAGGCAACGGCTTTAGCAATTTCATCGGCTTTCCCAAGTCGGTTTAGAGGAATTTGGGCGAGCAACAATTCGCGTTGCGCCTCAGGTAATTCATCCGTCATGTCGGTTTCAATAAAACCCGGTGCAACCACATTTACCGTGACACCTCGTGAGCCTACCTCGCGCGCCAGCGACTTACTAAAACCAATCAATCCAGCCTTGGCAGCTGCATAATTCGCCTGCCCGGGATTTCCGGTCACGCCAACAACCGAACCAATACTGATTATGCGACCATGGCGTTTTCTCATCATCTGGCGTAAACAGACTTTGCTGAGACGAAACACGGAGCTGAGATTGGTATTGATAATGTCATCCCACTCCTCGTTCTTCATCCGCATCAATAAATTATCGCGTGTGATCCCGGCATTATTGACCAGAACAGTAATCCCGCCATGCGTATCTGTGATTTCCTTAATCAATTGTTTGATGCCTTCGTCGTCGGTGACATTTAGGACATACCCCTGACCGTTTATCTTTTCATCACTCATCCATTGTGAAATAGCCACCGCGCCTTTTTCACTGGTTGCCGTACCCAAAACCTGCGCACCTCGGCGTCCCAGTTCCGCAGCAATTGCGCGGCCAATACCACGGCTGGCTCCTGTCACCAATATTATTTCGTTTTCTAATCCTGACATGATCTCACTCCGAAGCCAGCGCCTTTTCCAGCGAGGCGATATCTTGAATGCACAGACCAGACAGACTGCGGTCAATGCGTTTATTGAGTCCGGTCAACACCCTGCCCGGCCCCAGCTCAATAATTTTTAAAATGCCATCATTCGCAATCTCTCTAATCGTATCGGCCCATAACACTGGACTGTGTAATTGCGCAGCGAGCGCTTCACGAATAGACTCCGGCTGCTCATGCAAACCTGCATCGACATTATGCAAAACTTTTATTTGTGGTGACTGTATGGTTGTTGCAGCCAGTTTCTCAGATAGTTTTTCTGCTGCTGGCTTCATCAAAGCGCAATGCGATGGCACACTCACCGGTAACTGGATCGCACGTTTCGCACCCGCTTCGGTTGCAATCTCAATGGCACGCTCAACCGCCTGGGTATTTCCAGCGATGACAACCTGGCCTGGCGAATTAAAATTCACAGCCTCTACGACCTGACCCTGCGATGCCTGGTCGCAGACTTCGCGGACTGAATCATCATCCAGCCCAAGAATGGCAGCCATGGCTCCCTCGCCCTCAGGCACGGCTGACTGCATCAGTCGTGCGCGTTCGGCGACCAGATCAACCGCATCCGCGAAATCCAGCGCACCACTGCAAACCAGCGCCGTGTACTCACCCAGACTGTGTCCCGCCATAATTTCTGGTTTGATGCTGCAGACACCACTCCAGATACGCCAGACCGCAACTCCCGCTGCCAACATGGCAGGCTGAGTATTAATAGTGGCATTGAGTTCTTCTTCCGGGCCATCCTGAGTAATCGCCCAGAGATCTCTGGATAATATGTCAGAAGCTTGCTGAAATGTTTCCTGCACTTCTGTGTACTTCCCGGCGAGGTCGCTAAGCATACCCAGGCTTTGCGAGCCCTGACCAGGGAAAATAATTGCGTGTGTCATTGTTTTTTGGGTTCTATTTTAAGTTGTTTCAGCGGCGTAGTTTAGGCTTTTCTGCCGACTATAAAAAGAGGCGACTTGTTTTAAATTATTCAAGCCCCAATATACTTCTGTAGCGTCAATATCGAAGCGTCCGGAAAATAAATCTTGTATTCCATCCCGGCATGTTGATAATGGCGCCTTCTGTAACAAATCCGATGAGGTATTATGGCGAAACAAGATGTCATTGAAATGCAGGGCAAAGTGATTGAAACCCTGCCAAACACCATGTTCCGTGTGGAACTTGAAAATGGCCATGTGGTAACAGCCCACATTTCTGGCCGTATGCGTAAACACTATATCCGCATTCTGACAGGCGATGAAGTCACTGTTGAAATGACGCCTTATGATCTGAGTAAAGGCCGGATCACCTACCGCGCCAAATAACACTTATCCTTCTGATGTCGCATTGGCAGGTTTATCTGCCGCTTCATAATCCAGCTTAAGTTTCCCGTCTTCAAATTCGACATGCACAGTGCCTCCCTGGGCAAGGCGACCGAATAATACCTCTTCCGCCAGCGGTTTTTTGACGTGCTCCTGGATCACGCGTGACATAGGCCGTGCACCCATTTTCTCATCGTAACCTTCACGGATTAGCCAGTCGCGCGCTTCGTCATCGACCACCAGGGCTACTTTTTTCTCATCCAACTGCGCCTGTAACTGCACCAGGAATTTATCGACGATATTGCGTATATGCTCTTCGTCCAGTGACTTGAACAGAATAATGCCATCCAGACGATTACGGAATTCCGGTGAGAAACCACGCTTGATCGCCTCCATGGCATCCGATGAATGATCCTGTCGGGTGAAGCCCATGCTTCTTCGGCTGGTTAATTCCGCACCGGCGTTGCTGGTCATCACCAAGATGATATTACGAAAATCGACTTTGCGGCCATTGGTGTCAGTCAGGGTGCCATGGTCCATCACCTGCAATAGAATATTGAACACATCCGGGTGCGCTTTTTCAATCTCATCCAGCAAAAGTACGGCATGTGGATGCTTAAGCACGGCATCTGTTAACAGGCCGCCTTCGTCATAACCGACATAGCCCGGCGGTGCACCAATCAGACGCGAAACAGTATGCCGCTCCATATATTCAGACATATCGAAGCGGATCAGCTCAATCCCCATGATTTCGGCAAGCTGTTTTGTTACTTCTGTCTTGCCAACACCGGTCGGGCCAGCAAAAAGGAAGGAACCGATCGGCTTGTCTGTATCACCCAGACCTGAACGCGACATTTTGATCGCGGCAGCGAGATGCTCAATCGGTTCGTCCTGGCCAAAGACAACCATCTTCAAATTCCGCTCAAGATTTTTCAGCACATCCTTGTCTGAAGCAGAAACGCTTTTCGGCGGAATTCTTGCCATCTTTGCAACAATGGCTTCGACATCATGAACGGTAATTTCTTTCTTGCGCATTTTTTCTGGCTGCATGCGACGATTGGCGCCGGCTTCATCAATGACATCAATAGCCTTGTCCGGCAGATGGCGATCGGTGATATATTTTTCCGCCAGCTCGGCCGCAGTTTTCAAGGACTGATGTGTGTACTCAACATCGTGGTGCGCCTCAAACCGGCTTTGCAAGCCTTTGAGAATTTCATAGGTTTCTTCAATACTGGGCTCCTCAATATCAATCTTCTGGAACCGCCTGGCCAGCGCGCGATCCTTTTCAAAAATGCCACGGTATTCCTGGTAAGTCGTTGAGCCAATACATTTCAGCTCGCCATTGGCTAGCATGGGCTTGATCAGATTAGAAGCATCCATGGCACCGCCCGAAGCCGAGCCCGCACCAATAATTGTATGAATTTCATCAATAAAAAGAATGGCTTCCGGCTCATTCTTAATCTGCTTTAGAACGGCCTTGAGACGCTTTTCGAAATCGCCACGGTATTTGGTTCCCGCCACCAGCGCACCCAGATCGAGAGAGTAGATGATGTTGTCCTTGAGGATTTCGGGCACCTCTTCATCGACAATTTTTTTCGCCAGCCCTTCGGCAATGGCGGTTTTGCCCACACCAGCTTCGCCCACCAGCAGCGGGTTATTTTTGCGCCTGCGGCAGAGTATCTGAATGGTTCTTTCAATTTCGGCATCACGGCCAATCAGGGGATCAATCCGTCCTTCCATGGCCTGCTTGTTCAAGTTCGCTGCAAATTCATCCAGCGGATTATGTACCGCCTCATCATCACCTTCCTGCTCTGAGTCAACGTCAAAACGCTCACGTGGATCATCCAGTTCAATTTTTGAAATACCGTGCGAAACGTAATTCACCACATCCAGGCGGGTGACATCCTGCTTGTTTAACAAATAAACCGCCTGTGATTCCTGCTCACCAAAAAGCGCTACCAGAACATTTGCACCCGTTACTTCTTTTTTACCGGAAGCCTGCACATGGAACACAGCGCGCTGCAGTACCCGCTGAAAACCCAGGGTTGGCTGCGTATCACGGCCATCCTCTTCTGTCAGTACCGGAGTATTATCTTCAATGAAAGCCATCAACTCCTGTGTGAGCTTTTCAAGATCCGCACCACAAATACGCAGCAAATGTGCCGCAGTCGGATTATTCACCAACGCCAACAGCAGGTGCTCAACGGTCATGAATTCATGCCGTTTTTCACGCGCCAGTTTGAAGGCGGTGTTGAGCGAATTTTCAAGTTCGTGGCTTAACATACTCTAGTACCAGTTAATTTCAGGCTTCCTCCATCGTGCATAACAACGGATGATCATTTGTCCTTGAATACTCATTTACCTGCGTCGTTTTCGTCTCGGCTATATCACGAGTATAGGTGCCGCAGATACCTTTTCCCTTGGTATGTACATTTAGCATAATCCGGGTCGCCTTTTCGTGATCCATGGCAAAAAACTGCTCCAGCACATGGATTACGAAATCCATCGGCGTGTAGTCATCATTTAGCAGTATCACTTTATATAACGGTGGCTGCTTTAATTTCGGTCTGGCCGTTTCAAGTACCAGACCATGCTCATCATCGCGACGTGTTTCTTCACTCATGACTATCGATTTCTATACGTACTCAATCTATATATGGGCGCGGTTAACATTCATCAACCCATCTGTTTGATCATTTCATCACCAAAGCCAGAGCAGGAAACTTTGTTGGCATCTGGCATCAAGCGGGCAAAATCATAGGTTACATTTTTACTGGAAATTGCTCCCGCCAGACTATCAATAATCAAATCAGCCGCTTCTGTCCAGCCCAGATGGCGTAGCATCATTTCAGCCGACAAAATCAGCGAGCCCGGGTTGACCTTGTCCTGACCTGCATATTTTGGCGCAGTACCGTGCGTGGCTTCAAATAAACCCAGCGTATCCGAGAGATTTGCGCCCGGCGCGATGCCAATCCCACCAACCTGTGCTGCCAGTGCATCCGAGATATAATCGCCATTCAGATTGAGTGTCGCGATCACAGCATATTCAGCTGGGCGTAATAAAATTTGTTGCAGGAACGCATCGGCAATCACATCTTTAATAATAATCTGATCGCCAGTTTTCGGGTTTTTAAACTCATGCCAGGGGCCGCCATCCAGCGGCGTCGCGCCAAATTCCTCAACGGCCAGTTCATAACCCCAGGTTTTAAAAGCGCCTTCGGTGAACTTCATGATATTCCCTTTATGCACCAGCGTGACGCTCGGGCGATTGTTATCGATGGCGTACTGAATCGCCTTGCGCACCAGTCGCTTCGTGCCTTCTTCTGACACCGGCTTGACACCGATCCCCGCCGTGTTCGGAAAGCGAATTTTCTTCACGCCCATTTCATTCTGAAGAAAGTCAATAACCTGTTTGACCTCATCCGAACCGGCTTCCCATTCGATGCCCGCATAAATATCCTCCGAGTTTTCACGGAAGATCACCATGTTGGTTTTTTCGGGTTCTTTCAGCGGACTGGGTGTGCCCTCGAAATAACGTACAGGACGCAGGCAGATATACAAATCCAGTTGCTGACGCAGGGCTACATTCAGCGAGCGAATGCCGCCACCGACCGGCGTAGTCAACGGACCTTTGATGGAAATTAAAAACTCTTTGATGGCTTCCAGCGTTTCATCCGGCAGCCAGACATTGTCACCATAGACCTTGTTGGCTTTTTCACCTGCATAAATTTCCATCCACTGAATTTCACGCTGACCGCCATAAGCCTTTTCAACTGCTGCATCGACAACCTTTTTCATTACCGGGCTGATATCTATGCCAATACCATCACCCTCAATGTAGGGAATAATGGGTTTGTCCGGCACATTCAGCGAGTTATCCGCATTAACCGTAATTTTTTCCCCACCAGCCGGCAGGGTGAGATGTTGATAGGCCATTCAGTACTCCATAATGTTTTAGATTTTGTAATGGCCATTATACTACTACATCATGCTAGCCCGCCGCATACCCAGATAGACAATTGATGGCAAGTGCATTGCGGTAAACCATAAGGAGTCAATGCGGATCACGATTTCTGGACTAACCTGCTAAAACCTCACGATAAACCGCTTCAGTGCTATCAATCATCTTCTTGAAGGTAAAGTTGTCCATGCAATGCTGGTAGCCTTGCTCGGCTACTCTGTCCCTCTCCGCTGGATTATCGATCATCCATGAAAGCGCTTCCGCCAGCGCATCGGCATCCTCAGGCGGAACCAGTCGCCCCGTTTTTTTATCAATCACGACTTCAGATAAGCTGCCAGCATCAGCAGCAATCACTGGCCTTCTCATCGCCATGGCCTGCGGCAGAACCTGTGACGTGGCCTCATTTTTTGTCGAGGGTAAAACAACGCAATCCATTGCAGCAAAGCACTGCTCAACATCTTTGCGATGGCCGGCCATGATTATTTCGCTAGCGAGATTCAGTTCGGCAATCAATTTTTTCAAATTCTCATATTGAGGACCATCACCACATATCAGCAGTTTAACGTTTCGGCCTTGTTCAAGGAGTTGTTTAACTGCCTGGATTAGAAAGCTGTGCCCTTTCCAAATGCGCAGTATGGCGACAATCCCTATGACAAAATCATCATCGCTAAAACCAAACTCGTTGCGTACAGTCATTCGATCAATGTCAGGGTGAAAACGATTTTCATCGATGCCAGCTGGCACAGAAATAATTTGATCTGCAATCATTTTATTTTCATTGACCATCCTGTCTTTGATGGACTGACCACTGGTGATCACCCGGTCTGCCAGTTTCATATAGACATACCATGAAGTAGGTATCTTCTTAATGGGGGTACTTAGGTGGCGACTACGAACGACAGGAACACCGGCTATACGAGCAGCGATGCCACAGCGCCATGCATCCACGGAACTATGTGTATGCACAAGATCAATTTGATGTGCTTTAATAATCCTCAAAGTGCTAAAAACCGAATCAAAACGAAGACCTTTTTTTAGTACCAGCGGAATCGTCGGCACACCTGCTTCCCTGGCATGAATCATGAGTGGTTTGTCGGGTTGACAGGCGATCTTCATGTTGTAACCACGTTCTAAAAAAGCCTGGGTCTCCGCCAGGATTCTCATCTCTTGCCCTCCCCAGCCATAAGCCCACTCAGTATGTAATATATTAGGTTTCGAGGAATTAGTAGGCATAAGTTTTTGTATTGTTGTTGCTGATGATGGTTCAAAATTATATTTAATAGTACAGGAAATCTCTCTCTCAGATGTTCTTTCAGTTGAATTTTATAAACCGATATAGCTCTGAGCAAAATACCTGGTTCTGTGAATAATTCACAGAACCATGAAATCCATGAAATTTCTCCTATACTTCTGACTATACATAGAAATACCGGCTTGTAGCTGCGGTAGTGGTTGGTTTAATGGTAATGGATATAACGTTGATCGATTAACGGCAAGGAGAAAAAATAGTGAAATCAGTTTTAATACAACTCCTCATCTTCGCAGTACTCTTGCCTGGCAATGCCATCTCTGCTGCAAAAAACTATAACGAAAGTGGTTTTTATGCCGGTGAAACAGGTTTAACACCATCCGAGCGCGCCGGTCGTGAAATCTGGTATAAGGCGACTGCGGACAATGATCGTTTCCACACCTATGTTTTCCAGCAACGCATCGGTGTGCTAATTGACTGGTTTCGTGTTTTAAATGCCAATGAACATAATGACCGATTCAAGGCCTGGGGATTAATTAATGACCCGGATTGTTGCATACCCGGCACGGCGGATTGTCCAGCAAAAAACCTGGACGAAACGTTCGGGCTTGAATGGTGCCCGGGTGATGAAGAATTATTAAAATATGTCGGCAAACAAGGATACAGAGATCCTGCCTGTGACTTTAAGGACGCACCTTTACTGGATGACGACCCCCATGGTCCGATAGATCAACGCCAGTCTTCCTGTGATTTAAAATTTGGAACCTCGACCGGCGCGATGGGATTGCGTAAATTTCCCAATCCACGCTTTAATAAAGCGGCCTGGAAAAAATTAAATGGCGGCAGACTGGATACCTGGACTGGCTACAATAAAAAATTAAGTGCAGATTTAAAAAACACCGATTCGCAAGTCAGCCATTTATTAGATGGTTCAGTTGAACCACCTTTCCTGATCGGTATGGCATGTGGTGCCTGCCACATTGCATTCAATCCGCTTAATCCACCGAAGGACACTGCCAACCCGGAATGGGAAAATCTGCTGGGTGCAATCGGAAATCAATATGCGCGCGTCTCTGAATTAATGGCATCGGGCATGCCGACCTCCAGTCTGGAATGGCAAATTTTTTCCCATGCCCGCCCTGGCGCGACCGATACTTCAGCCGTGCCGAACGACCTGGTCAACAATCCCGGGGCGCAAAACCAGTTAATTAACATTGTGCACCGCCCCACTTTTGATGGCGAAAAAGTCATGCGCTGGCGTAAAGTAAAATCCTGTAATGCCGATGAAAACGATCGGCAATGCTGGTGCGAACCTGGACGAGAAAATAAATGCTGGCGCAGAAGTCTTCAGGAAGAAACTGTACACCACATTTTAAAAGGCGGTGGTGACAGCATTGGCGCATTGGGTGCAGTACAACGCGTTTATTTCAACATCGGATCCTGTTCAGAACAGTGTTGGGTCAATCATCTTACGGATTTGCGTGTACTGGACCCCACTCGGCGTAATTTTGGCCAGACACCGATGGATCTGGGTCAGTGCCGACGTGATTGCGCCAGTTTCCGCGCGATGGAAGATCGCCTGCACGACGTGGTTAACTTTCTGATGTCGCCCAAGGCTTATGCGACTGATCTGGTCGATGCAGTGGATCAACAGCGCAAACGTAAAAACCCATACGATCAATATACTTATGATGACCTGGTCGACGACCTGGATGACCATTTTGGAAAAAATGCAGTCGCCCGCGGTGAAGATATTTTTGCCAAAAATTGTGCGCGTTGTCATTCCAGTCAGGATGGCCCAGTCGAACAACGTGACTTCCGCAAAACGGTTTTAATCGACAACGATCCAAACCGTGTCGTTCGTGTTGACTGGTTAGGTAATGACGAATCGACGCCCGCTACAGAAGTCGGTACTTTCCGTTGCCGTGCACTACATTCCAATCATATGAAAGGTCATGTCTGGGAAGAGTTCGCGTCTGAAACCTACCATTCAAGACCCGATGTCCCCGATATAAAAGAGCCCTCAGATGGTGGTCGCGGTTATTATCGAAACATCTCATTGGTGAACCTTTGGGCGCATGCACCCTTCATGCACAACAATGCTATCGGCCCTGAAATCTGCGGTCGGCCAGCGAATGCCGCAAATGAGTTTTACAGCTCACCTTATGTCGATGAAGCACACAAGCCAGCAGATAATGCGCCTGGCTGTTTACCCTACGATCCAAGCGTGGAAGGCCGTTTTAAACTTTATCTAGAATCGATGCACGCATTGTTAAACCCTGACAAACGCCAGCCAAAAGTCACTCTGCTGGACGAGGATATCGTGCTCGATATTGGGCCCAAACTCTGGGATGCTGAAGACCAACAACAGCATAAAGTTGTGGGCTTTACGTTCCGTGTTCCAAAAGGCACGCCTGCAGGTCTGCTGGGTAACTTTCAACATAAACAGTTTGTCGTTGACCTGGTGCATTCAAAAATTAAACCGGATGAATTAAGCAAACGACTAACACAGGCTGTCGGTCGTGAACAAGGCGCCGAGGTCATGACGGCATTAAAGGAAATAAGACAGGAAGTCATTAAAGACCCGGGGAATATGCTGTCGGCCATTAATAAGCGCATGAAACTTTTAATTAATGTCTATAGCAGTTGCACGGCGGAGGAAGAGAATGTCGGCCACCGTTTTGGTGAAGATTTATCCGACCAGGACAAGAATGCATTGATTGCATTTCTGGCGACACTTTAAGGAGAAAGAATAATGAAAATCCTACAACTGTTTTCAATTTCACTGATCAGCATACTTCTAGCTTCATGTGACTTCTTCAAGCCTCCGCCACCCGATATCGCATTTGCAGATTATGACGAACCTTATTCCAGCAAGATGGATTTTGCACGTCTCGAGCATGAATATCCGCTCAGTATTGAAGACAGAATGAAAATCACGCCAGAGAATCTCGCGGTACTGTCTCAGGAACAGGTTGATCAGATTTATGCACGATTAACGGCTGGGCCAATTCCTGATGGCGCTTTTGACGGCGGTCTGTTTTTTCCGAAAGGCAGCAGTGGAAAATCCCGGCTGGTTGAAATTATCAAGGGTGATAAAAAAGGACTAAAAGTCAAGTTAAGAGGCATGGCCGTAAAATACAAAATGAGCAAACTCGAAACGCTTGGACATGTGCTCTGGAAGGGTAAGGTCTTTTATAAAGATGAGCGTGTTTTACGCAACCGGATTGAAGACCTGGCCGCACTTAAACCGATTATCGAGGGGAGCATACTCGACATACCGAAAATCAAAGTCGATCACAAAGACGCCTGGTTAATGTTTCCAGCCAAACTTTACTGCGGACAAAGTCTGCTAGACGGCCGGCGCGAATCTATTATTATTGACTATGCCTTTACCGATGAGATCGAAGGCTATCGGCAACGGCCAGATTACCTGGCTGGCCGCAACGCCTTTCAAGTGCGTGACGAAATCCGCATGGTACGCCCTGGATTTTATATCGGCCGCGCATATCTTCGGCGCTTTTTTCTACTGAATTTCACGCTCTACAACAAGGAGATTGCAAAGCGTGCGAAGGACGACTTTTTGAAAACAGGCGCCGTTACAGAAGATTGCTGGAGCGGAGAGCAGCAACGCCTCCTGACTGTCCAGCGATGAAACGATCAGCTTATGCGTTTGCCCAGGACAATAATTGTTTCAGCTTTTCTTTTCCTCCTGCCTGCACTGAATACAGCAGAAGAAATAATTGCACATAGCTCTGACAGTGAACCAGCGTGGATAATTGACCCCAAAAGCACCGGATCTGACCTGCCGCCTGAAGGCCGTTCATTATTTGATTTTCTTGTAGCTGAGCAGCAATCTGGCAAAATTGTTTTTCATATCCCCTTCCCGTTTTCCAGCCTGCTCGACAAAATTGAGCAGACTCTTGAAACTGAACAAGATGGCTACTCTGGGATCAGAAAAGTTTTAATTCCATTGGGCCGGTCGCTGCAAAGACCCGCAGCAGGTAAAGAATTTTTTAACTATCCCCGTGCTGTTGCGGTCGTCGACGCAGAGCCAAAAGAAAGACCTGACCACGCAGGCCTGTTATTAAAAGATCGTCTGTATTTTGGCTACCACGAAAAATCAAATATACTCGAAATCATCAGCTACAATGAAACCGCCGGAAGATTTGAATTTCAGTTAGTCAAAGATTACCGCGAAGGTGGGAAGCCAAAAGTTTATTACGCTCCTCGCGCGATTTGCACAGCTTGCCACCAAAACCATGCACCAATTTTTTCCAGACCTACATGGGAAGAAACCAGCGCTAATCCAGTCATAAAAAAATACCTGAAAGATACGGGTAAATCATTTTATGGCTTCAATCTGGATCATGGGATTGATATTCCCAACGCAATAGATGAGGCCACGGACAGAGCAAATCTATTTTCGCTACAACAGTGGCTTTGGCGTGAAGGCTGCGGGCTTGATAATACAAAGGAATCGATTCGCTGCAGAGCAGGATTATTAATTGCGATGTTGCAATATCGACTCAGTGGAAACCGGCATTTTGATATAAATAACGACCACTATAAAAATGATGTTTTAGCTGTAATTCAAAAAAACTGGCAACAATACTGGCCACAGGGTATCGCCATCCCAAACCCGGATATACCCAATCGCGACCCTTTCCTGAGACAGGCAAAAACCACCCCTGTTAACACACGGTCACTTAATCTTATGGATGTCGAGACTTCTTTTGAACCGATTAAATCACGCCTGCCAATAAAAATATTGAAACCCCTCAACAAGGAAACGATCACAGAGATAGTTTCTGGGCTATCAGATTTTATCGCACTGCCTGATATTAAAAGGCTTGATCGACATTTAAGTAGTTTCGCCAGTAAAACTGTGATCAGGAAAAGTTTCAAATCCAAATGCCAGCTAAAACAAAAAAATAAAAAGAATTCACATCGCGTCAGCTTTGACTGCTCTCTGGAAGAGCTTGGAGAGGATAAGTTGTATATTCGAGGACGTATTTATATTCAAGACGGAAAATTTAACCGCTGCACGATTGAGCAATTAAACATCGCAGGCAATCGTTATAAAAACATACAACGTTCTGATGGGAAAATAATTCCTGGTGGCATTAGACTAAAATTAAAAAACGATAACTTGTCGATTTATCTTAACAATGGATCATTTATTGAAACTTTAACCTTTGAATGGCCACATTCAAGCTTAGACAAAAACGCATACAATGTAGAAGCGACGCTTGTTATTGTTGACACGTTTTCACCCGTTATTTCTGCAATCGAGCTACTCAGCAATGAAACACTAAATCAAAATTCAGATACATTAACATCTAAACCTTTTCGTCGTAGCGGCGTCATGTCTTCCCTTTTCAAAAATCTCGGCATGCCTGCATTAAAATGGTGCTGCGAGGCTATAAGTGAATTTCCTCCGGCAAAACTGGAATTACAGGCGAAACAGTCATTCGATAATACTATCCCAAAAGGTTTCATAAAAAACTGCGCCCATTGTCATTATTCCCGGGAACACTTTCCACCCAACTTTCTCTATGGGGATTCAGAAACGGTCAAGTTAAAATTATCACAGTGCGCTGAGCGGATTTTTTATCGCCTTGGCATGTGGCAACTTGACCCATCAATACGCCCCAAAACCGCCATGCCACCCAACCTTTCCTTATTACGGCATAACATTAATCCTGGCGAATGGAAGAACAGCTCGATGCTGAACGATTTAAAAAGTTACATCAGCAAACTTCTAAAGCAAGAATCCGGCAGAGAACCTCGGCTTGAGAACTTTACAAACAGAGATTACGAAAGTTTGCGAACCTGCCTGCAATATTAACCCGGCAAGGGTTTTTCACTGTAAAATACAAGGGCGCCTCTAAAATAAACCGCTGAACTAATGAGGGTTATAACTTGACCTGGAAACCGCATGTCACTGTTGCCAGTGTGATTGAGCAGAAAAATCAATTCCTACTGGTTGAAGAAACAATCAATGGACAAAAAGTTTTAAATCAACCAGCCGGTCATCTGGAACCAGACGAATCTCTGATTGACGCCGTCATCCGCGAAACGCTGGAGGAAACTGGCTGGGACTTTCAGCCGGATCATCTGATCAGTATTTATCGTTTTCCTTCGGCCACCGAGGATAAAACTTTCCTGCGCTTTAACTTTGCCGGTCAGGCTATTCAGCATCACCCGGAGCTTTCACTGGATACAGATATCGAACAGGCAATCTGGATGACAGCCGAAGAAATCCTTCAGCAAAAGCAACGCCACCGCAGCCCATTGGTGCTGAAAGCCATTGAGGACTTTCAAACAGGCAAAGCATTTCCATTATCTATCCTTCAGGATTTTTCCTGGGATTAGATAGACTCCTCGTCTTCTGAGATAATCCATTTTTGTTTCCCGTTCTTAACTGTGTCCGCTAACAAACAACAACGCATCATGGTCGGCATGTCGGGCGGCGTGGATTCTTCCGTTACTGCACTGCTATTGATTGAAGCTGGTTACCAGGTTGAAGGGCTGTTCATGAAGAACTGGGAGGAAGATGATGACAAGGAATACTGCGCTGCGACAGAAGATCTCGCCGACGCTCAGGCGGTCAGCGATCAATTAGGTATCAAGCTACATACCGTTAACTTCGCCACCGAATACTGGGACAGGGTATTCAGTCATTTCCTGACTGAATACAAGGCCGGGCGCACACCCAACCCGGACATTCTCTGTAACAAGGAGATAAAATTTCGCGCATTTCTCGACTACGCGCTAGACCTGGGTGCAGACAAAATCGCCACCGGCCACTACGCCCGGATAACCGAAAAAAATGGCGAATACCAATTACGGACAGGACTGGATAACAACAAGGATCAAAGCTATTTTCTTTATGCGCTGAATCAACAGCAGCTTCAGCATTCCATTTTTCCGCTAGGTGAGATGGAAAAAACTGCGGTACGAAAAATTGCTGAAGAACACAATTTCGTCAATTCAAAAAAGAAAGACAGCACCGGCATTTGTTTTATCGGTGAACGAAAATTCAGTGATTTTCTGAATCGCTACCTGCCTGCACAACCCGGTGATATTGTGACGCTGGAAAATAAAATCATCGGCAAACATAACGGCCTGATGTTTTATACCTACGGTCAGCGTCATGGACTTGGTATTGGCGGCTTGAAAAATGCGGATGAAGAACCCTGGTTTGTAGTTGAAAAAAATCTCAAAGAAAACCGCCTGATTGTCGCCCAGGGTCATGATCACCCTGCCCTTTTACATCGGCATTTGCAATGTTCACAACTGAGCTGGATTTCCGGTTTATCGCCCGAATTGCCGCTCACTTGCAGCGCAAAGATTCGCTACCGACAATCAGCACAAAAATGTAGTCTGGAAAAATTAAATAATGAAGCACTCCAGGTGTCTTTTGAACAACCCCAACGCGCTATCACACCAGGACAATCCGTTGTGTTTTATCAGGATGATATCTGTCTGGGTGGCGGCATTATTAACGTATTTTCGAACTAAATAGAATAATTATTATTAATTCAATATATAATAAATGCTCTGTATCATATTGTTATTATTAGTTTAATATGAGATTTATTACACGGATTACATGAGAAGACTATCTGGTATATAATCCATCACTGCGTGGTTATGTTTTTCACGCAGTTTAAACAGGCAGGAATGTCCTGCCTGCCAGTCTTTATTAAAAGGCTGGATGTTTGTAACGCCATCATTTGATGGCAAACACTATAGAGAGTAAGCATGTCAGAACAAGTAGTAGGTACCGTTAAGTGGTTCAACGATGAAAAAGGTTTTGGATTTATTGAACAGGAAAGCGGTAAAGATGTATTCGTACATTACAGTGCAATCAATGCAGAAGGCCGAAAGTCCCTGCATGAAGGTCAGAAAGTAACGATGGATGTGACTGACGGCCCCAAAGGCCCTCAGGCTGAAAACGTAATACCTGCCTGAATAACCACCTGAAAGTTTAGCCTGCCACTATCAATTAGTGGCAGGTAGTATCCTCCCCCCCTCCAAACACATCCGACTGGATTATTATCAGGTATTTCCTGATTAGATAATCGAGACATTACCTGCTTGCAAATATTTGAGGCCTCGCCTTACCACCAGCAGACAGCTACTAATTCTTCTTTACCTAAAACAACCATGCTTTAATCTCCGGTTTAACCTCACTAAATCAGTTGAACCTACTGCGAGCGACCAATGAGCTGAATAAGGTAGCCTCAGAAATACGCGTATCAAAATCAGGGGCTATTTACGCTTCTCAATTCAGAGACTACAATTAACCTAGTAATTTACTCAGGTATTATGAGGTTGTGGATAATGAATTCAGCCAATCCATCAGTCGAAACACTTGTTGAAGGAGGATATACGGAAGGTTTCATCACTGAAATCGAAACCGAGACATTACCACCCGGTCTGGATGAGGATGTCGTGCGCAGGATTTCGGCCATTAAACAGGAGCCAGAATACCTGCTGGAAAAACGTCTCAAGGCATACCGTCACTGGCTCACGATGGAAGAGCCAACCTGGGCAACTGTCAGACACCCACAGATTGACTATCAGGCGATTTCCTATTTTTCTGCACCGAAATCCCGGAAAGATTCCCCCCAAAGCCTGGATGAGATTGATCCGGAAATTCTGGAAACTTACAACAAGCTCGGCATCCCGCTCGAGGAACAGAAGCAGCTGGCGGGTGTGGCGGTCGATGCGGTGTTCGACAGCGTTTCGGTGGCCACGACATTCAAGAAGGAACTGGCCGAGGCGGGCGTGATTTTTTGCTCCATATCCGAGGCCATCCAGCAGCATCCGGAGCTGATCAAACAGTATCTGGGTTCCGTTGTGCCGCACACGGACAATTTCTTTGCCGCACTGAATACGGCTGTTTTCACAGACGGCACTTTTGTCTATGTACCGGAGGGTGTTCGCTGCCCGATGGAGTTGTCGACCTATTTCCGAATCAACGCCGCCAACACGGGCCAGTTTGAACGCACCCTGATCATCGCCGACAAAGGCAGTTATGTAAGCTATCTGGAAGGTTGCACTGCACCGATGCGCGATGAGAACCAGCTGCACGCCGCAGTGGTCGAGCTGATCGCGCTGGAAGATGCGCAGATCAAATATTCGACCGTGCAGAACTGGTATCCCGGTGATGCGGAGGGGCGCGGCGGAATCTACAACTTTGTCACCAAACGCGGACTCTGCAAGGGCGACCGATCCAGAATTTCCTGGACGCAGGTGGAAACCGGATCGGCGATCACCTGGAAATATCCAAGCTGTATCCTGCGTGGTGATGACTCGATCGGCGAGTTTTATTCCGTTGCCGTCACCCGTGGTCACCAACAGGCCGATACCGGCACGAAGATGCTGCACGTGGGCAGGAACACCCGCAGCACGATCGTCTCCAAAGGCATTTCCGCCGACTTCGGCAGCAATGCTTATCGTGGCCGGGTGCGCATGAACCGCGGCGCGGAAAACGCCCGCAATCATACCCAGTGTGATTCGTTGTTGATCGGTGACCGCTGCGCTGCGCATACGTTTCCCTACATTGAGGTGCTCAACCCGACCGCAAAAATCGAGCATGAAGCGACCACATCAAAAATCGACGCCGACCAGTTGTTTTACTGTAGGCAGCGCGGACTTTCGGAAGAGAATGCCGTCTCCATGATTGTGAATGGTTTCTGCAAGGAAGTGTTCAACGAATTACCGATGGAATTTGCCGTGGAAGCCAGAAAACTGCTACAGATCAGCCTTGAAGGTGCAGTCGGATGAGCAACGAGGTAACGAACATGCTGACAGTGAAAAACCTGCATGTCTCTGTTGCCGGCAAACCAATTTTGCACGGCATCAATCTGGATGTGAAAGCCGGTGAGGTGCATGCGCTGATGGGACCGAACGGCTCCGGCAAAAGCACGCTGGCCAATACCCTGGCCGGACATGAGGATTACCTCGTCACAGATGGCGAAGTGCTATTCGAAGGCGAAAATCTGCTGGCGTATTCACCAGAAGAGCGTGCGCAGAAAGGTATATTCCTGGCCTTTCAGTACCCGGTTGAAATTCCTGGCGTCAACAATATGTATTTTCTCAAGATGGCGGTGAATGCCATTCGCAAAGCGCAGGGCAAGGAAGAACTCGATGCGCTGGATTTTATGAAACACATCAAGGCGACGCTGACCAAACTCGACATGGAGGACAGCCTGCAGAAACGCGATGTCAATGTCGGTTTTTCCGGTGGTGAAAAGAAACGCAGCGAAATTCTACAGATGGCCCTGCTCGAACCTAAACTCGGTATTCTGGATGAAACCGATTCCGGCCTGGACATCGATGCGCTGCGAGCCGTCGCGACCGGCGTCAACAAACTGCGCAATGCTGAGCGCGCTATGATCATCGTTACCCATTACCAACGCTTGCTTGATTATATTGAACCTGATTTTGTACACGTTATTTCCAACGGGAAAATTATTCGTACTGGGAATAAAACACTTGCGCTGGAACTGGAAGAAAAAGGCTATGGCTGGATTACCGGTGAGGAAGCCGCATGATTCCCCGGACAGAAATGCTGCAACACTATCGCACACTTGCTACTGGCATTTCGCCTGCCCTGCCGATACAACAAAAGGCAGCAATGCATTTGCAGGAATTAAACCTGCCGAGCAAAAAAGATGAAGACTGGCATTACACACCATTGGCCCCATTGCTGGAATACCGCTTTGCAGCAAACAACGATGCATTTGTTGAACCGCATTTTAAAGACATTAAAAAATTCCTGCTGGGTGAGCAGGATGGTCCTCGTATTGTTCTGGTCAATGGCTGCTTTCATCCCGGGCTCTCCTGTATTTCCGACACCATCGATGGGCTTTCTGTCGGCAGTATCCAGGCAGAAGCCGTGCGGAAGAATAAAGACGTCACCAACAATCTTGGCGCACTGTCCGGTGAAGGTTCGCACCTGTTTTCCGCGCTGAACACGGCTGTTTTCAACGACGGCGCCTGGATAAGAATTGCTCATGATGCTGTCATCGAAAAACCAATTGAATTGTTACACCTGACTATTGCAGCGTCCGGCACGCCAATCTTTCAACCACGAAACCTTATCATGCTGGAAGAAGGTGCTTCAGCCATGGTGATCGAATCCAGTGTTTCTGCAGGCAGCAATCCCTGCTTCAATAACATGATCTCCGAAATATTCCTGGGTAGAAACACCGGGCTTGAACATCTCCGCCTGCAGAATGTAAACCGCGTTTCTCGCCACCTTGCCGGTCTTTATATCCGCGAGGAAGAAAATAGCCACTATCACTGCACCAACACTGACCTTGGCGCCAACTGGTCTCGCACCGAGTTCAACGTCGATTTCGCCGGAGAGAATGCGGAGTGCACACTCAACGGACTGTACCTGGCTGGCGACGATCAATCGACCAGTATCCATCTCAATATTTCGCACGCCGCCCCCGGCTGCATCAGTCATGAATTTTTCAAGGGCATCCTGAAAGGAAAAGGCAAGGCCGTTTTCGATGGCAATGTCATTGTTGAAAAGGACGCACAAAAAACCGATGCCCATCTGAAAAACGCCAATCTGTTACTTTCCCGAGAGGCAGAAATCGATACCAAACCCGTTCTGCAAATCAACGCCGATGATGTGCAGTGCAGCCACGGCACCACCGTCGGGCAAATCGACCCGGAATTGTTGTTTTATCTACAAGCGCGCGGCATTCCAGAACCGCAGGCTCGCAAAATGATCAGTCTGGGATTTGCAAAGGAAATTTTACAACGTTATCCGCTGCCGGCAATACGCGAAATGATTGAAGGCATACTGGAAGTGCGCCTGGCCGACATTGAAGCAGTGGAAGGCTGACCATGTTCAAACTCGCAAAACTGGCAAAGCGTGTCAACACAGGGAAAGAGCAGGATGCCGTTCCGCATGACATTGCTGCGCTGCAGGAAAAAATTATCGCGGCGCTCAGAAAAATTCATGACCCGGAAATTTCCGTCAATATCTACGACCTCGGGCGGAGGATCCATGGGCTCGATGGGCCTGGATCGGTCGGCCGCCACGAGCTCGTTGCCGCCGATGAAGTAGTATCGCTCGCCGCCGAGGGTGGTGGTCCCCAGGAGGGGGAAGGCTGTGAAGGCCTCGACCTCTCGCCCCGCCCCTGGCCTCCCTCGATCGTCGAGTCGTCGGGTCTTGGTGTCACGGTAGGTGATCACGATGGGCAAGGTGAGCTCCTCGCCGAGCTCGACGCCATGGATGTCGGGCACCTCCCGCTTTCGGATCGCCGCGGCGTCGACGTAGT
>DTYI01000275.1 GCA_012961935.1 Thiotrichales bacterium | reverse complement strand
TCTTTTCATCTGAACCGGGGTTGAGAAATTTGTCCAGTGCACCGGAACGGCCGAGTCCTCCCGAAATATTTTGCGACATGCGCCGGAGAAAAAAGAAATAGAAAAGAAGCAGAAGAAACAGTGGCGACATTAACCAGAAAAAACTGCCACGTCCTACCTCTGGTTTGGGCGTAATGACCAGTGGGATTCCCTGCTGCTCCAGTTGCGGTAATAATGTTTCATCACCAAAGCCTGGCATCACGGTACGAAAATCCACGCCCGGCTGGGTTGCCTTACCAAGTGTTACTGGCTTTTTTAATTTCCCGCGAAGTATCTGCCCATTTTGTTGTAACTGCTGAACTTCACCCTGCTTTAAAAGTTGTTTAAATTCAGTGTAGGGTATTTCATGGGTCTGTTTAACTTGCTGCGGCCCGAGCATATTGAAAAACATTATTCCGAGAAGCAAGAGTAATGCGATTGTTAGAATAAGTTGAAAATAGTTTTTCATACGATCATGTCACTAAAATGACAGGACAAACAGATTTTTCCAGGAACGCTCTTAGAACTTCGGAAGGCTGATGCCGGGATACAATAATATAATCCGGTTTGGCGGCCGACTGTTTTATTACGCTTTCAAGATCATAGCCTGCCAGCTGAGTCAGAACCAGGTTTGATGTGTTTTTTAACTTGTCTTCCAGCGCCTGCAAAAGTGTTGATGCACCACTCTCTTCAGATCTGACCACCGTCAATTCAACCAGCTGGGCTGCGCCCAGATCCATCACCAATTCGATGACCTGAAGAAGGCCTGTCGTCTCATCATCAAAAACCATAATACTTTTTTTACGTGGTGTTCCTGCAGGTGTTTGTCGGTGAGACAGAGTCTGACCAACAATCATGAGTCCGGTGCTTTCAATTCCACTCAGACCTGCTTCAATTTTTCTGCCACGAACCGTATCAAAACTCCATCGCACCTGTGACCGCTCTGCAGTCTGCGCCAGATTTTCACGGAACTGTAAACTCTCGGCACGAAGCGAGCGTTGTATGGATAGCATGTCCAGCCTGCGTTCCTGAGCAGTAGCAAGGGTGATTTCCACACTGAAAGGCAGGTCTGCGGTCTGTAACAGGTCGATATCTTCGACAAATAAACCATGCACCTGGGCATCCAGTGCCGTTGCCATCTGCACCGCCAGTTCAATATTAGCCAGCGAATAATCACCCACACCCACGGCCAGCGTGACTTGCAGCAAGCGTGTTTTGTTGACGGTCTCAGGCATCAGAATTTTCGTCCTCGGAAACAGTCTCCTCCTTCAGAGAATAACGGCGGTGAAGTTCCTGCAACTCCTGAATGCGATCCTGTACCAGCCAGTTAAAACTCCCTTCTGGAAATTGCCCCGCATCATCGCGTTCACCTCGAGAAAGGCCTGACAATAATTCCATCACATCTTCCACATGGACAGCAGTGTAAATACAGAATTGTTCGGCAGCCACAGCTTGCCTGACCTCCTGATTCAGCATTAAATGCACCTGGTTGGCAGCCGGAATTATCACACCCTGTTCTCCGGTCAGGCCGCGTTGCCTGCAAATATCGAAATAGCCTTCAATTTTTTCATTCCCCCCGCCAATGGCCTGAATCTCTCCCAGCTGGCTAATTGAACCGGTAACCGCCAGCGACTGTTTAAGCGGGATATCGCCCAGTGCTGAAAGTAGTACACACAGCTCTGCGGCTGATGCGCTGTCACCGTCTACCATGCCATAAGACTGTTCAAAAACCAGACTCGCAGATAAAGGCAAAGGACAGTCACGCGCGTAGTGGTTTGCCAGATACGACGACAAAATCAACACGCCTTTGGAATGGATATGCCCACCCAGTTTGACCTCGCGCTCAATATCAACAACCTTGCCCTGACCCAAACGTGCGGTCGCCGTAATTCGCGAAGGCGTTCCAAAAGCATAATCGCCCAGCTGAATGACGGAAAGTCCATTCACCTGTGCAATTTTTGTCCCCTCGGTATCGATCAACCGAATGCCTCGGGTAATTTGCTCCTGCATCTTCTCGCGAATTTTGTCCTGACGATAACGCTGTTTTTCCAGAGCGGTTTCCACATCCTCGGCACGAATCAGGCTACTATTAGATTTTTTTGACCAGTAGCCTGCTTCACGCATTAAATCGACCAGTGTTTCAACACGCAGCGAAAGTTTTTCTCCATCGTCGGCCAGACGCGCGGCCTGTTCGATGACGCGCGCAACACCCGCCCTGTCCAGAGGGTTTATCTTGTGGCGGTTTTGCAGCGTGGCAATCATGCGCGCATACAACAACGTGCTTTCTTCGTTCCGGTCGGTATCTTCAGAAAAATCTGCAGCCACTTTAAAAAGTAAACTGAATTCAGGGTCATAGGCTTTCAGCAGATAGTACAACAGGGGTTCACCCACCAGCACGACTTTCACATCAAGCGCAATCGACTCAGGTTCCAGTGAAATTGTACTGACCAGACTCAGCATTTTCTCCAGCGATTCAATTTTCACTTCATGCGATGACAGAGCACGCTTTAATCCATCCCACGCAAAGGCATGGGTCAGGACTTTGTGCGCGTCAAGAATCAGATACCCGCCATTCGCGCGATGCAGGGCGCCGGCCTTGATTAACGTAAAATCCGTTAGCAATGTACCCATCTGAGCCACGTGTTCAATGCGGCCAATCAGATTCTGATAGGTTGGGTTATCCTCATAAATGACCGGTGCAGTTTTTGAATAACTGTTATCAACCAGCACATTAATCTGGTATTCGTGAAAGCTCGAAACACGTTGCTTTATGTTTTCAATCTCTACCCCACCATCGCTCGAAATAAAGTCCTGTGCATTTTCGATCACGTACGCTTTTACCCGGGCGATATAATCCCGCACTTCTTTTTGTTGTTCGTATCGATGTTCAAGCCAGCCAATAAGTTGTTCGATTGTCAGTTGGGTAATTTCTTTTTGTAATGCCTTTACCTTCTTGTGATGTTCCCGTTGCCTGAGTGGAAGATCGCGAATCACATCACGCAATTGCAACTGAATATCTGCAATTGTTTTTTCAATTTTTTCCTGTTTCTTCTGGGGTAATTTTTCAAAGTCCTCAGGCTTTACCAGTTCATCTTCAATCAGTGGCGCCAGCGTATAACCTGCTGGTGTGCGCATGACAGCGACACCGCGCTCCTTTGCCTCTTCATATAGTTTTGTAAAGGTCTGCTCCTGCTGTTCGTTAAATTCGTCCTCTAATTCCTGCAGGCGAGTACGATATTCTTCACTTTGAAATGATGAAGGCAGGGCGGTCATTAAATCTTCAATCAACTGCTCCATATCCTTTCGTAATTGCAGACCGGTACCTGCGGGCAGTTTTAAAACCCTGGGTTTCTGAAAATTGTCAAAATTATTAACATAGCACCAGTCAAATAGTTCCGGTTCGGCTGCCGCACGCCGGGAGAGAATCTCTTCCACCAATTGATGCTTGCCCAGCCCGGGTGGGCCCAGAACAAAAAGGTTAAAACCATCCTGGTCAATATCCACTCCAAAATTAATCGCCTCTAGCGCCCGGTTTTGCCCCAGAGGCTCTTCCAGAAGAGTTAATTCTGACGTCGATACAAAATCAAACTGATCCAGACTACAGCGATGGTAAAGTGCTTCCGCAGTGAGAGGTTTGTGCTTACTCATTTGAATAACTTACAGGAAATCTCCCAGGTGCTTACGGATATCCTGAATTTCATGATTCACAAGATCCTTACTCACCTCTCCAGCAATCAGACTTTTTGCCTGCGTGCTCATTTGCGCCCGTAAATGTCCGAGAAATTTCGGTGTGGCAATGATATAGAGCTTTTTGAACTGGCCGGCCTTTGCAGCTTTATCTATCTCCTCGCATAATTCACGCGCAAATATCTCAGCCTCACGTTCCGAAACTTCTTGCTCCTTTCCCATAGCATGACGGCCCTGACCGCCAGAATCGAAAGCTCGCCCTTGATCATCTGTTTCCAGATCCCGTCCTTTCATGCGGCTCTCAGCATGTAGATAATCAGCGGTTTCCACTAACACACCGTTTCTGCTTTCAGCAGAAAAAATACGCGCCTTGCTGGCATCAGCCACCACAACCCAGATAGTCATACTCACCTCCACTATTTAAGGAAATCTAAAACCTGTGTCTTCAAGCATAAGCTAATCTCGCTAGATTATTATTAAGCCAGATCAATACTTTTCACAATCCACTATGCGCCTGTGACTTTCATCCAGTAAATCCATGCTTCTGCCGATAAGAATGACGTTCAGGTCGATTTTGGGTAGTGATTGTCATACCATTTCTGTTTTTGACTGTAAGGATGCTCACCCAACCCATGCTCGATACCCACCAGGCCATCGAAACACCGGAAGGCATTGCCATCGAAATCGTGGTCGCAGGCCCGGTCTCGCGCGCACTGGCCTGGCTGCTCGATACGCTGATACGCTCGGCGATTTATATCGTCCTGTTTATTCCAGCGAGCTTTCTCGGAAAAATGGGCTTCGGCATCTTGATGATTCTGATTTTTTTCATCGAATGGTTTTACCCGGTTTATTTTGAAGTCCTGAAAAATGGTGCAACACCGGGCAAACAGTCCTTAGGTCTGCGTGTTTTACAGGACGATGCCACACCGATTGGCTGGTCAGCATCGATTGTGCGCAACCTGCTGCGCGTCGTTGATTTTTTACCCGTGTTTTATGGTTTTGGCCTGATCACCATGCTACTGAACAAAGACTTCAAACGACTGGGCGATATCGTCGCGGGCACAGTTGTCGTTTACACGGATAAAAAGCCACCAGCCTTTGAATCAAATGAAGTCCGCGCGCGCTCCCCTGCTTACCCGCTGCAATTAGAAGAACAACAGGCCATTTTAAGTTTTGCCGAACGCAGCCCGTTTTTGACAGAAGACCGTGCCGAAGAACTGGCAGGTCTCACCGGCCCGCTGGTAGAAAATACGCGTTCCCCGATGCGTCAACTGTTGGCAATTTCAAACTGGATTGCAGGCAAACACAGATGAATCAGGAACAATTTATCCAGCGCCATGAAAAAACCTGGGAGCGATTGAAGCAATGGCTGGAATTAAAAGAAAACCCACCGACAAAACGGCCTGTAAAAAACGCCCCGCCCAGGCCAGAAGCTGAAAAGAATTATGATTTCCCGCATGCGTATCGACAGGTTTGCCAGCATCTGGCACTGGCGCGTTCCCGGCTTTACAGTCAGCCTTTGATTGAACGTTTAAGCCAACTGGTGTTGCAAGGTCATCAACAATTTTACAAACCACGCGGCAATTTACTGCATCAGATTATCCATTTTTTCACGTTCGATTTTCCCGCAACCGTGCGCCAGGAGTGGCGTGTGGTTGCACTGGCATCGCTGCTTTTTTTCGGCCCCTTGATCGGCATGATTATCGCCATCCAGATCAACCCGGATTTAATTTACAGCATCACCGACGGTGACACGGTGCGACAGTTTCAGGACATGTACGACCCGGAAAGATACGACCGTCTCGGGCGCGAACGCGAAGCCGACAGCGACATTCTGATGTTCGGTTTTTATATTCGCAACAATACCGGCATCGGCTTTCGCACTTTTGCAGGTGGCCTGCTGTTTGGCGTCGGCACTTTGTTCTTTCTTTTATTCAATGGTCTGCAAATTGGTGCAGTCGCCGGCCATCTCACACACATGGGATTCATCGAAACCTTCTGGGGCTTTGTATCCGGCCACAGTGCAATGGAACTGACTGCCATCGCACTTTCGGGTGCCGCAGGATTAAAGCTTGGGCAGGCATTAATTCGACCCGGCAGAAAAAGCCGGCTGCGCGCCTTGCGTGATAATGCCCGCATTGCCGTGAAAATAATTTATGGCGCTGCGACCATGTTTTTTATCGCCGCTTTTATCGAAGCCTTCTGGTCTTCCATCGCCGGCATGCCAGTGAATATCAAATACGGCGTCGGCATATTTTTATGGCTGCTTGTCATCGGGTATTTTCTTTACGTCGGCCGCGGAACACGCCATGCAACTTGAAGACATCAGCGTAAGAATTCGGCCGCGAAATCCCTGGGAAGCCATGGACCTGGGGCTGGTGATGGTGCGCAAATGGTGGAAAGCTGTGTTCCTGCCCTGGCTGATTATCAGCGGCATTATTTTTCTGGCACTGAGTTTTATTTTCAGCGAAAAACTCTGGCTGGCCTACTTATTTTTCTGGTGGCTAAAACCATTTTATGACCGCGTTCTTTTACATATTTTTAGCCAGGCTCTGTTTGCAAAGCCGCCGACCTTGCGACAAACCCTGAATGCCATTCCAAGTCTTTTTAAAACCGGATTGTTTATCAACCTGACATTTTTGCGTATTAATGTTTTTCGCAGCTTTCATTTACCAGTCTGGCAACTCGAAGGCCTGCGCGGGAAAGAACGACGCGAGCGGCTCAATGTGCTGAGTGGCCGCACAGGTTCACACGCACTGGCGCTGACAATCATCAGTATTCTGTTTGAATTGTTACTGTGGATTTCCCTGCTTGGTCTGATCGAATTATTTACGCCGGCGGATTCAGGTTTCAGTATTCTTGATTTCATGTTCAGCGATAACCCGCCAGCCTGGTTTAACATTATTGACAACCTAACAGGCTATATCGCGATCCTGATTATTGAGCCGATTTATGTTGCCGCAGGATTCATGCTTTATATCAACCGCCGCACCCAACTGGAAGGCTGGGATATCGAGCTGGCTTTTCGACGAATTAATAACCGTCTACAAAAACTGCTGGCCGGAATTGCTAGTTCTTTTCTTGCGATCATTCTTATTTTTAGTTTTGCACCACAACCGGCATTTGCAGCAGAAAACAATCCTGAAGATGAACCTGTCTCCAGCACCCGCCTGCCCGCACACAAATCGCCCGAAGTGATTGAAAATATTATACAGCGCGATGAATTCAGCCAGTTAGAAAAAAAACAAATGTGGCTGCCAATAATAAAAGAAAAAAAAGAAAAAGACCTGGATCTTTCCGGTTGGGAATGGCTGGATAAATGGTTTGAAAAACTGGGCACATTTTTCCATTGGATAGCTGTTTCATTTCGCGCATTACTCTGGTTGTCAGTTGCAATACTAATCGGCCTGTTGATTATTTATCGCGACCGCTGGCTGCATTTATTTACGCGCGAAAAACAACGCGTGAGCGAATACGAGCCGCCCGAACAATTATTCGGTCTGGAAATCAATCCTGAATCTTTACCGGATGACATTGCCGCAGCTGCCCGCGAAAAACTAATCGCTGGTGAGTACCGTGACGCGCTGGGTTTGCTTTACCGGGGTGCATTATCGGTCATGATTAACCAGGACAGACTGGAGCTGGATGAAAGCCATACCGAAGGCGATATCTTAAACCTGGCAACTCCAAAACTAAATTCCCAACGCAAGGATTATCTGCAAACCCTCACCCGATTCTGGCAACAAATAGCCTATGCACACCGCAACCCTGACAAAGAAAAAAGTCTGCAACTTTGCGATCAGTGGGCAAAGTTTGAGGCGAGACCTTGAGCCGTCAACACCTGCTTATCGCTGCAATCATCATACTCGGCATCGCCGGGATGACGTTTTGGTTTTTGAATAATTTCGAGTTGCGCGAAGAAGATATTCCTACCGACTACCAGGGCGAAGCCAAAACAAATCCCTGGTTTGCGGCACGATTATTTTTAAAAGGCATGGGTATCCCGGCGCATAAAATCGACATGCCGGAGCTGAATAAAAATCTCCCGCCGAAAACTGCAACATTAATCATTACGACCAAACGCGGCACGCTCGATGAAAAAAAATCACAGCGACTGCTCGACTGGGTAAATCAGGGCGGTCATTTAATGGTTCGCGCACTTGAACCGGAATATTACGACCCGGAAGAAGACGATAAACGTCCACCCGCACCCACCGACCCGTTACTTGATCTGCTGAACATCTGGCCGGAATACCATTATGATGCCGAATGGGATGATGACCTGAACACGTTTGAGTTAACGACGCGGGAACGCAAACAAAAAGAAGTTCTGGTGGACTTTATTTTTAACGAGCAATTAAAAGGTGAGCAAAAAGGCGACCTGACCATTGCCGGCTTTAACGGCCCGCAGGCAATTCACCGTAAACTGGGTAAAGGCGCTGTAACCGTTACAAGCCAGCTTGATTTTATTACGAATTATTCAATCGGTGAAAACGACCACGCCGAAACTTTCTGGGAACTGGTGCACTGGCATAATAATCCCGGCGATGAAGTTTATCTTTTGCACAATGACGACATGCCGCCGCTGTGGGAATTATTATGGCGGCATACGCGAACCATTATTGTCGCGCTGGGCCTGATACTTTTGCTGTGGATAATGAAAGGTTTTTTCCGCTTTGGGCCGTTGCTGCCGCAACCTGCTGCACGCCGCCGTAGCTTGCTGGAACATATCGAAGCCAGCGGCCGGTTTTTCTGGAAAGATAACCAACAAAACAGACTGGTTTCCCAGGTACGCCAGAACCTGCAACGCAGACTGAGCCGGATTCACCCCGGCTGGGCAGACCTGAACGAAAAAGAACGCGAAACACATCTGGCGGAATTATTGCAATTGCCGACTGCAACCATACACATGCTGCTGCACGATGAGAGTAAACATCAGCCGCAGGATTTCACCCGTTTAATCCGACAACTTGAAAACATCAGGAAACAATTATGATGGATAACGCAACCGACGATACCACCAGCATTAACGACAATTTGCTTAAGGCCAGCCAGATCGTGCAACGCATGCGCGACGAAATCGGCAAGGCCATTATCGGCCAGAAAAATGTAATTGAAGAGATTTTAATTGCATTGCTTGCAGGCGGTCACGTTTTGATCGAAGGCGTACCCGGCCTTGGGAAAACATTATTGGTTCGCGCACTTGCACAAACTTTTGGCGGCGATTTTGCGCGGATTCAATTCACGCCGGATTTAATGCCCGCCGACGTCACCGGCCATGTTATTTATGACATGAAAGCCGAAACGTTTAACGTGCGCAAAGGGCCGATTTTTACCAACCTTTTACTTGCCGATGAAATCAATCGCGCACCTGCAAAAACACAGGCCGCGCTGCTTGAAGTGATGCAGGAATATCAGGCAACAATTGAAGGCGAATCGCTGCCAGTACCACCGCCTTTTATGACGCTGGCAACACAAAATCCGCTGGAGCAGGAAGGTACTTATCCTTTACCCGAAGCACAGCTCGATCGTTTTCTTTTGAAAATTTTAATCGACTACCCCAACGAAGAAGAAGAGCAAAAACTGGTCGACACAGTGACCAATGGACAGGTCGGCGACAATCTCGACGTGAGCCAGTTACAAACATTGGTCAAGCCGGAAACAATCATCACCCTGCAAAAACTCGCAGCCAATGTGCGTGTCGATCAGGCGGTGAATGATTACGCCGTGCGCATCGTTCGCAACACGCGTGACTGGCAAGGCATCAGCATCGGCGCAGGGCCACGTGGTGGCATCGCATTGATTCGTGCAGGCCGCGCCGCCGCCGTACTCGCCGGTCGTGATTTTGTCACGCCAGACGACATCAAAAAAGTCGCCCTGCCCGCATTGCGACACCGCATCGCACTTTCACCCGAGCTGGAACTTGAAGGTCATAGCAGCGATGAAATTCTCACCGCCGTGATTAACCGCGTCGAAGCGCCAAGGCAATGATAAAAAACTGCATGCCTTTTAAATCCCCCTTAGTCCCCCTTTACAAAGTGGGAGAGCAACACCTTTCCAGTAGGGGGAATTCCACGGTGCAACATGCAAGCTAGCAAACGGCTTTTCACCCTGCTCTGGATACTGGCCGCGTTCGGCATCGCCGCCAGCGTCTGGCCGCAGGCAGCAATATTCTGGTGGACTGCGCTGGCTGCGCTTGCTGTGCTGGCTTTGCTCGATGCGCTACTGGTTTTTCGTAAACACAGTTTAACCACAAGCCGCGCATTACCCGACACTTTACCGTTGGGCGTCTGGCGTCACGCCAATCTACACCTCACAAACGCCAGCAAACGCAAAGCGCATTTCGATGTTTACGATCACTACCCGACCAGCCTGCAAACAAAAGGTTTACCGCAAACGCTAACACTCGAACCCGGCACACACGCCGATATTCAATACGACATTCGCAGCACCGAAAGAGAAGAACTCAGTTTTCCGCACACACACATTCGATTAACTTCACCGCTGGGTTTATGGCAACGCTTGATCAAACTCGGTGACGAAACCCGCAGCAAGGTTTATCCCAACTTTGCCGCCGTGAGTAAATTTATTTTACTGGCGATGGACAATCGTTTAAGCCAAATGGGGATCCTGAAAAAACGCCGCCGTGGTGAAGGGCAGGATTTTCATCAACTGCGCGAATATCGAAAAGGCGATTCGCTAAGACAGATCGACTGGAAAGCCAGCTCACGCACACGCAAATTAATTTCCCGTGAATACCAGGACGAACGCGACCAGCAAATTATTTTTCTCATCGACGGCGGCCAGCGCATGCTGAGTAAAGACGGCGAACTTTCACATTTTGATCACACTTTAAACGCCAGTTTATTACTGGCCTATGTCGCCCTGCGCCAGGGCGACGCCGTCGGCCTCGGCACCTTCAGCGGCGAACAACGCTGGCTGCCACCGATCAAAGGTATCGGCTTGATCAACCGCCTGCTGAATAATATTTACGACCTGCAACCCAGCACACAAACACCGGATTATTCCCAGGCCGCGATGGAATTATTAAAACGGCAAAAAAAACGCAGCCTGATTATCATCATCACCAACGTCCGCGACGAAGACACCGACGACCTGCTGCCTGCACTGCAACTTTTACGCAAAAGACATCTGGTTTTACTCGCCAGCATGCAGGAAGAAATCGTCCAGAAAACCCTTGAAAAACCCATCAAAAACTTCGACGACGCCCTGCGCACCGCCGCCACCCGGGAATACCTGAGCCACCGCGAAAAAGCCTTCGACAAAGTAAGAGCAAGCGGCATCCTTAGTCTGGATGTTTTGCCATCAGAGTTGTCGGTTTCACTGGTCAATAAATATCTGGAAATTAAATCGTCGGGGCAATTGTGAATTGCAGATGCGAGAGAAGATTTTCCATTTTTTCGGTGTTCATATCACAATATGAGTAAATATGCTCCATATATATGTAACTCTCTTTCCGCTTATTAACACTGTTAGCCTTCAAAATGGAAACCGGACATGTTTAGCTTGCAAGACACAGCAATAGCTTACGCAAAGGGCGCAAAAAGAATACTTGGGGAAGATGCTAGCTTCCTGAATAGCAACCAATAAGTTATTCCTGTATTCGTTTCATTGCTGTTCCAGTCACTGGAAATATCGCTAAAACACCTTGGAATTGAATCTCAATTATTTACAAGCACTGAATCTAGGGATAGAAAGTTAACAAAAAATGGACATGGTATTGAAGAGATTGCCGACCTTGTAAATAATAGATTGGGAGCAAACAAAGATTACCCAGTAATTATGGCGCTTACAGCTGGTCTAGAAAACAGCCAAACTCGTGATATAGTTCAAAAGATGATCTTTTCTCCCGAATTCAAACCAACAAGACAGTCATACCAAAGTAGGAATCTTGGCTATTCCCAATTAAAGCCTGGAGATTTGCAGTTGTTCAATGGATCAAAGCCTTGGGTAGTTGCGATTGAAGAAGTGGCAGAAAATCTAGCTATGGCTATTCGTATTGTATCTGAATGGAAAAAATCAAATACGAATTCCAGTACTTTTGCTATATGGTACAAGTAAAGGCTAAGGATACTCTGATTAATTCCTCAGATCTGAGATAATACAGCCCGTAGCCGTAGGTTGGGCTGAGGTACGAAGCCCACCACAAAACGTAAACCCAAAGGAATGACTTTCAATGCAATACCGACGCGCAAATGTGGCAGGCGGAACATATTTTTTCACCGTCAATCTTGCCGATCAAAAACGAACGCTGCTTACTGACCCATATTGATTACTGCGCTCAGCAATACGAACTGTAAAACGCCTTCATCCGTTTCATATTGATGCAATAGTTGTGTTGCCCGATCACCTGCATGCAATCTGGACATTGCCTGAAAATGATGCAAATTTCGCAATGCGCTGGTCTTTGATCAAAGCCAGATTTTCACGTGCTTTACCTAAAACTGAACAAATAAACACAAGCAGAAAAAAGAAACGTGAACGCGGTATCTGGCAAAGCTTACGCTCCTGCTCACGCCCCTTACCTACATCCATGCAGGCAACGGCGTTATTTTCAAAATAGGCTTGATTTTACGTACGCGTACGCTAAAAACTGGAGGTGATCTATGACTATTTTGAATGCAACAGAAGCCAGAGCAAGGCTATATAGTTTGATTGATGAAACAAAAGAAACACATCAACCTATTGTTATTACAGGGAAAAGAGGAAATGCTGTTTTAGTTTCAGAAGAAGACTGGAATGCCATATCTGAAACGCTTCATTTGCTGTCTGTACCTGGCATGAGGGAATCGATAAAAGAAGCTCTGAAACAGGATATATCTGAATGCAGCAAGGAACTTGATTGGTGAACTGGGAATTAGTTTATGCAAAACAAGCACAAAAAGATGCAAAAAAGCTGGCAGCATCAGGCTTAAAAAACAAGGCGAAGGATTTGCTCGAGATAATAAAAGAAAATCCATATCAAAATCCGCCTCCATATGAAAAACTGGTTGGCGACTTGTCAGGCGCATATTCAAGAAGAATTAATATACAGCACAGATTAGTCTACCAAGTTTACGAGAAAGAGCGGGTTATAAAAATAATCAGGCTTTGGACTCACTACGAATAAATAGCGAGAAAATAGCGCCGGTCTCGAATTAATCACTCACCTTCACCAACATACGCAGGTTAGGCTGAGGCATTTTTATTTTTCAACATAAAGCGCATCGATTATCGGGCAGTCATCGATCGACATATTTTTGCCTTTGCACTGGCTGACCATTTTATTTAATCCGGTTTGCAGGCGTTTCAGGTCGTCAATTTTCTTTTGCACTTCTCTGGCCTGCACCATGGCCATCGCTTTGACTTCGCCGCAGTAATGATCGGGTTCATCGATAAATTTAAGCAGGTCTTTTATTTGCGCAATGCTGAATCCGAGTTCGCGGCTGCGGCGGATAAAATTCAACCGTTTGAGGTGCGACAACGTATAGATACGATGACCACCTTCTGTGCGTGGCGGTTCTGGCATGAGGCCTGTTTTTTCGTAGTAGTGGACGGTTTCTACTTTGCAACCAGTCTGTCCGGCCAGTTCGCCGATGGTGTAATGTTTTGCATTCATGATTAAAAACCACTTGAACCTGTACTAACTATAGGTTGTAAACTATCACAATGTAACGAGTAATGAGAACTTTTATGCCTGAGATCATTACCCAATCTGAACTGACCTGCCCGGAGTGCGGCCACAAAGAAACGCTGACGATGCCAACAGATTCGTGCCAGTGGTTCCATGAATGTTCAAACTGCAAAGTCGTGCTCTCACCTAAACCAGGTGATTGCTGTGTGTTTTGTTCGTATGGCTCGGTGCCCTGCCCACCCATACAGGCCAATGCAGGAGATTGTTGTGGCGCAGGTTGAGTGGTCAGACAAATCCTGGTTGCGCTGGGTCACGCTGTTTGTTACCAGCGGTACTTTGCTGTGTTGTGCGCTACCGATTTTGTTGGTGTCGCTGGGTTTCGGCGCCATTGTCGCCAGCCTGAATTACAACATTCCCGGGCTGGTATTTCTGGCGGAGCAAAAATACTGGGCGCTGGCTTTTTCCGCACTGCTTTTGCTGTTTCTGGCCTGGGTGGTCTGGCGACCCAACCAGAGCTGTCCAGCTGATCCGAAACTGGCTGCTCATTGTCAATCAGCGAAGCGCTGGAACCGGCGTATTTTCTGGCTGAGCACGTCCATCTGGATATTTGGTTTTTTCAGCAGCGTGTTGCTGCTGCCGTTGCGACGGTTTCTCAATTTGTAAGTGAGGTTTATGATGAAAATTTTACCTGTATTACTTCTGCTTTTATTCGCATCACAAAACCTGCTGGCACGCACGGTAGAAGTTGACGTGCACGGTATGACCTGCCCGTTTTGCGTCGATAGCCTGGAGCGCAAGTTTGGAAAAATGGAATCAGTTTCCAAAGTGCAGGTCAGTCTGAAAAACAAAAAAGTCCGACTCGAAACCGAGGCAAATACGCCCAGCCTGGAAGCCATTAAAAAAACTATTCTGGACGCCGGTTTTACGCCGGTAAAAATAACTGTTCTGGACGACAAATAAAAAAGTGAATAAAGCATTTTCTACAATCTGTCTGGCGATGTTGGCAAGCATCTTTACAGCCAATACTTACGGCATGGGTCTGCGTTCCTTCGTCGCCTTGCCAGTTGAAAAAGACGGTGGTGTGGTACGGCTCAGTTTTATTCACGCCGACGATGCCGATACTGACACATTCGTCGCCAGCGCCGCTTATGGAATCAGCGCGAAACAAACATTGTTACTGGGCATGCCTTATCGTCTGTCACCCGGTGGTGATAATCGACAGGGTGACCTGTCGGTTTTATACCGGCATCTGGTTGTGCAAAAAGATAACTTGCACGGCACTTACCGGCTGGGTCTGTTGGGAGGCGCCATCGTCCCGACCGACAGTGACCGGGATGCTGCAATTCAGGCAGGTTTTGTTACAACGTATTTTCAAAACCGCCATGAAGTCGATACCGATATTATTTTTCAGGCAGGTACCGGCGATCGTGCCGATAGTGGCCGCTATGACATTTCATGGCAGTATCGGTTGACGCCCGCTGAACGGCCCGAATGGGGCATCAACCAGGAATGGAATAGCGTACTGGAACTGAACGGCCGCTGGACAGAAGGAAATAACATGACACATCAAATCACCGCCGGACTGCAATGGCTACACCCCAAATGGGTGATCGAAGGCGGGCTTGTTCAGGATCTGAATAATGAAGAAGAATTCCGGTATCTGCTGAGCATGCGGTTTCATTTTTAATCAAGAGTTTCCTTAACATTTACGCATGGATTGATGATAGGCAAAAACGCATTCGACAAAATTCTTGCGTAGTACAGGATCGTGCAACCCATCCTCCTCCTCTAGTGGCAACCTTGGAAATTGTTTTTTCAGGCTGCGCGCAAAAATACCTTCACCTTCCCGGTCAAGCATTTCGTCTACGGCATTATCCTGATAAACACGCACTGACTGCATGCCGCAACTGGGAGAATTTTCTTTAAGAATAAATCCACATAACTCAGAAATCTTTCGGTGAGTATCATGGCTAAAGACTTTTAACTGTCGGGTAAAATCCCTGGCGTGATTATCAACCTGTAACGCCAGAATTTCTTTGCCACGACGAACCAGATGAACAGGTTTTCTTGGAACACCCATACCTGTTTCTACTTCCGGACAAAAAGCGACAAAGTCAAAATATTTCCCTAACTCATCAATGACATTTGCATCACGTTTGTGCCCGCCGTCGTAACGCACCTCATTCCCTAGCAGGCAGCTACTGATGCCTATTTTTATTTTCTCTGGCGTGTGAGTCATTTTCATAATCTGTCTATAATATCCCTGAGCAAAATACTGCTCGTCTACTTTATGTACACCATACGAGAATAATAGTGAAGATACATTTTTTACAGCACGTGCCTTTTGAAGGCCCAGCCGGAATCACGGACTGGATTACAAAGCACCATCATACTGCCACAACAACAAAGTTATTTTATGACGAAACTTTACCCAACCTGAATTCGTTTGACTGGTTGATTGTGATGGGTGGCCCGATGGGTATTGATGACACGCAACAATACCCGTGGCTGGCTGCGGAAAAATCATTCATTGCTGAAGCGATTGCTGCCAACAAGGCTATACTCGGCATCTGCCTGGGAGCACAACTGATTGCCGGTGCACTGGGTGTCGAAGTCAGACCAAACGTACACCGCGAAATCGGCTGGTTTAATATGACGCCTTCAGACGAATTAAAAGACACAATACTGGACGGCGTTTTCCCTGAACAAACGCTCGCCTTTCACTGGCATGGTGACACTTTTGAGTTACCTGACAATGCAAAACGCATTGCCTCCAGTGAGGCTTGTAAAAATCAGGGTTTCATTTTGGGAGATCGCGTTGTCGGCCTGCAGTTTCATCTTGAAACCACGCCGGAATCAGCCAGCCTCCTAATCGAAAATGGTCGTGATGAATTAGACAGATCACGTTTTGTACAAACCGAAGCGGAAATGCTCGAAAGCTCAGAACGATTTGATGTCATTAATAAAATGATGTTTGCCTTGCTTTCCCGCATGGAAAGTGCGATTAACCCGCATATTGCATGAAGAGCGCCGTTTTGCAGAAAACTCTGGCAAAGCAGGCCGCGAAGGCGGCCCAGGCGCCCACAGCGACGAAAAGGACCGCGCCCGCCCGATAACCCCTTGCCGACCTAGTCGTTGCCTTCGCCGGCCAGTTCGATGGTGACGCCATGCGCCAGCCATGCTCCCAACGACTGCCC
>DTYI01000274.1 GCA_012961935.1 Thiotrichales bacterium | reverse complement strand
GACCGCTGCAATTGTTGCAAATGCCCATTCAGCTTATGGTAGTCCACAAAAAAAGCGCCTCCAGATCAATTATGTTTCGCTTCCTGCGATTATTATTTAGATTTCCTTAATATTGTGCATGGACTTTAGGATATCTGGATTGGCCCGTCTTTAATCTATGTTAAGAGCGTTATTAGAGTCTGAATTCGCGTTCAGTGAGTGCTACTGACTAAATTATCCATTTTGATAACGTGTCGTATCAGCAACACCTGCCATTTTGAAACCCTCTGCCCTGAGGCGGCAGGCATCACATTTGCCGCAGGCGCGTCCTACCTCGTCAGCCTGATAGCAAGTAACGGTCAAGCCGTAGTCAAGACCTAAATCCGCACCCGTTTGAATGATCTCCGCCTTGCTCATGTTGATCAGTGGTGTGTGAATGGTTAGTCTGTGACCTTCAACAGCCGCTTTGGTCGCAAGGTTCGCCATTTTCTCAAAAGCCTGAATATATTCCGGTCGGCAATCAGGGTAACCAGAATAATCAACCGCATTAACCCCGATGAAAATATCCTGTGCGCTCAATACTTCTGCCCAGGCTAGCGCGATCGAGAGGAAAACGGTGTTTCGTGCTGGCACATAGGTCACGGGTATACCCTCACCTATCTCTTCTGGCACATCAATATGCGTGTCTGTCAGCGCTGATCCTCCGATAGCAGCCAGATCGAGATCAACAACGCGATGCGCTTTCACCATAAATGCTTTAGATAGATTGATTGCAGCATCAAGCTCTGACCGATGTCGCTGCCCATAATTAAAGCTGAGCGCATAACATTCAAATCCCTTTTTTTGCGTCAGCGCAAGCAACGTTGCAGAGTCCATACCACCAGAAAGCAAAACGACTGCTTTTGTCATCAACTATCGACCCGGCTCATCGCCCCACAGGGCTTTATGCAATTGAATCTGAAATCGGACAGGCAACTGATCTTCAAGTACCCAGTCGGCCAAATCGCTTGCTGGCAACTGGTCGTAGCTGGGCGAAAACAATACCTCGCAACGGTCGGCCAACTGAAATGCTTTCAGCTTTTCCTTACACCATTGATAATCACTGCGACTACAAATAACAAACTTGATCTGATCACGGGGAGACAGATACTCCAGATTTCCCCAGATATTTTTTTCCGATTCAGCAGAATCCGGTGTCTTGATATCCATGACTTTGACGACTCGCGGATCGACATTGGAAATATCGATCGCACCGCTGGTTTCAAGCGACACATGCAGGCCCAGATCGGCCAGTTCAGAAAGTAAATCCAGACAGGATTTCTGCGCAAGCGGCTCACCACCTGTCACGGTGACATGCCGGGTTCGATACTGCTGAACCGCTGATTTAATTTCATCCAGCGTCATCCATTGCCCACCAGAAAAAGCATATTCAGTATCGCAATACTGGCAACGCAACGGACAGCCTGTCAGCCGCACGAACACAGTTGGCCAGCCAATACTACGGGCTTCACCCTGGAGAGAATAAAAGATTTCGTAAACTTTAAGACGCCCGGCCTGGGAGGCCGGGGCTTTTGTGTCACTTGTCAAATACTGACCTGTTTACTTTAACTGGTTCAGCCGATCCTGTGCCAGCCTGGCTGCTGAACTACCGGGATAACGCTGCACAACTTCACTTAGCACGGAGCGCGCACTGTCTTTCTTTCCCAATGCGGCATAGGAAAACCCTAGCTTGAGTGTTGCATCGGGTACTTTCGGGCTGGACGGATATTCAGATCGAACTTTATCAAAGGCTTTCACCGCCTGTTGATACCGCCCTGCTGCATAGTTGGCCTCAGCCATCCAGTATTGCGCATTGGGCGCCAACGTGCTGTCCGGGAATGCACCGAGAAATGCTTCAAAGCCAGCTACTGATTCCTGATAACGCTTCTCTTTCAACAAGTTGAAGGCCTTGCGATACTGCGCTTCCTCACCTTCCGCTAGGGCTTCTGCATACTCAGCGCCTTCTGCTGGCATTGCACCAACCGTAGCCTGGCGTGTTTCCAGCTCCTGCATGCGTTTATCGATTTCCAGATAGAGTTCACGCTGACGTTTTTTTAATTGCTGATTCTCATGGCTTAGCTGTTCGATACCACCGCGGAGTGAACGGTTTTCAGATTCCAGCGCCTGCAAGCGCAAGTACATTTCCTGCAGGCCCTGTCCATCTACCAGCAACTGAAGGCGCTGGATTTGTGCCTCCAGTTCATTGATACGCGGTTCCAGCTTTCTGTGCGCGAACACAGGCAGTGAAATCGCGCTCAATACCAGCGCCAGTAGAAAAGTCTGAAAGAAATTACTTCGATTCATAGATAATCTCGACACGGCGATTCTGGCTCCAGGCTGCTTCATTATGGCCAAATTCTACCGGACGTTCTTCACCATAGGCAACAATATCTGCCTGGTCAGCACGCGTTCCCTGAAATGCCATCAACCGCTTGACCGACAAGGCACGACGTTCAGACAGTGCAACATTATATTCACGGCTGCCCCGCTCATCCGCATGACCCTCAAGACGAACCCTGGCACCCGTGTTGTCAGCGAGATACTTAGCATGCGCATTGACAATTGGAATGTCTTCCGCGTGAACCTGGCTGCTGTCGTAGTCAAAATAAATGATACGTTTGCTTAGCGGGTTAGCGGGATCTTCAAACGGATCCATGCTGATTGGTTGTGGGCTGCTATCACCGCCGGGTGTCGTAACCGAACCAGCGCCGGGTTGTTGAGTACCATCATCCGGGCCGGTTTTCTTCTTACCACAGGCCGTCAGTATAAAAAGACTTACAAATAAAACACTCAGTATGCGTAACATAGTTTATAACTCCTCAGTTATCATTTCTTAATTAATTCAAAAATCCTGACCAGTCTGGCTCCTGGACTTCACCACCTTTTAGAGTGAGTGTCTGACGCACACTGCCGTCTTCACTCACAGCAGCTAACACACTCCGTCCACCTTCTTTAGTAGCATAGATGATCATGCTGCCGTTCGGGGCAAAACTTGGAGATTCATCCAGCCGACCATCCGTTAACACACGCGTCTCACCAGTACCCATATCGAGCACCGCAATTCTAAATCGACCACGCTCGCCGCTGACCATAGCCACTTTTTTACCATCTGCAGAAACTGTCGGCGCCGAATTATAGTCACCTTCATAAGTAAGACGCTGAGCCGAGCCACCAGCAGCTGATACTTTATAAAGCTGTGGTTTACCACTGCGATCCGATGTGAAAATAATACTTTGACCATCTGGCATCCAGACGGGTTCAGTATCAATTGCAGCATTACGTGTCAGGCGGGAAGCTTTTTTGCTGCCAAGGTCGATGACATAGATATCGGGATTGCCATTATTCGAAAGCGTCACAGCAAGTCTGCGGCCATCTGGCGACCAGGCAGGCGCACCATTGATGCCTTTTCTGGCTGAAACTTTTGTACGTTGGCCCGTTAGAACATCCTGCACGTAAACACCGGACCGATTGCCCTCAAAAGAAACAAAGGCAATTTTTTTATTATCCGGAGACCAGGCTGGAGACATCAGGGGCTTTGGAGAATTTAGAATCGTGCGCGCATTGTATCCATCCGAATCTGCAATCTGCATGATATATCGTTTTTTGCCACCACGTTGGCCGCTGGTGATATACGCAACCCGGGTATTAAACGCACCACGGATACCGAGAATCGCCTCATAAATCAGATCGCTGGCCTGATGTGCTGCCATCCGAAGGCTGGACTTGTCGGCTGGGATCGTATACCCGGCCAACTGCTTGACGCCGCCGCTATCAAAAAGCTGGAATTTAACCTTATAGAAGCCAGGCACCTCTTCATGCACCGAACCGACGACCAGGTAATCAATACCTTTTTCACGCCACAGTCGCAAACGCATATTTTCTGCAGTGACATCCCGCTGTGGAAATTCAGACTTCTCAAGCGGCTTGAAACGGCCGCTGCGTTTCAGGTCAGCCTTGATGATTTCATCAACAACCTGGGGTGGTTTTTTGGAGCCCGTGACCACAAATGGCGCGATGGCAATCGGCATGGCATTGCCCACGCCCTGTGTAATCTTGATTTCCAGAGCCGCATGAACCGGCAAGCTGGTGACCAATAAAATAAGAATACCAAATTTAATTAACCGCATTGTTCTTCCTGTATGTCTGGGGTGCAAAAATAAAAAATTAAATCTCTTTGAAAAATTTCAGGGCTGCCGGCTCTGGGTAAAGGATCAGACCGTTCTACTGCTTTCTGAACCGAACTTTGCATTTCCGGGCTGCAGGTGACAGAAGGCCGAACCGATACATCCAGAATCGATCCACTCCGTGTCTGCTTGACTTCCACCTTGCATTTCTGTCCCGTCAAACTGCCTGGTTGTAACCATTTGCTTTTCACTCGTTGTTTGATGCGTAGTCTATACTGTCCCAACATACCCGCCAATCTTCTTGCTTTGAGCGCAGAATCCTCTTCGGCGAGTTGTTGGGCCAACAAGGCTTCTTCTGCCTCTCGTTGCTTCCTTTTCTCAGCGGCAATCCGCTTTTTCCTCTCTTCTTCTTTCTTGCGTTTGGCTTCAGCCGCCTTTTTCTTCTTTTCTTCGGCCAGGCGTTTTTGCTCAGCTTCTTTTCGTTTCTTTTCCTCTTCTATTTTCTTTTTTTCTTCAGCGAGTCGTTTAGCCTCTTCTTCTTTTTTACGTTTCTCTTCTTCCACGCGTTTAGCT